>JAISPH010000056.1 GCA_031275035.1 Treponema sp.
ACCCGCAGGGGGATGCCCAGGAGGTCCGCATCGTTGAATTTGACGCCGGGCCGTTCATTGCGGTCATCCACCAGCGCTTCGATCCCCGCCTTTTCCAGACCGGCGGCCAGGCTGTCCGCCGCCGCCTTCATGGCCCCGTCGTATTTAATGGGGATGATGATCACCTGATAGGGCGCCACGGTCATGGGCCAGATGATCCCCGCCTCGTCGTGGTGCTCTTCAATGACGCTGGCCAGGGTCCGGTCCAAACCTATGCCGTAGCAGCCCATGACGGGGGTCTGGCTTTTTCCGTTTTCATCAAGATAGGCGGCCCCCAGGGATTTGGTATACTTGTACCCCAGCTTGAAGATGTGCCCCAGCTCGTTGCCTTTCTTTTCGTAAAGTTCCCCGCCGCAGAGGGGGCAGTGGTCCCCGGCCCTGACGGTACGGATATCTGCGGTCATCCAGGCCTCAAAATCCCGGCCATAAGCGGCATGGATATAGTGAGTGTCTTTGGCCAGTGCGCCGGTAACGGCGTCGTTCATTGCCGTAACGGTTTGATCGATGATTACGGGAATTCCCCTAAGGCCCACCGGTCCGGCAAAGCCCACGGGGGCCCCCGTAATGCGTTCTACGTCCGCATCGGCGGCCAGGGCCAGCTCCGATGCCTTGAGGACGGCGGCAAGTTTAACCTCGTTCACATCCAGATCCCCCCTGATGGCCACGGCAAAGAAGGCCTCGGGATAGACCGCCGCCGCGCCGCCGCCTTTCCGGCGTTCCTTTCCGGCCCCCCCGGGCGCGCCGGAAAGGTCCAGTTCCACGTTTACCGCCCGGTAGATTAAGGTTTTAATAAACCCCTTTGCCTCCGTCTTGAGGAAGGCGCAGAGTTCTTCAATGGTCCTTACTTCGGGGGTATCTATTTTTTCAATACCCGGAACAGCGGCGGCGGCGGTCCTGGCGGCGTCCGGTGAAAAGCGGGGGGAATAGTCCAATTTGCAGTCCGCCTTTTCCACATTGGCCGCATAGTCGCAGGACCGGCAGAGGAGCAGGGTGTTGTCCCCGATATCGCTTTCTACCATGAACTCTTCGGAACCGCTCCCCCCCATGGCCCCCGAATCGGCCCGGACGGGAATAACCGTAAGGCCGCAGCGCTTAAAGATACGCCGGTAGGCCCGGCCCATGGCCCGGTAGCCTTCGTCCAGGCTTGCATCGCCGGCATGGAAGGAATAGGCGTCCTTCATCACAAATTCCCGGCCCCGCATAACCCCATAGCGGGGGCGGATCTCGTCCCGGTACTTAGTGTTGATCTGATAGAGGCATAGGGGAAGCTGACGGTAACTGGAAAGCTCGTCCCGGACCAGGGCTGTAAAGGCTTCTTCCGCCGTGGGGGAAACCACCAGGTCCCCCCCCAGCCGGTTTTTAACCCGTAGCAGCGCCTCTCCCATAGTTTCCCAGCGGCCCGATTCCTTCCACAATTCGCCCGGAACCACTACCGCGGGTTTAATCTCCAGGGAGCCGATGGCGTCCATCTCCTCCCGGATTATCTGCTCCACCTTTCTGAACGAGCGGAGCCCCAGAGGCATATAGGCAAAAAGACCGTTGCCGAGCCTGCGGAGCATCCCGGAACGGAACATCAGCCGGTGGCTGGCAATCACTGCATCGGCGGGAACCTCCCGCAGGGTAGGTATAAGGGTTTTAGTAAAGCGCATAGGACGATAGTACCCTATACGGGGCAAAAAGTACAATCGTTCCCTCTGGACGATGGAACAAATGTTAAAATATCAAAAAAACAAAGAAATTCCCCTGGAATTGTCGATTTTTTACATCTATAAACTTGATAATCCAGAGAGATGATGTTAACATAACATGGACGATAACAATCTTGCGGGGAAATAATGACGGGGACCATACGGAAAAAAGAATTAATAGAATACATGAACAGCCATTATTCCGCGAAGCTCCAGGTCATGGCGGGTTTCTTTAACGTATCGGTTATGACCATACGCCGGGACCTGCTCCAGCTTGAAAATCAGGGATTTTTAACGATTAACCGGGGGGTTGCCTATCTGAATTCGGGGACGACCCTGGAGTTGAGCAGCAGCCTGAAAGACAATCAGATGTTGAAAGAGAAGAAGCGTATCGCTAAAAGGGCGGTACAGTTTATCTCCGAGGGTTCCACGGTATTTTTTGATAATGGCACTACCGTGCGGGAGCTGGCCTATGAGATCATCCAGATGAAGAATCTTACGGTAATAACCAATTCTCTTCTGGTTATTAATGTGCTCTGTAATTTTCCCCACATAGCTTGTCTTGTGGTTCCCGGCGCGCTGGATCATAAATCCATGGGTTTTTATGATGCAGCGACCTGTACCTACATGGCCCGGCTGAACGTGGATGCAGCCTTTTTTGGCGCAGAAGGGGTGGATGCGGACGCCGGTTTTATGGTTCCCTCCACGAATGATGCGGAGTACAAAAGAGTTATTTCGGCCAACTCCGCCGGCGTAATTATTCTGGCGGACAGCAGCAAGGTGGGAAAAAAATCCCTGGTCCGCTATGCGGACTTTGATACGGTAAGCGCTTTTATAACCGACAATAAGTGCAGCCAGGGGGCTTTGAAAAAAATGCAGGGGAAAAAAGCAGGGATAATAGTGGCTTGATGCTTCGATAAACGGAGCCAATAATATGCAAGGGGGAAAAAATGAAAAGAAAATTTTTTGCGCGGACAGCGGCAGCCCTGGGTTTAGCCGTCGTTCTGGCAGGCTGCGGCGGGAAAGAAAACGGTGATATTGTTATCAACGTGCTTTCCAGCGATGATTTTGCCGGGTTCAGGACCAGTGTTATACCGGAATTTGAAGCGGCAAATCCCGGCATAAAGGTAAACTTTACTTCTGTCGGCTATGACGCCCTGCATCAAAAGGAAATAACTGCCCTTGCCAGCGGAACCGACACCTATGATGTAATCGACGTAGACTGCATCTGGACCCCGGAGTATGTAACCAGCGGGTATATTGAAAATATAGACGACCGCCTCACCGATGACATGAAGCAGAATATCGCTCCGGTGGCCCTGGATATCCTTAAATATGAAGGAAAGTATTACGGCCTGCCTATGTTTAACGATCTTTTCTTTATGTATTACAATAAAGACATTTTGCAGCGGGCAGGTATTTCCAGTCCTCCCGCAACCTGGGATGAATTTACTGCGGTCAATCAGGAGATACAGCAAAAGGGACTTGCCGAGTATGGTTCGATCTGGGGCTGGGCTCAGGCCGAAGGGCTTATCTGCTACTACATGACCTTTGTAAAAGGCTTTGGCGGAGCCCTGGCGGACGAAAATACCCATCAGCCTACAGTAAACCGGAAGGAAAATATAGCGGCCCTTCAATATATGGCGGACAGCCTGTATAAGACCAAGATTTCTTCTCCCGCCTCCATTACTTCCGATGACAGGAATGTAATCGAACTGTTCAGCCAGGGCAAGACTCCCTTTGCGATTAACTGGAGTTTTGCCTGGAGCCTGTTTAACGATCCCAGCCAGTCCTCTGTACAGAACAATGTCGGGGTGATGCTCGTTCCCGGCAGCGGCGGCATCAGAAGCGCTACCTGCGCCGGCAGCATGGGACTTTCGGTTACCACTACGTCAAAGCATAAAGATGAAGCCTGGAAGTTTATCGTCTTCCTGGCCCAGCGGGATATTCAGAAACGTCAGGCTGTTGAAGCGGGCGCTCTGCCGATTTGGAATGATCTGTATACGGACCCTGAGTTGGTTGCCGGTCACCCGGCTCTGCCGGATATGCTGGCCCAGGTTGCCACCGCCTATAACAGGCCTGCCTTGGTTTGGTATAATGAATTTTCCGACAATCTTCAGGTAGAACTGCAAAATGCCCTGACCGGCAAGAAGCCGCCGGAACAGGCCTTAAACGATGCCCAGAAGACACTGGAAGGTATAGCGAAGAACTATTAGCGGGCGTAAAGTTCCGGGCCGGGAAAACCGGTCCGGAACTTTTACTTTGGCAGGGGGATGCATGCGGAAAAAGGCAATTAACAATCCGATTTGGTTTATTCTTCCCGCGGCAGCGGTGCTGATCTCCGTTATTGTTATTCCCCTCTTGTATGCATTCTTTCTAAGCTTAATGCAGACCCAGGGCTTAAACCGAAGCTGGACGGGCTTGAAAAATTATGCCGACATCCTGACCCAGCGCTTTTTCTGGGAATCTTCCCTCAGAACAGCATATTTTACCATTGTGTCGGTTTCTCTGGAATTTATAATTGGTCTTTTGACCGCCCTGCTGCTGCATCAGAAATTTAAATGGCGCGGCATAGCCCGTGCCGTGTTAATCCTGCCCTGGGCGCTGCCGACGGTAGTCAACGGCGTTTTGTGGAGCTGGATTTTCAATTCAAGTTATGGATCGCTTAATGCCCTTTTAAAACAATTGGGTTTTATCAAAGCCTATGCGGCTTGGCTTGGAAGCAGTTTTTCCGCTATGAATTCGGTAATTCTGGCGGATGTGTGGAAGAATTTCCCCATGATGACCTTTATTCTGTTAGCGGGCCTCCAGACAATTCCCCAGTCATTTTATGAGTCTTCAAAAATTGACGGGGCCGGGCCCCTGCAGCGTTTTTTTCGCATTACCCTTCCTGTGTTAAAGCCTTCTATATTGGTATGCCTTGTAATGAGGACCATGGAAGCCTTTAAGGTATTTGATATAGTCTACACTATGACCAAAGGCGGTCCTGCCAACGGAACTCAGGTAATTTCCTATTATACTTACCAGACATCCTTTCAGTATTCAAAATTCGGTTACGGCGCCGCCCTGTCCTATCTGGTTTCATTCGTGATTTTTCTTTTGGCGTTTGTCTACATTAGACTGCTCAATACAAAGGACTAGAACATGAGGCGAAAACCTTTTCATACCTTTTTGATACATCTGGCGGCGGCTGCGCTGATGCTTTTTGTTTTTCTCCCTTTTATATGGCTTTTTATTTCGTCCATATCTCCCAAGGTTGAGCTGATAGCAGTGCCGCCGCATTGGATTCCGCATAATCCGACGGCGGACAATTACCTAAAACTTCTCGGTTCCTCAAGCGCCTCTATAAGCATGGGGGAATTACCCGACTTTGGTACGGCCCTGCTTAATAGTTCTGTAGTTTCTTTGGGCGCTACCGGCCTCTGTCTTGCCGCGGGAATTCCGGCGGCCTACGCATTTGCCCGGCTCAGGTTCAGAATGAAAAACCAGCTGATGCTGTCCGTTATCTCCTTGAGGATGCTTCCCGAGATAGCCCTGGTTCTTCCCCTGTATATGATAATGCGTCATCTTAACCTTGCGGATACGAAAATATTTTTGGTTATTGTATACAGCAGCTTCGTACTTCCCTTCGTCATCTGGATATTAAGGGGATACTTTGAGACCATTCCGGTATCCATGGAAGAAGCGGCTCTTATTGACGGGGCAGGGCGCCTTGCCATTATCAGGCGCATCGTTATTCCCATGGCCCTTCCCGGAATAATCACAACCATTATCTTTGCCATGCTTGCCTGCTGGGATGAATTTCTCTTTGCCCTTATTTTTACCGCAACCTATAATTCCAAAACTTTGACGGTGGCAATTTCCGAATTTACCACCCGGCATATGATCGATTACGGATTGATGACGACAGGAGGCATTATCGCATCCCTTCCTCCCATATTGGCGGCTCTGGCGCTTCAGCGCTATATTATTAACGGACTGACCGAAGGTTCTGTAAAGGAATAGCATGTCCGGCGCCGGTATACTTACTGCCCTGGCGGATAAGCTCCGTTCCTTAAAATCCGCCGGATCTCCGGGGACAGCTCTCATCGGCTTTGACGGCTATGTTGACAGGGTTGTACGGCTGAAAAAAAACCAGATGGAACCGCCTGACCTTTTTGAATATATAGGTGATTTTGCCCGGCATATACAGGAGCAGCCGGGCAGCAGCCAGGATATTGCGATAAAGCGGATAAGCGAAAAAATAGGCGGAAACGGCCCCTTGATGGCGGAGAGCCTTGCTGCAAAAAATATCGCCGTTTCCTGCATAGGCGCCTTCGGGTATCCTGAAATAAATTCCGCCTTTGATAAGCTTGCAAAAAAAGCAGCGCTTTTCCCGGTGGAACAGAACGCTTTTACCCTGGCCCTTGAATTTAACGATGCCAAGATAATGCTGGCCGAGACTGAAGCGCTTGACCGCATTGACTGGAAAAGGCTGGTCTCCGTTCTTGGAGAAGAAAAACTCTTCGCCTTGATCCATGAAGCGGATATTGTAGGGATTACCAACTGGAGCGGCCTTTCCAGATCAAACGATATACTGGAAGGAATGCTTGGCATTCTTTCCGGGCCGCTTAAAGACAGGAAACGCCTCTGCTTTTTCGATCTTGCCGATCCTTCGGGTAAATCGGAGGAGCAGTTCAGAGATCTCTTCCGTTTAATGGAAAGGCTCTCTCCCTGGTTTGATATCATACTGGGGCTAAACCGGAAGGAAACGGTATTTGTCTATAATCATTTTTTTAAGCTCCGGGAAAAAGCTTTTGATGAAACTATGGCGGTAAAACTGGCCGAAGCCATGGCGCTGGAGGAAGTGGTGATCCACGGCGCCGGTTTAGCGGCGGCGGCAGACAAAAAAACCTGCAGGACAGTCCGGGGGATTACGGTACAGCCGCCTGTCATTCTTACCGGCGCGGGAGACAATTTTAACGCCGGTTACTGCCTGGGTAAATTATGCGGCCTTGACAGTACATCGTGCCTGTACCTGGCGGATATAAGCGCTTCCCTCTATGTAAAACAGGGTTTTTCCGCCGATATAGATGCGATAATTGCATATATTGAGCATTTTTTGCTTACCTAAGGAGTTTTACATGAATATCTATGAACAGGATATCTTCTCTCAGGCTGAGGATATGCGCAGGGCCCTGCAGCATTACCGCAGCAAGGAGTATCCGCTGGCTCTTGCCGAAGCTGCGACCCGGCCCTTCAAACACATTATTTTTACAGGTATGGGAAGCTCCTATTTTGCCTGTTATAATGCGGTTACGATACTCCGCAATAAAGGCATCCGCTGTTATGCCGTTACGGCAAGTCAGCTTTTGCATTATGAACTTGATTCAATCGGCGCCGATTCTCTCCTGGTCATAGTATCCCAGTCGGGACGCAGCGGAGAAGTAGCG
Source organism: Treponema sp. (assembly GCA_031275035.1). The sequence goes on from JAISPH010000056.1 coordinate 7,160, forward strand.
GATCTGGTTGAAAAAATCAAGAGACGATGTTATATCGTGGGACTTTGTAATGATCCCGAAAGTCCTCTCGGTTTAGGCTCAAATCTTATGCTTAACCTGCAGATCTCGCCGGAAGAGGCGGTAAGTACCCGGACCTATCTTGCGCCCCTGATGCTGCTGCATATACTGGCGAAGGTTTTTACCGGCGCATGGACAGAGGAATCCTATGCTCCGATTGGGGAGCTTATTGCCGTTCTTGAGGACACGGTGAACCAGTTTGAAACGCTGTCTATGGATCTTGAACGTTTCCTCGAGATGCCTCCTTATGTAGTTCTGATAGGCAGAGGGTACAGTCTGGCCACAGTTGATTCAGGAGCATTGTTCACCAAGGAAGTAGCCAAGTATCCTTCTATTCCGTTTGATTCGGGGCAGTTCCGGCATGGTCCTTACGAAATGCTGGGGGAAAATTTTTCCGCCTTTATTTTCGCTTCAAGGGATCAATGTTATGAAATGCAGTTCCGCCTTGCAAAGGAAATTGCCGGAAAAGGCGGCAGGGCAGTGCTGGTTACCGATGGAACGGAAAAAACTCAGGACAATATGCTGGTTATCAATCAGCGTTACCCCGTTCCTGAACTTGCGGCTATGATCAATATTGTTCCGGTTCAGGCGTTCAGCAATTATATTGCCAGAAAAAAGGGACTGAAAGCGGGAACCTTCCTCTATTCAAGTAAAATTACCCAGGTACAATAGCGCCGTCCGAAGGCTTATGCCTTTGGACAGGGCGGCCCAAAAAGCGCCGCCGCCTCCGCAAGATCGGCGCATCGCCGCCAGACGGTTTTGAGGATATCCCCGGGGGGTTCGATAATATCTTTGATAAAGACCGAAGGTATCCCTGCATTATGGAGGGCCCAAAGCCCGGCGGGGGAATCTTCAAAGCCCACACATTCCGCCGGTGGTTTCCCCAGCTTTTCCGCCGCCAGGAGGAAGATGTCCGGGGCGGGTTTACCCCGGGATACTTCATCCCCGCAGACCAGAACGGAAAACCTGCCGCCAAGTCCGGCGCGGTCTAGCTTCCAAAGGGCGGCTTCCCGGTCCGAGGAAGTGGCTATGCCCATGGGAACGCCGAGTCCCTCAAGCCGTTCCAGCAGCGTCGGCAGTCCCGGCCGGCAGGGGATGCCCTCTTTCCCGGCCCGTTCGGCGAATGTCCGTATCAGCTCATCCCGGATCCGGTCGTAGGGGAATTCCGGCCCGTGAACATTTATAAAGGCCGCCCGGGTGTCGGTCTCGTTGACCCCTACGGTCCGGAGAACCGTCTCTTCGGAGACATCCCAGCCCAGCTTCCGGCTTAACTCGATCCAGAGGACAAGAACGGGTCTCTCGGTATCCAGAAGGAGGCCGTCCATGTCAAAGACAGCCCCCGCCGGGAGGAATGGGATGGGAATATCCGCCATACTCAGGCTACATAACTTTCAAGCATCTGCCTGCGGGCGGGATGCTGCAGCCGTTTCAGCGCTTTCTTTTCAATTTGACGTATCCGTTCCTTGGTCAGATTGAAGCGGTCGCCGATTTCTTTAAGGGACAGGGGAACCGTATTCCCGATACCGTAACGGAAACGGATGATGTCCGCCTCTTTCCGGTTCAGGGTGCCTAGTACGGCCTCAATGTCGTCTTTGAGGGCGGTGTTTTCCGCATGTTTCTCCGGCGATTCATAGCTGTCGTCCTCGATAAAATCCCCCAGCAGGGAAGAATCTTTTTCATCATAGACGGGGTTTTCCAGAGACATCAGATCCCGGCTGATATTGAGCAGGGACGCCACATGGGACTGCTCCATGTCCAGGAGCCGGGCGATTTCCCGCAGCTCCCCTTCGCCGTGTTCATCCTGAACCAGCTTCCGGGCCTTTTCAATCTGAACCAGCTCGTTGGCCCGGTTAAGGGGCAGCCGGATCATCCTGGATTTTTCGCAGATAGCCTTCAACACCGCCTGGCGTATCCACCAGACCGCATAGGAGATGAAGTGATAGCCCTTATCCGGGTCGTACCGTTCAATGGCGTTGAGGAGTCCGATATTACCCTCGCTGATAAGATCCGGCAGGGGCAGGCCCTGGCCTTGATATTTTTTCGCCACATTTACCACAAAGCGAAGATTCGCGCTTACCAGCCGGTCCTGGGCGGCCTTGTTTCCTTTAGCCGCTTTCCGGGCAACCTCATTTTCCTCTTCCCTGGTCAAAAGGGGAATACGGTTGATTTCTTTTAAATAGATAGAAAGAATGTTTTCATCGGTCGTGACCGGCATGGTCTTGCCGGTTTTTACTGAAGTCATGTACGTGCCTCCCTCGTTAATGGTTACTTATTATGAAGCAAAAACCATGCCAAGTGGGAGACGTTTCGTAATTCCTTACTGTATAAGTAATTATGAAAAGCTTATATAAATCCGCAAAAATGAAAAAGGGCTAAGAGACGCAAAATGACCCCCTTTCCCTAAAGCGGAGAAAAGACGGGTCATAATGACTCATTTTTTCAATCGCCGGGGAAAAACCCGGTCTAGCCGGGTTTTCCGCTCTTGGCTGTTTACTCAATAACCGCAATAATATCCGACATTTTGAGGATAAGGTGTTCTACCCCGTCAATTTTGACCTGGGTTCCGGCGTATTTGTCGTACATGACCTTCTGTCCCGCTTTCACCTTGATCACTTCCTTGTCGTCCCCGACCTCTATAACAGTACCGGTCTGGGTTTTTTCCTGGGCAGTATCCGGGATGATGATGCCGCCGGCGGTCTTGGCTTCGTTCTTTTCAAGTTTAACCATGACCCGGTCGGCCAAGGGCTTTACCTTCATAGCGTCCTCCATTGAATTATTTAGGGTATTTGTAAATAGAATATACAAAAAAGGGAGCCGGGGGTCAAGAATATTAGAGCCCCAAAGTATCCAGGCGGTGAAGTTCCAGCCGTACATTGAGATTATCCGGGTCCAGGTCCAGGGCATATTGCAGGACCCGCCGTATTTCCCCGTCTCTGCCCAGCGCCCTGAGACAGCGGGCTATACGCAGCTGTATCCTGGCGGCGTCCCTGGGGTTCCCGGCGAGGGCGGCGGCGGTTTCATAGCTTTTCAGGGCGGCGGCGGGGGCGCGGCGGGCTTCGAGGACACGGGCCAGGTTTGCCGGAACCTGCCAGGGAGCGGAGGGTATGGATCGCAGCCGGGCCTCGCCGGCTTCAAGCTGCCCTTCCCGGATCAGCCGGATCCCCTCATGGAGGCTGATCCAGGGGCCTTCGATGTGATTGTAGGCCGCATTCTGCAGCAACGCCGCGGTGTCGCTGTAACGGCGCTGATAGTCGAAGTAATAGGCCCCCCACTGGTAGATGCGGCCGTCTTCAGGGTGGCGGCCCAGAAGCAGCCATGTCTCGGCAAGACTCCGTTCCAGGCTCCACTCGTCCCGGCGGCGGCGGTACCATTCCAGATCCAAGAGGCCGTTATCCGTCCGGTCAAGTCCTTCAAGAATCGCTATGGCCCGGGAACTGTCAAAGAGCCGGGTATACTGGATGATGCCGAAGGTGATTCCCTCGTCTCCGGCGGCTCCGGCGCTCCGGGAAATAAGCTGTTCCAGGTAGTTCAGCTTTTCTTCTCTGGTACCGGCGCTTGAGGCCAGGTTGTACAAGGTCCGCATCAGGAGAGGGGTCTCCGCCGTTTTTCCCGCCGCCGAATTCCATCCCGGGGAGACAATAGACAGCCATATACTCCGGGGCCTGTAACCCGCCAGAACAAGGGCGTCCCCCTGACGGCCCAGGTTTTCCTCCCCGGGCATTCTGGCGAAGAGCCGGGCCGCCTCCAGGGGGTCGCCGTAATCGTAGAGGAATTCCGCCGCAAATTGATAGGTTTCGCCGATTGTCCCATCCGCGGGAACGGCGGCAAGGAGGGCGTTGATCAGGGCGGCGGCCCCCTGGATATCCCCCTTCAACAGGCGCAGGATCGCAAGATCCGTGATAATCTGAGTTTGTTCGCCGCCCCGGAGGAGAGGGGCCGCAGCGGCAAAGAGCCGCTCCCCCTGGGGAACGGCGGCGGCGTCTTCGGGGGATTCAAATTCACCCGCCAGGGCGTAAAGGGCAAAGGCCAGCAGGGGCCGGTCCGTTATTACCGAAGCCCGGGCGGCCAGCTCCGCCGCGGCGGAACCCTGCGGTTCCGGGTTGTCCGCAAGGAGAAACTCCGCCGCCAGAGCCGCCAGGGGCTGGGAAAAGGGGAATGCCTTTACCGCCCGGTTAAGGGCGGCCCGGTAATTGTCCGTAAGCATGTCTTCCAGCGCAAGGGCCCGCCGCCGTTTCAAAACCGAAAGACAGGATTCCACATCCAGGGCTTTTTTTTCAAGCCGATCCAAAAGACCCGCAAGCCTTTGGGCGCCGCTTCCTGCGGCCAGGGCGCCGTCGTACTCTTTCAAGAGGCTGTAAAAGGCGCCGTCCCCTTTTGTCTCCGCTCCAAGGCCGGAGGAAAAACGGATAAAGCAGAAGGCCCCGGCAAGCGCCAAAGACAGAGAGAGGCCCAGCGCACAGACCCCCAGGAGGAGGGAACGCGGGGAACTGTCCGGCTGCCGCTGTTTGTAAAAGGTCATAGTTCACCTTATCTGCGGAACCGCCGTCTCCGGGGAGACCGGTTCGTTGACGGATTTTCGTATGCTGTCCAGGACGCCGTTAATAAAGCGGTAGGAATCATCGGCGCCGAATTCTTTCGATATGCCGATGGCTTCATCAATTACAATGGAAGGGGGCACTTCCCGCTGGTACATAAGGGTATAGGCGCTCATCCGCAGCACCGCTAAATCGACCCGGTTAAGACGGGAGAAATCCCAGTTTTTTAAATGGGAACGGATCATGCGGTCCACTTCCCGGCTGTTTTCTATGGTTCCCCCTATGAGGAGCCGGGAAAAGGCGGCGGTTTTTTCATCCGGCGGCTGTTCCAGCCAGGAAAAGGCCGTTAGTTCCTCCATGGGAGTCCCGGCGGCCTCCCAGGCGTAGAGGGCCTGAAAGGCCAGTATCCGCCCCTTTCTGCGCGACGCCATAGTTACCAGCGGAGATTGTTTTCAAAAATCTGGAAGCTGTTTCCCCTTCTCAGTTCGGTAACCAATTCCGCAGTAGCCTTTTCGATGACCGCCTGCTGCCGTTCCTGTAGCATCATATTGCCGATGTACTCCCGCACCGTCATCCGGCTGCCGGGCTGAACCAGATCGTCCAGATCAAGGTTTTTCTGCTCGTACTTTTCGGTTATTTTGACAATCTGAAAGCCCCGGGGGCCTTCAATCAGCCTGGATACCTCTCCCTGCCTGAGGGCAAAGGCGGCGTCCATAAACTCCTGCCCCACCACCTGCTGGGCCTGCATGTTCCGGGGCAGGTAGCCCCCGTCCCCGGCCCGGTATCCCGATCCCTGGGCCTGAGCCCGGATCGACGCTTCGTCAAATTTGGTGGGGTTGCTCCCGATATCCCTGACCAGCCGGTCCGCCAGCTCCCGGGCCCGGCTTTTATCGGAGCCGTCGGGATTAAAGGGAACCTGGATCATGGAAAAACGGACCGTATCGGGACGTACAAACTGGGCCTTTGCCAGGATATAGGTATTGGCTATCTCTTCTTCCGTAGGAACCTGGAAGGATTCCAGGATATTCTTTTTTTGAGCCATCAGGTACTTTTGAACGATGAGCTGGCGGCGGATCTGCTCTCTGAACGAAGGAACGTCCAGGCCGGTTTCGTTCATTACCGCAATGGTAAATTCCTCATCCGTGGGCTGCCTTCCCAGGGTCTGGATCATGCCGGTCCGGAGCTGCTGTACCTGCTGGGTAACTTCCCCCTCGGACACGGTAATCCGGTCCCGTTCCGCCGCCTGTATGGCGAGTTTTTCGTTGATCATCACGTCCAGCACCTGCCGCCGCTCCTGTTCGTTCAGGGTCCGGCGGGAGCCCTTTTCCAGCCTTTCGACTTCAGCTTTAAGCTGTTTAACCGTGATGGGTTCGCTTTTGGTTAAGCGGACAATGGCGGCGGGCTGGAGATCCGACTGGGCAAAGGCTGCGGCGCCGAAGAAGGAAAAACTAAAAACAAAGGTTATAAGCCGTTTCATATATATCCTTATGTATAAAATAACTAAAAATACTCCTGGTTACGGAACAAAAACAGCGGTATTGGCCGCTTTGTTCCCACTGCTCTGTAAAAATACCCTAACCCGGCTGTCTTTTCCAGCCTCCGGGGCCCGGCTGCGTCCGCATTAAGCCGATCCTGTTCTGCGAATTCTCCGGAGTCCGCCCCTGTTACGCCGTTAAAACAGCCCTGATGCGGCGGACTCCGGCGGCGGAGGACTGTTCCTTCTGGATTGTAAAGTGTCCCAGGATTCCGGTCCGTTCCACATGGGGGCCGCCGCAGACTTCCTTGGAGAAGAAGTCCGCAGGGGAATTACCCACCGTATAGACCTTGACCTGGGATTCGTACTTTTCCCCAAAGAGGGCGATGGCCCCGGCGGCCCTGGCGGCGTCCAGGTTCATCACCTCCATGGTAACCGGAAGATCCCGCCGTATCTGTTCGTTGACAATGGCCTCCACCTTTTTGATTTCCTCCGCCGTCATAGGGGCGTTATGGGAAAAGTCAAAACGCATCCGTTCCGAGGTGATGTTTGAGCCCTTCTGGGCCACATGGTCTCCCAGGACCATCCTCAGGGCCTTGTGGAGGAGATGGGTGGCGGTATGGTATTTGGTGGTGGCTTCGCTGTGATCCTGGAGGCCCCCCTTAAAGATCTGTTCCGATCCGGCCCGGGAAAGCTCCTGATGCTTCTTAAAGGCCTCGTCAAATTCCTCCCGGTTTACGGTCATGTCCTTTTCGGCGGCCAGCTCCTCGGTAAGCTCAATGGGAAAACCATAGGTATCGTAGAGCTTGAAGGCCAGCCGGCCGGACATGATCTTCCGGGGATCTTTTAACAGATTGGGGAGCAGTTTTTCAAACTCATGCTCCCCCTTCTGGAGGGTTTCGAGGAATTTCCTTTCTTCGTTGTCCAGTTCTTCAATTATACGGGCCCTGTTCTCCAGCAGTTCCGGGTAGGGGCCCTTCATCTGTTCAACGAGAACCTCCGCAATGGGAGAGAGCAGCACGGCATTCCCGTTCCCGCCGTCGATACCCAGCTTGCGGCCGTGGCGCACCGCCCGGCGTATAAGCCGCCGCAGTACATAGCCCGCTCCCACGTTGGAGGGGCTTACCGCCTTGGGGTCCCCCAGGATAAAGGCCGAGGCCCGGAGGTGATCGCAGATGATCCGCACCGATTTGTCCTTTTCGGAACCCCCGGCTCCTCCGCTGCCATAGGTATAGTTGACGGCCCGTTCCACCGCCTGCCTGATGGGGATGAAGATATCCGTATCGTAGACCGAGGATCTGCCGTTAAGGATGGTAACGGTCCGCTCTATACCCATGCCGGTATCCACGCACTTCCGGGTCAGAGGTTCGTAGCCCCCGAGGGCGGTTTTGTTGTACTGCATAAATACATCGTTCCAGATTTCAAGCCATTTGCCGCAGGAACAGCCGGGTTTACAGTCAGGACTACAGGGGGTCTCTCCTGTATAGTAGAACATCTCCGAATCCGGGCCGCAGGGACCGGTACTGCCCGCGGGGCCCCACCAGTTGTCCTCCCGGGGGAGATAGGCGATGCGGTTTTCCGGGATGCCCAGCCGCTTCCAGACTGCGGCGGATTCATCATCCCGGGGGACCTCACCCTCACCCTTAAAAACCGTAACGCCGAGTTTTTCTACCGGGATGCCCAGCCACCGGGGGGAGGTGAGAAATTCAAAACTCATCTCAATGGCCCCTTCCTTAAAGTAATCCCCCAGGGACCAGTTCCCCAGCATTTCAAAAAAAGTAAGGTGGCTGGAATCCCCCACGGAGTCGATATCTCCGGTGCGTATGCACTTTTGGTAGTCCACCAGCCGTTTTCCCGCGGGATGTTCCTCCCCCAAAAGATAGGGAACCAGGGGATGCATCCCGGCGGTGGTAAAGAGCACGGTAGGATCGTTCTCGGGCAGCAGGGATTTGCCCTGGATCTGGGCGTGGCCCTTGGATTTGAAGAATTCTATGTATTTTGTACGAAGTTCGTCGGCGGTCATGACAGAATAGTAGCATAAAGCAGGGGGGAAAACAATGGGAGCGATCTCCGGTTGCGGTTGTTGGCCGCTTCTGATATGGTAGATCCATTCATTTTAAGGAGGCACGAAGAATGAATAAAAAGCTTTTTGTATGTATGCTGGTCTGCGCCGTGCTGTTTGCCGGGGGGACCCTGTATGCCAAGGGCGGCGCCGCCAAGAGCGCTGCGTATACCATCGCCACCGACACCACCTTTGCGCCCTTTGAGTTCCAGGATGCAAGCAGCAATTATGTGGGGATCGACATTGAGCTCCTCGCGGCCATTGCCGGGGATCAGGGCTTTGCCTATGATCTGAAACCCCTGGGGTTCAGCGCCGCCGTGGCGGCTCTGGAATCCAGCCAGGCCGACGGGGTCATTGCGGGGATGAGTATCACCGACGAGCGGAAGCAGAAGTACGACTTTTCCCAGCCCTATTACGATTCCGGGGTGGTGATGGCTATCCGGGCGGATAACAACAGCATCAGGAGCTATGCGGATCTGGCGGGAAAACGGGTTGCGGTTAAGACCGGTACCGAGGGGGCAACCTTTGCCGAATCTATCGCGGAGCAGTATAAATTCACCCTGGTTTACTTTGATGAATCTCCCTTTATGTATGAGGAAGTCAAGTCGGGCAATTCCGCCGCCTGTTTCGAGGATTATCCCGTCATGGGTTACGGCATCTCCCAGGGAAACGGCCTTAAAATGGTAACCGATATGGAGCGGGGCTCTTCCTACGGTTTTGCGGTGCTCAAAGGCAAGAACCAGGATCTGCTCAGGATGTTCGATCAGGGCCTTGTCAATGTAAAGCGTAACGGCGTTTATCAGAAGATCCTGGATAAGTATATTGCTACTAACTAGGAATTTGCCGCGCTTCGCGCGCAAAATGGTATAAATATTTATACCTTACAAGCTCTCCGAAGGCATGTCTATTAATCAGGATTTTTTGCATCTTCATGTAAAAAATCCACATCTGCAGGCTGCCGGAGAATAGGACGCAGGTATGGATTTTGCGAGGGTAATACGGGATGTCATCCCCCTCTTACTGCGGGGGATGATCATTACCGTGGAGACGACGATACTGGCCTTGATTGCGGCGGTTTTTCTCGGACTCTTTGCCTGTCTCATGGGCCTCTCGAAGATCAAAATCCTGCGTTTTGCCGCCCGTGTTTATATCTGGGCTATCAGGGGCACCCCCCTCCTGGTCCAGACTTTTTTTGTGTACTTCGGCGTACCGCAGCTTATTCAATCCCTGGGGGTCAATTTCAGGCTTTCCCCTCTGGCGGCGGGGATCATCACCCTGAGCCTCAACGCCGGCGCCTATATCGCCGAAATTTTCCGGGGCGGCATTCAGGCTATCGACAAGGGACAGATGGAAGCCGCCAGAAGCCTGGGTTTCTCCCATTACCGGGCTATGTTCAGGGTTATCCTGCCCCAGGCCGTGCGGATTTCCATTCCCGCCCTGGTTAACCAGTTTATCATCAGCCTCAAGGATACTTCAATCATATCGATCATCAGCCTGGCGGAAATTGTGTACGAAGCAAAAATCTATATAGGCAGGACCATGCAGTCCTTTGCCACCTGGACCATTGTAGGTTTAGCGTATCTGATCATCATCACTATCCTTTCCCAGATCTCCGCCTATGTTGAAAAGAGGCTCGATTATGGAAAACGCTAATGCTTCCAGGGATGCAAAGGTAATCGTCAGGGACCTTCGCAAATCCTTTAAGAAGCTTGACGTGCTCAAGGGTATCAGCATGGAGGCCCGGGAGGGGGACGTGATCTGCGTTATTGGTCCCTCCGGTTCGGGGAAGTCCACGTTTCTGCGCTGTATCAATATGCTGGAGAAGCCCAGCTCGGGTACGGTGATTGTGGACGGCTGTGAAATGACCGGCCACAAGGTAAACCTGAACAGGGTGCGCAGAAACATCGGCATGGTGTTTCAGCAGTTCAACCTTTTCCCCCACATGACCGCCCAGCGGAACATCATGTTCGCTCCGGTGGAATTGAAGGTGCTGCATAAGAAGGACGCCGAGGAAAGGGCCCTGGAGCTTCTAAAGCGGGTGGGTCTTTCGGACAAGGCCGGCGCCTATCCCTGGCAGCTTTCCGGGGGTCAGCAGCAGCGGGTGGCCATTGCCCGGGCGCTGGCAATGAACCCCGACATTATGCTCTTCGACGAGCCCACCAGCGCCCTGGACCCGGAGATGATCGGCGAGGTGCTGAACGTTATCAAGGAATTGGCCGGGGGCGGAATGACCATGATCATCGTAACCCACGAGATGAATTTTGCCCGGGAGATCGCCGACCGGGTCCTTTTTATGGAAGACGGAATGATCCTTGAATCAGGAAGCCCCGGGGTGGTGTTTCAAAATCCCAAAGAAGAACGGACCCGCCAATTTTTGAAGCTGGTCAGTGTCTGAAGGGAATGTCGTCGTAGCGGCCCATATTGTTCCAATAGGTAAGGCCGCCCTTTCCGGCCCGGCGTACTCCTTCGGCTTCACGGAGTACATAGAGGGGGCCGTAGTAGGCATTATCAAAGGATACGTTCAGGTAAAAAGCCTGCGTATAGGGCCTGACCACAACCTGGCCCCGGGCGATATGGCGGGCCCGCAGGGTTCCCTGGTAGTAGATCCGGCAGGGGCGCAGTTCCGCCGGATCCTGGGCAAGGAAATCCTGTTGAAAATGGCTGGGATAGTACATGGGGCAGATTACATCCACATAGGGGGCCAGGAGTTCCACCTCCTGACCGGTTCTGGCGCCGGTGCGGTACCAGCCGTTGGCGCCGTAAATATCGACGGAAATGGGAGCCCTGATCCGGGAACGGATATGCCGCAGAAATGAATGGAGGGCGCTTTCCATGTCCATGCCGGAACTCTGCCAGCGGTAGCAGGCATCGGCCAGGTTTACCCCGTCGGTGGGAAAACGGATATAGTCAAACTGAATTTCATCAAAGCCCCGTTTATGGAGTTCCTCAGCCACGGCGGCGGTATACTCCCAGACTTCCTCCGAGTAGGGGTCTACCCACTGTTCGTCATAGTTTACCGCTTTTTCGTCAACGATGCGGTATCCTGTCCAGGGCCGGCCGGCGGTTTTGTCCCAGACCGCATATTTACCCCCCTCCTTCCGGGCAAGTTCCGGATCTTTGAACACCACCACCCGGGCAACGGCATAAATGTTCCAGCTGTGCATGTCCTGGAGGAAAGCGTCGATGTCCACCGGTCTGAAGACCCGGCCCTTGGCGCTGATTGCCGGATTTCCGGGACTGAAGCGGAGCCGGCCGTAGTCGTCCTTCATATCGATCACAACCATGTTGAGGTTCCGGGCCTTGATCAGATCCAGGTAGGGTTTGAGGCTGAACGGGTCCAGGGCATGATCCACCGGCAGATAAAGCCCCGCCCTCTCCGCGGCGCCGGTACCGGCGGCTTCATCCAGAAGCCACAGCTCCGAAAGACGGATCGCCTCTTTATTATAGAGAAAACTTTTCTCCCGTATCACCACGCTTGTAGGATTAAGGCCGCTGCCGGCTCGTATGCTTCTGATGAAACGCAGCAGATCCGGCCTGAACCGCAGCGGCGGCATATTCACCGGCATGGACGCCGCCGGCATGGATGCCGCCGGTACGGATACCGCCGCTTCAGGCCGGAACGGCAATTCCGCCACGGCTCCTTCCCGGACAAAACGCAGGGTTTCTTTCCCCGCATCCAGGGAATCTACAGCGCCGAAACCGGCGGTATCCCGCCAGAGGAGCGTAAAACATTTCCGTTCCCAGTCAAGCCGGTATATGCGCCGGCGGAAACTTTGAGAAGCGAAGACGGCGGTCTCTCCCGTACCGGTACGGACCGTAGCGATATCCGAAACTTCATCGGGGTTATCCGTGGTTTCCAGTTGTTCAAGCCCCTCGTTCAGAGTCGTCCACTGGGCTCCCGGCCTGCCGGGGATCAGGTAATGGACGCCATAGGTTCCATGGGACATAAAGACCACCAGTTCCCCGGCCCCCCTGGAAGCGGCCGCAGGCATGAAGGCAGCGGAAACCGCTTTAACGCCGTTGATCCTGTAGTCGGGCCTCCCCAGGTCTTCCCAGCTCCGGCCCGTATTCCGGGAGAGGAAGACCCGGTCCTTCGCCGCGCATACCATAACGGACGGATCTGCGGGATCAATTTCCAGATCCTTAATTTCACATACAACTCTGGTAAAACTGACCCCCGTATTAAAAGGGGAGACCGCCGCCGCATTGTAGATTTTGATGGTTTTTACCGGCAGCCCCCGATTCCGCTCTTCCCAGCGGTACAGATCCGCCGAAACAAAGATTCCCCGGTCGCTGATTATGGCCCAGTAGGTTTCGCTTTTCAGCACCTTCCGTACCTGTCCTCCGGTCCAGAGGGGTCTGGCGATGCCAAAACGGTTTATGCCGTAGAGCCCCTTGCCGGTTCCGGCAATAACAGGCCAGCCGCTGTAGAAAAAATCCCCCGTTTTTTGAGAGGCAATGACCGCGGCAAAGGTTACGCTGATACCCAGGCCTATGATGAAAACAATGGTGAAGATGAGCGGAAGCCCCGTATATTTTTTGACCATATCAGAAACCCTAATCCAAAACGACAAGAATTGAAAGACCTGTCCGCCGGCGGAAACCCGCGGTTTTTCAGGGACTTGCTTTGGCCGGGACCCTGAGTTCATAATAGAAGTATGGAAATGACCTTCGGCATTTTGACTGCGGGGGGGGATTGTCCCGGCCTGAACGCCGCCATCCGCGGAGTGTGCCGGGCCGCCTATAACCGCTATCAAATGAACATCCTGGGAATTGCCAACGGATACCGGGGGCTCATCGACGGGGATGTGCGGCAGCTTAACCCCGGGGATTTTTCCGGCATCCTGACCAGGGGGGGGACTATCCTGGGAACCAGCCGGGAAAAGCCCTTTAAGAACCGGGCCGGCGGCGCCGTCCATGGCGTCGACAATGAAATGGTCGAAGGCAGGGTGGCGGCAATTAAGGAAAATTACCGCAAATTCAAACTGGACTGCCTGGTGGTTCTGGGCGGAAACGGCACCAACACCACGGGCTACCTGCTGGCCCAGGAGGGGCTTAATATCCTGGGGCTTCCCAAGACCATTGATAACGACATAGTCGGCACAGACCGGACCTTTGGTTTTCATTCCGCCCTAGCGATTGCCACGGAAGCTATAGACCGGCTCCACTCCACTGCCCAGAGCCATAACCGGGTAATGGTTATTGAGCTGATGGGTCATAAGGCCGGCTGGCTTGCCCTCTCTGCGGGCGTTGCCGGGGGAGGGGACGTGATCCTCATCCCGGAGATTTCCTACGACATTAAAGCCATAGGCCGGCATTTGACGGCCCGTGCCCGGAGCGGAAAGAGCTTTTCCATCGTCGTAGTTGCCGAGGGCGCCCTGTCGGCGGAAGAGGCAAAGATGGAGAAGAAGGAGCGGAAAAGACGGCGGGAACAGGAAGGCAGTCCCTCCATCGGCTACCGGGTGGCCCGGGAGATTGAACGGGAGACGGGGATGGAAACCAGGGCCACCGTGCTGGGCTATGTCCAGCGGGGGGGCATACCGAGCGCTTCCGACCGGGTCCTGGCTACCAGCCTTGGAACCGCCGCCGCGGGCCTCCTGGCCCGGAAGGAGTACGGCAGAATGGTTTCCCTTAACGGCAGCGAAATAGGATCGGTCTCCCTGGAACTGCCCGCGGGAAAGATCAAAACCGTTCCCGAAGATCACTACCTGATCGATACGGCGGTTTCCGTCGGAACCTGTATGGGAACTTAGCCCGCTTCCGGCGCCGGATCTGTTGCGAAAAAGGGGAAGGCTGGTCTCCGGCGGAGCCCGGCCTTCCCCCTGTTTATGCAAGAACAACCATACCCCGCGGGAGCTCCGGCCCGCGTCCGCCCCGCAACAGACGCCGTTTTGCGGCGGACCGGTCCGGCTGCGGGGAACCAAATGCGGGGGTTTGGCGGCTCCCTACTTGTACAGCGGGCCCAAGGCCGCGCAGGCGCGGTAGTCGGCGCCTTCCTTATCCATACCGAAGGAGTTCCAGTAGCTGGGCCGGTAGATATGGCCGCTTTCCACATTGTGCATACAGACCGGAATCCGCAGTATGCTCGCCAAAGTGATGAGATCCGCGCCGATGTGGCCGTAGGAGACCGCTCCGTGATTGGCGCCCCAGTTGGCCATCACCGAGTAAACATCCTTGAAGGGTCCATCTCCGGTAAGCCGGGGAACGAACCAGGTCGTCGGCCAGGTGGGGTCTGTTCTAAGGTCGAGTTTGTCGTGGACTTCGCCGGGAAGGGAAACGGTAAAGCCCTCGGCAATTTGGAGCACCGGTCCCACACCTTTTACCAGATTGAGCCGGATCATGGTTACGGGTATATCCCCCTCGGAGATAAAGTCCGAAGAATAACCGCCCCCCCGGAAGTAGCCCAGGCTGGCGTAACGCCATTGTACCGCATCGAGGCAGGCCCCTGCTTCTTCCGGCTTTATTTCCCAGAAGGGCTTCCAGGCGGCTTTGCCGTCTTTTTTCTGCCTGCCCGTACCATCCAGGGCTGCCGAACCGGAATTGATCAGGTGGATGAGGCCCCCGGCGGCGCTTCCTTCGGGCTTCCAGCCGGTAACCCGCTGGATGGCGCCGGGACTCCAGTAGGTCCGCACATCGGCAAAAACCTGGGCGCAGCCCGTAAGGAGGTGGCCGAAGAGCATGGAAACCCCGTTGAGGCAGTCATTTTCGGTGGCCACGATGTAGGGAGAGCGGATTCCGTTCCAGTCAAAGGATGAATTGAGCATGACCTCCGAGAAATCCCCGTTGGGGAAGTGATCGTTCCAGTGGCGCTGGCCCTGGAAGCCCGCAGCAATGGCGTTGTGCCCCAGGGATTCCTCGATCAGGCCCTTCCGCCGGAGATCCGGGTTTCCCACCATGAGGTCCCGGATTATTATCGTCATCTTTACCACGGTCTTCCAGACTTCGTCCTTGCTCTTGCGGCTGTGCTGCTCCTTGGGCGGATTGTTATCGGGCCCCTCCTTGCAGTTTGCCTTAACCCAGGCCAGGGCCCGCTTGTATTCCGCATCGGAATAGATCTTCTCTTCAAAGCGGCGTACCAGCTCGGACATATCCACATATTCGTTCCGCATCCCCAGGTATTCCTGGAAGAAATCGGCATTGGTGATGGAACCGGCGATGCCCATGGAAACCGACCCGACGGAGAGGTAGCTTTTGCCCCGCATCCAGGCGGCGGCCAGGCCGGCCCTGGCAAAGCGCAGTATCTTGTCCGCCGCATCCGGGGGTATATTGGCGGTATCCTTCAGATCCATCACATCCTGGCCGTAGATGCCGAAGGCGGGAAGTCCCTTCTGGCTGTGGGCCGCCAAAACCGCCGCCAGATACACCGCGCCGGGCCTGTCGGTGCCGTTAAAGCCCCACACTGCCTTGATGGTCATGGGGTCCATGTCCATGGTTTCCGAACCATAACACCAGCAGGGGGTTACCGTGAGGGTAACCGCCACATCCTCCCTGGAGAATTTATCCTGGCAGGCGGCGGCCTCCGCCACGCCGCCTATGGTTGAATCGGCGATGACACATTCAACCTTCTGGCCGTTAGGATGTTTTATGCCTTCGGCGATAAGCTTCGCCGCCGCCTTGGCCATAGCCATGGTCGGCTCTTCCAGGGATTCCCGAACCCCCCGCCGCCGTCCGTCAATAACCGGCCGGATGCCGATTTTAGGAAGTTCTCCCCGGAAACGGTTTACCGGAGCGTTCATTTTGAGACTTGCTAGATCAGCCATAGTTCTCCTCCATTGTAGAATAGTGAAAGATTCTCATCCTTCTGTAAAAGACCGCCTCGCCGGTTTTGCCGGCAGGCCGGCCGCTAGTGCCGAATAATAGTTACCGGAAAACGGATAATCCGTTTCTCCGCATTCCCGGCCCCTGCCTCCGCCGGAACCTTGCCGGCTCTTCTCTTTAACTCTATCCGTTCAAGAATACACTGTACCGCCTGCTTTCCCATTTCCGCCGCCTCCTGCACCGCGGTATAACGGCAGGCCGGCAGGAAGGGGGTATAGACGGTTTCGTCAAAGGCGGCAATCACCGGCCTTGAAACCCGGCTTCCGGCGGGGTTCTGTTCCAAAAGGCAGCGCTGCATCCCCAGATGGACCAAAAGGTTTACCGCCACCAGCGCCTCCGCCGGTTCGGGGGAGCGGAGTATTCGTTCCATCCCCCGGTAACCCGCCTCTATACCCATGCCGTCCAGACAAACCGGTCCGTCCTGCAGTCCCGCCTCCGCCAGGGCCTTCTTATAACCAAGAAGCCGTTCCCGGGCGGAGGAAATGCCCTGATCCCCGCCTACAAAGGCGATGCGACGGCATCCGTCCTCCAGCAGCGCCCTGGTCAACCTGTAGGCGCCCTCCTCGTTGTCGGAAAGCACCGCATCCAGATCGATCCCCTCCACCAGACGATCCACCAGCACCACCGGCACGCCCCGGCCCGTAAGGTGCTCCCCCCGGGAACCTGCGGGGATTACTACTATGCCGTCCACCATGCGCCCGGTCAGCATGGCGGTCCACTTCTTTTCCTCCTCCACCGAATTGGCGGAGGAGGCCACCAGCAGGGTATAGCCCCGGGCGTTAAGCTCCCGTTCCATGCCCTCCGCCATCGTCATAAAGAAGTCATTGGACAATTCCGGCGCAAGGATGGCTATGGTGTTGGTAGACCGGGTCTTGAGGCTCCGGGCCGCAAAATTCGTCCGGTACTCCAGCGTTGCCGCCGCGGAAAAAACCCGTCTCCGGGTTTTTTCCGATACCCGGCCGGAGCTGTCCGGGGCCAGGGTCCGGGATACGGTGGCCGTGGAAACCCCCGCCGCGGCGGCCACATCCCGGATGGTGGCAATCCGGGAAGGGTTCCGGCCTTTCATAGGGGGAGACCCTGGGTTTCCGTCCGGGGACGCTTAAGAAAGATGATGCCGGCGGACACCATGGCGGAAATTCCCGGAATAACCCGCAGGTACCGCATCAAACGGGGATGACCCCTTTTTTGATGATGATATTGCCGTACTTAACGGTTTCTCCGGTCATTACCACCGCAAAAGCCTTCCTGGTCCGCTCGTAGAAGGCAAAGCGTTCTACCCGCTCCACCGGGGGCGAGCCGGGCCAGCGTTTGTCGATCACCGCCCGGAAGGACGCCTCCACCGAGGGGTCCAGAGTATCCCCGGGGGCGGCGGCCATCATTACAAAGGGATGGGGAACATAGGTATCCGGGTTGATCAGGGCCAGGATGCCGTCCAGCAGGGCGGGAACCCTGATTCCGTCCGCCCGGATGACCCGGGAATTGCAGGATTCACCGGGAAAAAATGAATCCGCCAATACAATCTCGTCCCCATGGCCCATACGGAACAGGGCGTCCAGCAGTTCGGGACCGATTACCGGAGCAATACCGATAAGCATATAAGCCTCCTCGAGTATGATGGGAGACGCCGGCTGCGCCTCCGGGCGTTTTTTAATGGAAGTTGTTCAGTATCTGAAGTTTCCGAACAACTCTAATGTTTCCATGATCACGCCGCTTGTACGATTTGTCAAGGGAAAAATGTAAACGATTACATTTTTTCAGCGCCCCGCGGCAGCCGCCGGCCATGAAGTACTCCGGGACAGGCCCAAAACGGGGAAAGCGGGTGTGCGGGATCAGGCGGCATACGCAGTCAAACGGCGGCGCCGGTGATACATATTCCGGCGGAACCAGGAAACCCGCCGGTCCGTTCCCGGCATTGTCTAAGAAAAATAAACCATAGTAAAATGGAACCCGGAGATTATTGGACTTGTTCAAAGCCCGGTTGGTTCTTTGCTGACCTTCGCTTGGCTTTCAAGTCTCCTAAAAAACATGGATTTCATTAAAAATCCATGTTTTTTGTTGTCTTTAAGCGGTTGTTGGCGAACCTTGGTTCGGCAGAAACTGAAGTTTCTGAACAACTCTTATGATGAAAAAGTTGTTTACGGCGCCCTGTTTTTTCTTTTGGCGCCGACTGCATGTTCAAGCGCTGAAAAAGGAGGTCCCGGCTTGAAAGATGAAAGTTCATTTTCATTTGATGAAATACGCGGTTCGACTGCAGTTTCAATAGGACCTCCGTCTTATATCACCGCATCCGATGGAATAAAATTGGCCTATCATTCTGTTCCTGCCGATCAGCCGGCGGCGGCATTGATCTTTATCCATGGCGGCGGCGCTTACAGCGGATCGGGGTATCAATATTTGGCAAAGGGTTTAAGCGAAAAATACGATGTATCGGCGTACCTTCTGGATTTGCGGGGACATGGAAATTCAGAGGGCCCCCGCGGAGACGCTCCGTCTTCAAGCCAGGTATTGAAAGACCTTGACTTGTTCATAGAAACCATTCAAAAACAAAATGCGGATCTGCCCTTGTATTTGGGCGGCCATTCTTCCGGCGGCGGGCTCATCCTGAATTATCTTGCCAATTTTAACGACGCCAATATAAAGGGCTATATTTTTCTGTCCCCCCATTTTGGGTATAAATCGAAAACCGAACGTAAAAATATAAAACGTCCCTTTGCCAAAGTTAAGACCGGTTTATTTGTCATAAACGGCATGTTCCGGGGGAAAAAGTACGGAAATACTCCGGCGGTCTTTTTTAATTATCCTGAAAATGTACTAAAAGAAACCCCGCTGCTGATAACATCAATAACCGTGAATATGGCTTTAGCGGTAACGCCGAACAATCCCGGGGGACAGTTTGAAACTATCGGGAAACCCTTCGGGCTGTTTGTCGGAGAACATGACGAATTATTCATCCCGGAAAAAGTACTGCGTTACGGAGAACTGCCGGGAGAAGATGTCAGAAAAGTATCGGTGTGTCAAATAATAAAAAATGCAAAACACCTGTCCATATTGACCATTGCGGATCAACTAACGGGAGATTTTATTCGCAGTGGGGTCTAATACCCCGCCGCTCTGCGGCGGTTCAAACTGGTAACACCAACAAAAAATGGTAGTAGGCCCCACAGTAAATAATTTCCTTGCAGAACGAACCTCGTAATCAAGGCAACGCTTACAAGATACCCCGTCCGCTCTGCGGCGGGGAGGTTCATTCGCAAGTCTGGTTAATACCCCGTCGAACCTCCGGTTCGCGCTCTGCTCCGGGGAGACTCATTCGCAAGGGGGGTAACCATCGGGGCTGACAATTTTCCGCCCACGAACCTTTGGTTCGCCGATTGCGAAGTTGAGGTTTTTAGCGGAATTGGGCGAACGTTAATTTGCAAGCCAAAGGAAAACCCTTTGACTATGACGCATCCGGCGGACAATTTGCATGAATTCCATTCAAGCGCCGGATCATGTTTTGGCGATCACATGCGCCTTGATGCTTATTACAATCGGGTTCGATCCATTCGGCGCTTGACTATGTCGCGCCTGCTGGGTTTAACTCGGGAAAGGCCGCTCAATCCTGTCTACTTTCCGGCATAAAGTCCATTCCTCTCCTCCTCACTCTTAGTGAATACAATTCCGCAATGTTCCGATACTTGAACTATGCGGAATATGCCCTATGACCGGTTTGATTCCTTCATTGCCCCCGGCGCGGATCGCTTCCTCCTGCTTCGGGATTTGCTTGCGAAACTTGGGCTGCATTTTTCCGTAATTCCCCTGGCGGGAAACCGCCATTTCTTTATCGGTCCCGAATCCGCCGCCTCCCTGCCGGGGCAGGGCAAAAACCGTCCCGCCCTCCGGGGCAGAACCGTGCTGGCCGCCCATTATGACCGGGCCGCGGCCAGTCCCGGAGCCAACGATAACAGCGCCGCGGTTTTTATGCTTATTGAAACGGCGCTAAAACTGCGGGAGGCGGAAAACCGGAACTGGCTTGTTATTTTTACCGACAAGGAAGAGCTGGGCCGGGATGAGGGCATCAGGGACCAGGGTTCTTATTCTCTGGCGGCGGGGCTTAAAAAATTAGGCCTCAGGGAACTTTTTATCTTCGACGCCTGCGGCGCAGGGGACACCCTGATCATTTCTACCGCCGCAGACCACCTGATGAAGGACGAAGCAGGTCCGGGTATCGCCAGGGCCCGGCGGCAGGTACGGAATCTGCGGAACCGGGCGCTGGAAACCGCCCGCAATCTGCTGATGGAAAAGGTACTTCTCCTTCCAACCCCTTTCTCCGACGATGCGGGCCTGCTCCGGGCGGGCCTTCCCGCCCAGACCATTACAGTACTGCCCGCCAAAGAAGCCGCCGCCTTCGCCGCCCTGCTGCGGAAGGACCCCGGCATTGCCGCCGCCCTGCTCAGCAGGGAAGCCAGGGACAGCCGCGGTCCGCGCCTCATTCCCGAAACATGGCGCAGCCTCAACGGCCCCGGAGACAGCCCCCTCAGGCTTACCCCCCAGCATTACAGAGGGGTGGTACGTTTTGCGCTGGCCCTCTGCGGGGATTAGGGCGCCGCGGAAGACAGACCTGTTCGAGCGCCTAACAAAACGACGCCTCAAAACTATGGGAGGGCTCAACCAACTCGTCCTGGGCCTTGACAATGAGGAGCTCCCGGCTCCCGGCCCGGTGAGTGGCTTCCATGATGCCGAAGATCGATCCGGCGGTCAGTTCCAGGGTCCGCTTGATATCGCCGGTTTCCAGGTAACGGGAAAGAAATACCGCCGTAGTCAGATCCCCGGAACCCGCCATGGTTCCGCCGTCAAAGCTAAGTTCCGGGGTGCGGATACGGCAGACGGACTTTCCGTTGGAGGCGATCATGCCGATATAATTTGCCGGAACCTCCGTTCCGCGGAAACTGGTAACCAGCACCACCTTCGGCCCTCTGGCATGAATGCTGTCTATAGCCCTGCGGGCATCCTCCAGGCTGTTTATGACAAGTCCCGTCAGAGCTTCAAGTTCAAACTGGTTGGGGGTGATGATATCCGCCAGGGCGATCACCTCGTTCTTAAAAAGAGAGGGAATGTCCGGGTGTACATAAAAGCCCCGGCCCACATCTCCCATGACGGGATCGCAGCAGTAGAGGGCCCCCGGAGCGGCGGCCCGTACCTTCTGCACCGCATCTATCACCGCCCGGCCCACCGCGGCGTCCCCCATGTAGCCCGACAGAACCGCTTCACACGCGGCCAATACGCCCCGGTCGGCAAGGCCCCCGGTCAGTTCCGCCGCCAGCTCTCCGCCCAGAACCTTGCCCCGCCAGGCGCCGTAACCGGTATGGTTGGAAAATTCCACCGTATTGATGGCCCAGACTTCCCGGCCAAGCCGCTGCAGGGGAAAGACGGCGGCGGAATTTCCCGCATAACCGTATACCACATGGGACTGAATCGATAAGATTGCCATTTTACCCTCCTTGATTACAAGTTATAAATACGGATTGAAAAACATGAGGCTTGTTCGGAAACTTGAGTTCTCGAACAGCGCTGTTAAACCTCACCGCGCCGTTGGGAACTTACTGTTTTTTGAAAAACCGCTTGAACAGATCCGCAAAAAAATCTTTTCGGCGGCGGCCGTACCTTCCGGCAAAGTCCCTGGCCGCATCGGAAAGGGAATACTTTCCATGTTTTTTTTTCAGCATATCCCAGTACTTTACAATCCATACATAGAGGTCGCTGGGACTTCTTCCCTGAAAATGCGTACAGAGCCGTTCTTCCTTGATAATCTGAATGATGGGCTCGTACACATTATTATACCAGGAAACCAGGGCGTCGGAAAAGGGGATCTCTCCGGTCATCTTCTGGTTAAGATAATATTTATGTACCAGGATATGATTGTAGATCACATCGTAGCGGCCGGGGACGCTGAAATCCATATCGTAACAGCCGGTCAGGTCTCCAAAACTGGTTTCCTCATAAAAAACTTCCTTTTCCTTTTGCAGCAGGGCGTCCCGCAGTTCGTCCACGGTCATGTTCGGCGAGATTTGGATGTCGCTGGAGAGGCTTGTAACTTCGGCGTCGATGGATTCCATGCCCTGGGCCTTTGCCACGGATACCCGGTGGTTCCCGTCCCGTACAAAGTAGACGCCTCCAATTTCATAAAGCTGAATCGGAGGCAAAATGATGGACCGGTGATGGGCCTCGTCCACCCGTTCCCAGCGGCTGCGGAGATGATCCGAACTGGGAAAAAAGTATTTGTTAAAGTCCCGGTACCGGCCCTCGCTGCCTACGATCAGGCTGATGGGTACCACCTGCATTCCCCTATAGGATTGGTTCTTTGGTTTCAGTATCTCCTTTACCGTATTGAAGGACAGCAGCTGATCCCGGTCCAGATGCATAAAATGCTGTATCCGGGAAAAAATCGCCTTGAGCCGCGCCTTGGAAAAATCTTCCGCCACCTGCATTTTTAAAAAGCTGTTCATCGTACCATACCCTGCCGGACCGTTTTTTCTTCCGTATCAATAACGTAGTGGCTATAGGCGTTTATCACCACAGTATCCTCATATCTGGTACTCCGCACATCCCTGTGATCATAGAGATGAATATGGCCGTGGACCAGATACCGGGGCCTGAAGATATGCATAAACCACAGGAAGACCTTAAAGCCCCGGTGACAGGGGTCCTCCTTATCGTGAATGCCCCGGGGGGCGGCGTGGGTAAGGAGCAGATCCAGAAAACGGCCCCGGAAGATCCGGTTGACGATCAGGGCGGGGAGCAGCCGGATGATTTCCATCATCATCCCGAATTCGGTGTACTGATTCTCCCCCTTGTTATACATCATGGACCCCCCCAGTCCCGCAACGATCAGCCCTTCCTCCCGTTTTACCCTGGACCCTACATGGACGGTCCCCGCGCCGGGCAGGGGCCCGTAGTCGTTTCGCAGGGAATCGCGGGGGCGGACAAAACGGCGAAACCCCTTGAGGTTATGGTTGCCGAAAACGAAGAGGAGGGGTTTGTTAAGGCTGGAAACGATAAATTCCAGGTAATCCAGAGGAAGATCGCCGGCGCTGAGAACAAGGTCCATGTCGGAAAAACGTTCTTTGATGGAAGCGGAATACACCAGGGGATCGATCTGATCCGATACGCAGAGAATTTTCATGGACGCCGTTTGGTTTCTTTAAGTTCCACGCGCTGAAGCATTTCCTGAAGTTTTTCCTTGCCGTACAGTTCCAGAGGCCGGGAATCGGCAAATTCCTGGGCGGACCGGGAAAAGCCGGAACTGGTTACCGCCGCCCCCTGGATCATGCTCTGGGCCTTGGTATCGTCCAGCAGGGCCCGGAGCTGGGCTTCTT
Source organism: Treponema sp. (assembly GCA_031275035.1). Next base: position 30,461 of record JAISPH010000056.1, read on the forward strand.
CTACCATTTCGGGCATGCGGTAAAACCGTATCAGCCGGGGCATTTTACGGGTATTCTTCCACTTGGCGGAATCGTTCTCGATGGCGATAAGTTCGCAGCCGTTTGGAATGGATTTGGACCCCTTTACCTGGAGGGCCATGGTTTGGGCGGTGATGGCGCTGCAAAGTTCGATAAATTCCTGCTGGGATGAGGTAAGGTAATCTTTCATCTTGTCATCGGAACGGAGTTCCTGGTACTGGGAGAGTTTTTCTCCCACATCCCGGAAATTCTTCTTTACCGCATAGATCTTGTCCCACTGGGCAATGGCCTTGTCCAGTTCCCGGGTTTTTTCGTAACACATGGCCAGGAAGTAGCGGGCATAGAGGGCGTCCTGGTTTGATTCGTCGGTAACGGCCCGCACCGCCCGGTCAAATTCGGGGATCGCCTTATCCACTGCCTTGAGGGCCATGTAGCAGCCCCCCCGTTCCACCAGGGCCTTTATCTTGAACTGGGGATCCCGGGCGGCCTTTTCAAAGGAACCTATGGCGATGGTATAATCTTTGGAATCTTTCTGGAGTTTCCCCAGATAGTAGTAGGCCTGGGCATTGTCGGGCTGGGCCTTCAGGGCGATTTCCAGCTCCGCCCTGGCTTCGCCGGCCTTTTTTTCCTTGTAGAGCATAACTCCCAATTCATAGTGAATCTTGCCGTCCTTGGGGCTCAGCTCCGCGGCTTTTCTCAGGTAATTTGCCGCCATATCCGTGCGGCTGCGTTCGGAAAAGAGTTTTCCCGCCCAGTAATAGTACTCCGCCTTATTGGGAGCCAGTTTTATCAGCAGGAGGTATTCCTTTAAGGCCTCTTCGTGCTGATTAAAACGGGTAAAGAGCTGGGCTAAATTCTGCCGAAAATCTAATTCAGGGACATGATGCTCCAAAATGCCGATCTGGTTAACCGTCTTAAATTCCAGCAGGGCCAGTTCGGCCTTGCCGTCCGCAAGGTAGGCCTTTCCCAGATAGTAATGGGCTTCGGCGTTCCGCTGATTTTTGGCGATGATGGCCTTTGCCGATTTAATGGCGCTTTGGATTTTGCCGCGCTTGATCAGATCCGCCAGGGCGTCTACCCGTTTGGGAGCGGCAAGGGATCTGATTACAAAGAAGAGCAGAAACCCGATCCCCACAGTGAGGATAATAATGACAGCAATAATCAAAGTCATGACTTTTTCCGTTCTTCAGGCTATATTACATATGAAGATTAATTGCTTTAATCCATTCTGTCAAAGCCCGGGAGGCGATGTATGATAAAAAAGCCGGTGTTATGGATGATCCTGACCTTTTCCGTCTCTCTGGTTCAGGCCCAGAATGCCTTTGTCCGGGGGGAAGAGCTTTTTCTGCGGAACAAGCCCCAGGAGGCCGTAGTGTTTCTGGAAGCCTCCCTGGGCGAGGATCCTGCAAATATCAAAACCTTTCTCTACCTGGGCATTGTTTATCAGCAGCTGGGACGGCTTGATGAAGCGGTAGCGGTATACCGCAAGGCCCTGCCCAAGGCGGGGGACGAAACCGCCCGGGTCGCCTATAACCTGGGCAATGTCTATACCATGAAGGGAAACACTGCCCTGGCGGAGCAGTACTATGCCCAGGCCATCGAGGCCGATTCAGCCTATGCCTCGGCCTACCTTAATCGGGCCAATGCCAAGGTAAGCGCGGGGACCCTTAAAGAGGCGGTCGCCGATTATGAACAGTATCTGACCCTGGAGCCCCGGTCTCCAAAACGGCCCCAGGTGGAAAAGCTCATCGCCTTTATTCTGGAGGAATTTGCCGCCGAAGAACGGCAGAAGCTGCTGGCGGAAGCGGAAGCCCAGGAAGCGGCGGAACGGCGGCAGCGGCTGCTGGACGAGGTTTCCGCCTCCCTTCAGGCTAATCCCGATGATGCCCAGGGAGTTTCCGCCGGTTCCGAAAATGTACTTGAGTACGACGGAGCATTTGAATTAGATTAAAAACAAGAGGCAGCATGGGTAAAGGGCTTTTACTGAAGATAGGCGCCGGCATTATTACAGCGGCTCTGGTGCCGGGCATTGTGTTTTTTGCAAAAAAGGGCGGCGATGCCGCCGTTGCCCGTTCCAATACCCTTGCCATTGCCCAGGATTATATTGACCGGGGCGAGTATCAGCGGGCCCTGGATCTGCTGGACCTGCTGCTCATCGAAGATATCAAGGACAAGAAGGCCCGGGCCCTGCGCGACGAAGCTCTCAGGCTGCTCCAGGCCGGCGGCGAACCGGCTGCGGCCGGCGTTGACCCCGCAAAGGAAACCCCGGCGGAAACGGCGGACTCTGCGGAAAAGGCCGCGGCGGAAACCGATGGGGCCGCGGAATCCCGGGCCGCCGCCAAGGCGGAAGCCGCCCGCCGCAAGGCCCAGGAGGAGGAATTGGCCGGCCGGTCCCGGGCGCTGCAGGCCCAAATGCGGGCGGTTAACGATCTTGTCTCCCAGGGACAGGCCGCCCTGGAGCGGAAGGACTATCAGGCCGCCGGCGCCAGTTTCCAGGAGGCCCTTTCCCGGCTGCCCCCGGGGGAGGGACGCTTTGAGGCCCAGACCTATGCCGGCATAGCCGAAGCCTATTATGACGCCTATGCCCGGGACCCCAGCGGCCCGGACAGCCAGGAGGCTGTCCGGCAGACGGCCTTTTATGCCCGGCAGGCCGCGGAGAAGGATCCCTCCCTGGCGCTGCCTCATTATACCCTGGGCAAGCTGAACCGGGATCTTCAGCAGTGGGACAATGCGGTCTCCGAATTAAAGGAAGCGGTACGGCTTGAGCCGGATAATTATCTCTACTCTTACGATCTGGGGAGGGCTTATTTTCACAGTGGAAACCTTGCCGACGCCCGGCGTTATTTTGAGGCCGCCGCTGGTCTGAATCCTGACTTTGAACCTTCCTGGTATAACCTGGGGGGAACCCTCCGGGCCCTGGGGCGGCTCGACGAGGCCCTTTCGGCCTTCCGCCGGGCGGTTAGAATAAAGCCCGGTTATGCCGTAGCCCATCGGGAAATAGGCCGGGTTCTGGCGTCCAAGGGGGACCACCAGGGGGCCATCGCCGCCTTTATCGAAGCCCTCCAGTACAGCCCCAACGATACCGCCTCTCTGCGGGAACTGGGGGCCGCCCAGAGCGCCATTGAGGAATACGCCGCCGCGGAGGCGTCCTTTGTCCGGGCGCTTCAGACCGCTCCCAATGACGATCAAACCAACTACAATATGGCGGTGGTGAAGATTGCCCTGGATAAGGGCGCCGAGGCGGTAAGTTATGCCAAAAAGGCCGCCGACGCCGCCCCCGCCAATAAGCTGTACTGCTATACCCTGGGTCTTGCCTATGAAGCGGCGGGAAATTTTCAGGGGGCCATCGCCTCCTACAATAAGGCTATTTCCATGGACCCCCGGTATGTACGGCCCCGGATTAATCTGAGCAGCCTCTACCTTAACAGCGGTTATACCCAGGAGGCCCTGAACACCCTGCTGGACGCCCACCGCATAGAGCCCAATTCCTTCGAGGTAAACAACAACCTGGGGGCGGTCTATGCCCGGCAGGAAGACTGGCCCCGGAGCGTGGAGTACTACGAAAAGGCGGTGGTCCTGGATTACAACAGCGCCCCGGCGCGGCTTGATCTTGCCCGGGCCTGCGTGGGGGCGGGGAATCTGCCCAAGGCCAGGGACACCTACCAGGAGCTGGTCCGCATTGCCCCCGACAGCTGGGACGCCCTTCTGGAACTGGGGAAAATATATGCAAGTCTGGGAGACGCCGATTCGGCAAAGCGTACTATTCAAAACCTGCTGGCTAAAAATCCTGATTATTCCGGCAAGGCGGAGGCCCAGAAAATTCTGGCAGGTCTATGAATAACGGCGATTCCCCTTCTTCCAAAAAAAAGCCGTCCCCCAAAGCGGTTCAGAACTATGTTTTTGCGATCATCCTCGTGGCGCTTTTTCTGGTGGTATGCCGGCTCTTCGCTCCCTTTTTTACGGTTCTGCTCTGGTCCACCCTTTTCTATATTCTGCTAAGTCCCCTGCACCACCGGATAGTCAGGAATATTGATTTTTCCAAAACCAGGGGAACCCTGCTGCGGAATTTTTGGGCCGCGGTTTTTGCCCTGGGTACGGTGGTGATCATCCTGCTTCCCCTTTTTTTTATGGCTTCCCAGTTTTTACGGCAGGTGATGGATCTGATCCGTACCGCCCGGTACCTGTTCTCCGCCAATCCGGGCACATTAACGGACATCTTTGAAAGACTGTCCGCCCTGATCCGGGATCTGACCTCGGACCAGATTGTGATCAGCGCCGGTGATATTCAGCGAAGGATTCTTTCGGCCCTCAGTTTGAGTCTCCAAACCATGATACAGATGAGCAGCAGTCTTGCCCGGAACATAGGCTCCTTTCTTCTAAGCCTGGTTCTGATGGTATTCTGTCTTTTCTTCTTTTATATGGACGGAACCTACCTTTCCCGGCTTCTCCTCCACGTTATCCCCATCAGAAAAGAGTATATCTCCGCGCTGGTGGGCAAATTTAAGGATATCACCCGGAACCTCTTCTTCGGCTATATCATTGTGGCGATCGTTCAGGCGGTGATGGCCTATATCATTTTTACTATTTTCCGGGTTAAGGGCGCCCTGGTATTTGCGGGACTTACCCTGGTCAGCGTTTTTATCCCCATCTTCGGCGGCGGCCTGATCTGGCTGCCCCTGGGAATAGTCCGGATTATCAACGGCAATGTAATCGGCGGCGTTGTTTTTCTGATTGTTTCGGGGATCTTCATTTCAACCCTGGATAATTTTCTGCGCCCCATGTTTCTGCAGAACCGTATCCAGCTGCATCCGCTGATCATCTTCTTCGCCATTCTTGGAGGTATGCGGGCTTTCGGCTTCAACGGCTTTGTACTGGGTCCCATGGTGGTGATCCTTTTTCTGACGGTCTTGGATCTTTTCCTTACGGAACATAAGATAGAACACGACTAGCGGGGGAATTATGAATGCGATTATCACCGTGGTGGGTGCCGATCGGGTAGGCATCATCGCCAAGGTCAGCGCCTTTTTGGCGGAGAGGAATATCAATATTGAAGATATCAGCCAGACCATATTGAGCGGTAATTTTGTGATGATGATGATGGTGGATCTTTCCCGGAGCGGCGGGGACCTTAGGGCGGTTAAGGAAGAGTTTGCGCAGCTGGGGGCTTCTATGGGCGTATCCATCAGCGTTATGCACGAGCAGGTGTTCAGCGCCATGCACCGCATTTAGGACCGCCCATGCTGTTTACGCCATTTGAAATACAGGAAACGGTGGACATGTTCCTCCGGTATAAGCTGGATATACGGGCCATTACCCTGGGGGTATCCCTGCTGGACTGCGCCTCCGCTTCCGGGGAGGAAACCCGCAGGCGGATACGGGATAAGCTGCTGCGGACCGCAGGCCCCCTGGTTTCTGTGGGCAGGTCCATCGAAGTGGAATACGGCATCCCCATTATCAATAAAAGGCTGGCGGTTACCCCCATCGCGCTGATCGCCGCCTCCTCCGGGGACGCCGGCTATACCCCTTATGCAAAGGTTCTGGACGATGCCGCCAAGGAACTGGGGATCGATTTTGTGGGAGGCTTTTCCGCCCTGGTACAGAAGGGTTTTTCCGCAGGCGACCTCAGGCTTATCGAGGCTATTCCCGAAGCGCTGGCCGTGACGGACCGGGTTTGTTCTTCGGTGAATGTGGCCAGTACCAAGAGCGGTATCAATATGGATGCGGTCCGCCGCATGGGGGAAATTGTCAAAGCTACTGCAGAAAAAACCGCCGCCAGGGACGGCCTGGGCTGCGCCAAGCTGGTGGTATTATGCAATGCCCCCGAGGATAATCCATTTATGGCCGGCGCCTTCCACGGACCCGGCGAGGGGGAAAACTGCCTTAACGTGGGGGTCTCCGGTCCGGGGGTGGTGAAGGCCGCCCTGGAATCCCACCGGGACGCCAGCTTTGACGAGATCGCCGATGTCATCAAAAAAACCGCCTTTAAGATTACCCGGATGGGCCAGCTTGTAGGGATGGAGGCGGCCCGGCGGCTGGGAGTCCCCTTCGGCATTTTGGATCTTTCCCTGGCCCCTACCCCGGAGGCGGGGGATTCGGTGGCCCGTATTCTGGAGGAACTGGGCCTTGAAGCGGCGGGAACCCACGGGACCACCGCAGCCCTGGCGATGCTTACTGATATGGTCAAGAAGGGCGGGGTCATGGCGTCAACCCACGTGGGGGGCTTTTCGGGAGCCTTTATCCCCGTTTCCGAGGATGAAGGCATGACCGCCGCGGTCCGTTCCGGCTCCATCGGCCTGGACAAACTGGAGGCCATGACTTCGGTTTGTTCCGTGGGGCTCGATATGATCGCCCTCCCCGGCGATACCAGCGCCGCCACGATCTCCGCCATAATCGCCGACGAAATGGCCATAGGGATGGTAAACAACAAGACCACCGCGGCGCGGCTTATTCCGGTTCCGGGAAAAAAGGCCGGGGATTGGGCCGAGTTTGGCGGCCTCCTGGGGGGCGCTCCGGTGATGGCGGTAAACAGCGCCGGGAGCGGAGCGTTTATCGCCCGGGGCGGCCGTATTCCTGCGCCGATTCACAGCTTTAGAAATTAATCCGCCGCAGATTGGATGAACGGGTGAATAAACTTTGTATCCGGGTGCAGGATCTTTCCTATTCCTATGGTAAAGCTCTCCCGCCGGCCCTGCGGAACCTGAACGTGGATTTTTATACCGGGGTGTATACGGCCATTCTTGGGGCCAACGGCTCGGGAAAAAGTACCCTCCTCAACTGTATTAACGGTCTCTGCGTTCCGCCGCCGGGTTCGGTTTCGGTTTATGATGATGATGAAGTCCTGGACCCGGCCAGGGACGACGATCTGGAGAGGATACGCCGCCGGGTGGGTACGGTGATGCAAAACCCGGAGGACCAGATTGTGGCCGCCGTGGTGGAGGAGGATGTTGCCTTCGGTCCGGGAAATTTGGGACTTCCGGAAAACGAGATCAGTCGCCGGCTGGAGGGGGCCCTTAAAATTGCAGGGCTTGAGGAACTGCGGGACCGGGACCCTCAGTTTTTGTCCGGCGGTGAAAAACAGCGTCTTGCCGTGGCGGGGGTACTGGCCATGGAAAGCGAGGTGATCGCCCTGGACGAAGCTGTGTCCATGATAGACCCCCGGGGCCGGGAAACTCTGCTCGGCCTGCTGGACGCCCTTTCCGCATCGGGAAAGACCATACTTCACATTACCCATTCTCTTCGGGACGCCTTTCGCGCCTCCCGCTGTCTGGCGCTGTATCGGGGGACCCTGGTTTTTGACGGCCCCCCCGGGGATCTTGCGGCGTCGCCCTCACTGGAGGAATGGGGATTCCGGCTTCCCGAATCGATTAAGGTTCTACGGCTGTTCTCAAAACTGTACCCCGGCTTTTCCGCTTCTTCCCTGGAACCTGCCGGGATTGTCCAAAGCCTGATACGGTTCCGCTCTTCCGGGAAGGGGCGGGGTCCGGTTCTCCGGGGACCCGCTGCGGAACATTCCCCCGGCGGCGGTGAAACGGAGAGGCCCCGTTCCTTTGACGGCGGAACCAATTCTGTTATTCAATTTGATGCCGTTTCCCATGAGTACCTCCGGGGGACCCCCCTTGCCGCAGCGGGACTTTCGGAATGCAGCTGCCGGATTCCCCGGAACGCCTCGGTGGTTCTTGTCGGGGCCAGCGGATCGGGGAAATCCACGGCGCTGAAACATATCAATGCCCTGCTGCTCCCCACCAAAGGCCGGGTCCTGGTTTTTGGAAAAGATACCCTGGACAGGAAAACGAATCTCCGGGACCTGCGTTTTAAGGCGGCCCTGGCGGTTCAGAACCCGGAAAGCGCCCTTTTTGAAACCTATGTGGCGGACGATGTGGCCTACGGCCCCCGAAACGCCGGACTTACCGGGCAGGATCTGGCTCTCCGGGTAAGGCGGGCCCTGGCGGAAACGGGGCTTCCCTACGGGCAGTTTGCCGACCGGGAAACCGCCGCCCTTTCGGGAGGGGAGAAACGGCGGGCGGCTCTGGCGGGGGTGCTGGCCATGGACAGCGAGATCCTCCTGCTGGACGAACCGGCGGCGAGCCTGGACGGCCAAGGCCGGGAGCTGATCCTCAACCTGATAAGAGAACTGCGGCGGACGGGAAAAACCGTGGTAAGCTCCACCCATTCCATGGATATGGCCGCCACCTTCGATCTTGTGGGCGTTATGGTGAAGGGCCGCCTTGCCGCTTTCGGCCCCCCCAGAGAGATCTTCGGCGAAAGCTGGCAGTCCTCGTGGGGGCTGGATCTGCCCTGGATCACGGCGGCGGCCCGGATCCTGGCGGCGGCAGGGATGATTCCTCCGGGGAAGGTCCCCCTTACCGCGGAAGAATTGGCGGTCCTGCTGGACGGTTCCGGCGGCGCCGCCCCGGCGGCGGAACCCGGTACAGGGACGGCGGGATACGGCGCTGACGCATCCGGCGGAACTGTCCGGGACGGGACCGGAACGGGCCGGGCTGAGAACGGCGCTGCGGTTCTGCCGGAAACCGGCAAAACCCGTCCGCCCCGGAGCCGCAGAAAGACGGGGCTGGAATTTTTCAGGAACCGCGGTTTTGGTCAGTATTTGAACAGCCCTTCTCCGTTGCAGCGGCTGGGGGCAGGGAAAAAGATGGGCCTCCTCTTTCTGACGGGAACCCTTGCGATTGCGGGACCCCCTCCCTTCTTTCCCCTGGGGATCCTAACCCTGGCGCTTATCGCCGGGAGCCTGGCGGGAAAGGCGGGGCCCGGACACCTGCTCCGGGGAATGATTCCGGTACTGCCCTATATCGGCCTTATTCTCTTTGTTCAACTGTTCTTCCCCCGGCCCCAGGATACCAGCAGGGTCCTCCTTACCCTGGGAGCTTTTTCTCTTACCGCCGGGGCGGTCCTCAGGATCGTCTTTCTGTTTTGCCGGCTGGGGGCCCTTATGGCGCTTTTCTCACTCTATACCGCAGTAACCACCCTGGAAGCGTCGATTAATGCGGTTAAACGGAGGCTTGCCCCCCTCTCCCGGCTGGGGATACCCGCCGGAGACATAGCCCTGGCCGTTGGCATTGCCCTGCGTTTTATACCGGTACTTACCGGGGAGGCTGAACGGATTGTAACGGCCCAACTGTCCCGGGGTAGCGGAAAAAGCCGCATCAGGACCACCGTAACCATGGTGGTTCCCCTGTTGCTGCGGGCGCTGGAACGGTCCGAAATGCTGGCCAAGGCGATGATGCTCCGGCTGTATCCGGCCGTTCCAAAGAAAACCAGAAAAGCGCCCGCCGTTCCTAAGCGCATGGCTTGAAACCCATAAAAGGCCGGGGGTTTACAAAATGTTCCGTTATTCGTATAAATACTAAGGAAATAATAGGAAAGGTTTCCAGTCTTCCAGTCATCAGAAAGGAGTCTGCTGTGATAAGCGACCGGATTAGAAAAATAGCCGTTGCCGGGGTTTTGTCGGCGGTGATGATAGTGCTTGGTCTCACCGGGTTGGGGTTTATCCTCCTTCCCCTGGGGGCGGTAACCATACTCCACGTGCCGGTGATTATCGGAGCGATCCTTGAGGGGCCCTTGATAGGTCTCTTTATCGGCTTCCTCTTTGGTGTGTTCAGCATAATCCAGGCCGCCCTGATGGCGGCAAGCCCGGTGGATTTGGCCATCCTCCACTATCCGTTTATCGCTATCGTACCTCGGATCCTGATTGGACCCGCCGCTTGGGTGGTATATGCCCTTATCGGCGGGACCTTGAGGGTAAAATCCAAAGATCCCGCCGGGTTTAAGCCCCCTGTATTGAGGGAATCTACCGGGATCATCGCCGCCGCCGTTGGAGGGACCCTGGTCAATACGGTACTGGTCCTTTCGGCGCTGGTGATGTTCGTGCCGGAGGTTACCGTCCAAATTGCCCTGGCGGTGGGCATAACCAACGGCCCCGCCGAAGCAGGCGTCGCTGCGGCCATTACCCTGGCGGTGGTCCTGGCGTGGAAACGTATACCCCGGGGAGGCGGCAAGTCCCGGCTGACCCGGGATGCGGAAAAATCCGCCGGACTGGACAAGGGGCAAAATTTTTAGTATATTCAGCGTTATATAAAGGCGTATTCCGGTACGTCTTTTAGCTGTACTATGGCGCCGTACCCAAGCGGTAAGGGAGAGGTCTGCAAAACCTTTATGCGACGGTTCGATTCCGCCCGGCGCCTGTCTTAATGAAAAACCCCCTCACGGGGGTTTTTCATTTTGCGATATGGTTTCAGCGGAATCGAAGGGTTTTGTCCGCTGACCGGAGGGAAGAAGATGCGCCACGGATAACGCCATACCGCCGAATGGCGGTATTAAAATCCTTCCTTACGGCAAACGGCCCGCAGGGCGTATGGCGCCGAAAGAACAAATTTAAGCAGTTGGTCCGACCCCTTAGTTCGACGGAAGCTGAAGTTTCTGAACAACCCTATTGTTTCAAATACCCCGGGCTTCAGCAAAGAACTAAAAAATGCTCTATCCCCGGCGGCAGCCGGCGTGTCCCTTTTTTCTATTAAAGATCCCCAAAGATTCCCGCCCGGATTACCTGTAGCATAGCGAGCAAACCTCGGCGGACATTGAACAGGAACGGCGGATTTTTGCCGCGGGGTATGTTGTTTTTCTTTTTTCTTGAATTTTTTAGTAAGTTATATATGGACGCTGAGCCGTTTTTACCAAAAGGGTTGTCAGGAAAATTTTAAAAATACTTGAGGAGGAAACCCCGCATTGAAATCTGAGCTGGTTACATGGTCTCCTACTTTTTCAGTAGGGATAAATAAGATTGATGAACAACATCAGGAACTGCTTAAAATAACTAATGATTTGTTTAATCATTGTGTGGGTGATGAGGAAACTGAAAAAGCCTACTTAAAAAAAGTGATAAAAGGGGTCGTGGATTACATAAAGGTCCATTTTTCTACCGAGGAAAAATTAATGCGGCAAATGGGGTTTCCCGGTTATGGAGGGCATAAAAAAGAACATGATGTTTTTGTCTTAACAGTGGTCGAGCAGGTACGGAACATTGAAGACAAGAAATTTTCCCTCGCGCCCTTTACCCGGTTTCTGAAAGATTGGATTCTGGCCCATATCGCTGTTTCCGACAAACAGTATGCCGAATATTTTAAAAAAAACCGCCGCCCGGAAGACTGACATCCCGTATGATGAAAACACGCCGGCCGGTTAAGGGCGGAGTGTTCATGCGCATGGATTGACCGGTACCGGCAGGGACGCGGCTTGAAATGAGCCTCCCCGGAACAGAGCGCGAACCAGAGATTCGGCGGGGTACAATTTCACGCCGCTGTATAGCGGCGCATGAATCATTCTTCTAATTGCCAGCCCGAAGGGTTGATTAAACCAGACTTTCGAATAAAGCCGGAGCGGACCGGCAACGCTAAGTCTATGTAGGATAAGGAATTACCAGACTAATTGGCTTCCCGCATAAGGAGAGATCCGCATATTTGCAAATATTTGAAAATTTGCAATAATAAAGGGTATGAAAGGACCTGTTTTAGTTGTTTTAGCCGCCGGGATGGGAAGCCGTTACGGCGGTCTCAAGCAGATGGACGCGATCGGCAGGGGCGGGGAAGCCCTGCTGGATTATTCGGTTTACGACGCCCTGCGTTCGGGTTTTGAGAGGATAGTGTTTATTATCCGCCGCGATTTTGAGGCGGATTTCAAAGAGATTATCCTGGGACGCATGGGATCTTCGGTCAGGTACGATCTGGTTTATCAGGAATTGGACAGCCTGATTCCTGCGGAGATCCTGGCGGAAAGCCGGCGCATGGGCCGGACCAAGCCCTGGGGCACCACCCACGCCCTGCTCTGTGCAGAGCCCGCGGTCAACGCTCCCTTTACGGTGATCAACGCCGACGATTTCTATGGCCGGGAAGCCTTTGCCGTCATGGGACAGTACCTTGCCGGTGGAATAAGCGAAGGGGCCATCGTTCCCTACAGCCTGGAAAAAACCCTCAGCCCCCAGGGAACCGTTACCCGGGGGATCTGCGTGGTCAGGGACGGCTGCCTTGTTTCGGTGGACGAACTAAAGTCCATTGAAAAAAAAGACGGCCTCATCTTCAACACCGGAGACGACGGCGTCCGGCAGAATCTGGCTCCAAATACCCCCGTGTCCATGAACTTCTGGGGTTTCCCTCCGGGAATATTTCCCCGGCTGCGGCGTTACTTTGAGGACTTCCTTGAAAGTTCGGGAAAGGAACTGAAGAGCGAATGTTACCTGCCCATGGCGGCGGACTGGTTTGTCAAAAATAATTTACTTACAATCCGGGTGCTGAATGCGGATTCCGCTTGGTTCGGCGTAACCTACAAAGAAGACCGGGAGGCGGCGGTAAGCCGCATCGCAGAGCTGACGGCCCGGGGCGTATACCCGGAGAGGCTCTGGGGCTGATGGGAGACCGTTTGTCCCTGCTTACAGGGGTACTGGGCCAATTTGTAATCTACGGCGAATTAGAAACGGCCGCGCCCTTTGGTTCCGGCCACATCAACGACACCTTCCGTTCCCGGTGGAACCAGGGAGGGACCAGGGTACAGTATCTGCACCAACGGATCAACGAACAGGTATTTGTCCGCCCCGATCAGGTAATGGAAAACATTGAGCGGGTTACCAGGCATATTGCGGAAAAACTTGCCGCCGAAGGGGCTTCCGGCATCAGCCGCCGGGTGTTGACGGTGGTTCCCTCCAGGGATGGGAAATGCTGGGCGCGGGACGCCGAAGGCGGCTGGTGGCGGACCTATTTTTTTATCGAAGGAACCCATGCCCTGGAACTGGCCTCTTCTCCCGAAGAGGCCCGGGTCCTGGGGAAGAGCGTGGGCCGCTTTCAAAAGCAGCTGGCGGATCTTGGCGGAGAACGGCTCCACGAAACCATCCCCGATTTTCACCACATGGAAAAACGGTATCTCCGTTTTTACGAGGCCCTCTCCAGGGACGCTGCGGGCCGGGCCGGGGAGGCGGAGGCGGAAACAGCCTTTATGCGGGAGAATGAAGAACGGGGGGCCCTGCTAATCCGGGCCCTCAAGGACGGGTCCATTCCCGAGCGTATATGTCATAACGATACCAAAATGAACAATGTGCTTATGGATGATGAAAGCGGCGAGGCCCTTTGTTTGTGCGATCTGGATACGGTGATGCCCGGCGCCGGCCTCTTCGATACGGGGGATCTGATCCGTACCGTAACCACCCGGGCCGAGGAAGACGAGCGGGATCTTGCCAGGGTCAGTTTTGATCCGGTTTTTTTCCGGGCCCTCCTGGACGGCTATATCGGGGAGGCTGCGGAATTTTTGACGGAGCGGGAAAAGAGCCTCCTCCCCGAATCGGGGCGGAACATCACCCATATCATGGGTCTTCGATTTTTGACGGATTATCTTGAGGGGGATCACTACTACCACATTGACCGGCCCGGGCATAATCTGGACCGGTGCCGGAACCAGATAGCCCTTATCCGGTCTATGGACCGGCAATGGGACGAAGCGGTCCGTATCGCCGCCGAACTTTGCCAAAGGTATGTATGATAATTATGGATCTTACAATACTTCTAAAATTATTTAGAAGTATTTAATTTTTTGGAGGGATGAGCATGAAACGTAGTATTGTCATAGGATCGATTTTGCTGATCGCGGCCCTGTTCCTTGCCGGCTGTTCCGGTAAATCCGGCGGCGCGGGCCTGGTGTACTGGTCCATGTGGAACGAGACCGAACCCCAGGGCCAGGTAATTGCCCGGGCGGTGGAGGCCTTTACCAAGGAAACAGGCATTAAGGTGGACATTAATTTTAACGGCCGGGATATCCGCAAGACCCTGCAGCCCGCCCTGGATTCCGGGGAGGTCATCGATATTTTTGATGAGGATATCGAGCGGGTATCCAATACCTGGGGCAACTATCTCTTGCCCCTGGATTCCTACATTGCCAAAGACTATCCCACCACCAATGGGCAGCCCTTCGCCGATGTGGTAAACAAGACCCTGCTGGATCTGGCGCGGCAGCTCGGCGGCGGTTCGGTGAGGAATATTCCCTATCAGCCGTCGGCTTTTGTAACAATGTACAACAAGGATCTCTTCCAGAAGGCGGGAATCGTTTCGGTTCCCAAAACCTGGGACGAGATGCTGGACGTCTGCGCCAAGTTAAAGGCTGCCGGGGTTATGGGCATTACCGTGGACGATGCGTACATGGCCTGCCTTTTCGGCTATACCATGGACCGCATGATCGGCCTTGACGCCACTCTGGCCATGGTAAAGAACAATGACTTTACCGGCCCCCAGGTTCTGGCCTTCGGCCAGCTTTGGGAGAACATGGCCAGGAACGGCTATATCAGCCAGAAGGCCGCTTCCAATATCTATCCCGCCGGACAGGTTGAAGAAATCGCCAAAGGTACGGTCGCCATGTACCTGAACGGCACCTGGCTGCCCAATGAGATTAAGGGTAACGCCCCCAACATGAAATGGGGCGCCTTTGCCTGGCCCGCCATCGCCCCCGCCGGGGACGGGATCAACGCCAACAATTTCGGCGCCCAGAGCTTTGGAATCAACAAGAATACCAAGTACCCCGACGAGGCGTTCCGGCTCATCGTGTGGCTTACCACCGGCACATGGGACGCCGTTCTTGCGGAGGAAAGCATAGGCATCCCCATGGCCAATGCCTCCAGCTGGCCCGCGGCCCTGGCGGAAGCGAAGGCTGTGGTTGACGCCACCACCATAAGGCTTCCCTGGGCGGTGGGCATGGAGGACAGCCCCGGCATCAATGCAAAGATCAAGGAGAATTTCGCCAAGCTGATAATGGGCGATTTGAACGCTGGTCAGTTTGCCGCCAATATGGCGAAGTAGTCTGTGCCGTGAAGGCGGACGCGCCGGCGAAAGCCGCCTTCACGGTAGGATGTATGTGCATAGCGCTGCCCGCAGGTTAAGGGGGGAAGCATGTTGAAAACAAATAAACCGGTCATTGCCGTCTTTCTTACGCCGGCGGTAATCTGCTATATTCTGGTTTTTCTGTATCCAACGTTCCGTACCCTGGTAATGAGTTTTTTCAGGGTGGAAAGCGTATCGGATCCGGTGTCGAAATGGGCCTTTGCCGGTTTCGGCAACTATATCAAGCTTTTTGGGACGCCGATCTTTATCCAGTCGCTGAAAAATATCGGCAGAATCTGGTTTGCCGGCGGCTGCGGCGTTATGATCCTGGCCCTGATCTTCGCGGTGATCCTTACCAGTAATTCCGGCCGCGGCCCGATGCGGGGGGCCAAATTTTTTAGAAGCGTCATCTACCTTCCCAATGTGGTCAGCGCAGTTGCCATGGGGACCATGTGGATCAACTATGCCTATAATTCCGACTACGGCCTGCTCCACAATATACTGGAGACCCTTCACTTTGAAACGGCAAGCCGGACTCTTTGGACGGCGCCGGGAAATCTTTTTTGGAGCATGCTTGCCGCTTACTGCTTCGGCATGGTGGGATACCACATGCTGATATTTATGAGCGGCATCGAGCAGATACCCAAGGACTATTTTGAGGCGGCCTACCTGGAGGGGGCCAATGTGTTCCAGCGTTTTTTCCATGTAACCCTTCCCAATATGCGGGGGGTGCTCAGGACCAACCTGGTCATGTGGACGGTGTTCACCGTGGGCTTCTTTGTATGGGGCCAGCTTTTCAGTCCCGTCAATCTTTCAAACGATACGGTGGCGCCCATGAACTATATGTACGAGCTGGTCTTCGGTTCTTCGTCTTCGACCGCCGTAGCGAGGGATTCCGGGGCCGGGGCGGCCATTGGGGTTATTCTTATGCTGATGGTGGTGGCGGTATTTCTGGCGACCAACTTCATCGTCAAAAATGACGATGCGGAACTGTAAGGGGGACGGCGATGAGAGGAAAACTGCGGGGTTTCGGTTCCGGCGTGGGCTATCTTGTTACCGGTATCTGGGCGGCGTTTACCTTTGTGCTGATAGGCTGGGTTTTTTTCGCTTCCCTCTCAACCTCGGGCGAAATTTTTTCCGACAGCATGTTTAAGTTTGAAAGCGGTTTTCATTTTGAGAATTACATAAAGGCATGGACCACCCAGAAGGTTTCGGTCTTCTTTATGAATTCGCTTTTATATACAGCGGTATCCTGTACAGCGATTGTGCTGATCGCCGCCCCGGCGGCTTATGCTCTTTCCCGATTCCGCTTTCCCGGATGCGGCCTTATCCAGAACATGTTTGCCGCCGCCCTGGGTATCCCGGCGATCATGATCATCATGCCCCTCTTCGGCATGGTGTCGATGATGCGGCTTACCAACAACCGGCTGGTGCTCATGTTTCTCTATACGGCGATGAATGTTCCCTTTGCCGTTTTCTACCTGCTGGCCTTTTTCAGGAACCTTTCCTTTACCTACGAAGAGGCGGCGGCCATTGACGGCTGTTCCCCGGTGGGAACCTTCTGGCGCATCATGTTCCCCCTGGTGCAGCCCGGCATTATCACCGTGTCGATCTTCAACTTTATCACCATCTGGAACGAATACTTCATGTCCCTGATCTTTGCCAATAAGGCGGCGGTGCGTCCCGTGGCGGTGGGCCTCTACAGCATGATCCAGTCCATGCGTTATACCGGCGACTGGGGCGGCATGTTTGCCAGCGTGGTCATTGTATTCCTCCCCACCTTTATCCTCTATGTCCTGCTTTCGGAAAAAATTATTAAGGGAGTAACCGCCGGGGCCATTAAGGGATAGTATGACCGAAATTTATAAAGATGCGCTTAGGCTCAGGGGTTCGCCTTTGGAAGGAATGAACCCCCAGCCCTTTTTCTGCGGCGAAGCGGATCTGCCCGTGGCAGGGACGGAGACTTTTCCTGATCATAAGCGCCTTAACTTTGGCCGGGAGACCGGTTTCCGTATGCTTCCCTACAGGCGGCAGGATCGCTACGGCAGGACCCTGACGGAGATGGAGCTTCCCCTGATTGTCATGGAAAATGAATTCCTCAGGGCCGGCTTTGTCCCTTCCCTGGGGGGCCGGCTCTGGTTCCTCTTTGATAAAAAGCGGAACCGGGACATCCTCTACCGGAACCCGGTTTTTCGGCCCGCCAATCTGGCCATCCGGGATGCATGGTTTTCCGGGGGCATCGAGTGGAACGTAGGCCGTTTTGGCCATACGGTTCATACCTGTTCTCCGGTTTTTGCCGGCGTCTGTGAAACGGAGGACGGACCGGCGCTGCGGATTTGGGAATTTGAACGCCAGACCCGGCTTTACTGGCGGCTGGAATTTGCCCTTTCGGAAAAGGCGCCGGTCCTCTATGCCTACGGGCGGATCGAAAACCCCGATCCCGATGCCAAGCCCCTTTACTGGTGGACCAATGCGGCAGTACCCCAGGGGCCCCGGGTCCGGGTCCTTGCCGCCGCCGCCGAAGTGCTCTACATGGTTCCCGGTACGGGGCAGGTGAAAACCATGGGGGGCGCCCGGCTTCCCCGCCTGCCCGCCCTGCCGGAGGAGGACGCCAGTTATCCCGCAGCCTCGTATTATTCCAACGAATATTTTTTTCAATGTGAAGAAAACCGCCGCGGGGGCCTCCCCTATCCTTGGGAATGCGCCGCCGGAGAAGACGGCTATGCCTATGCCGAGGCCTCCACAGCGCCCCTCCTGTACCGGAAGATGTTCTGCTGGGGGGAAAGCCGGGGCGGCAGGCGCTGGCAGGACTTTCTCTCCCTTCCCGGCCAGGAGTATTTGGAGGTTCAGGCGGGACTTGCGCCGACCCAGCTTCATACTTCGGAGATTGAAGGATCGGGCTGCGTTGACTGGGTCCAGGCCTTTACCGCCCTGAACCTGGAGCCGGAGAAGATCCATGGAGATTATGCCGAGGCGGCGGCCTATGCCGGGGACAGGCTGGCGGAGCGGATAGGTCCCCAGGATCTGAACCGGGTCCTGGAAAAGGCCCGGGCCGGAGCGGATATTCCGGTCCGGGAATGCCTTGCCCTGGGCAGCGGTTGGGGCGCCCTGGAACGGCTTATTCTGTCCGGCCCGGCTTCGGAGCCCTCCGCCGGAGATTCGGCCGCCGTACCGCCGGCCCTTTCTTTTCCCGAAGAATCCGCCGGCGAGGCGGAGAAACCCTGGGCGGAACTGTTCCGTACCGGAAGCCTTCCCCTGCGCTCTCCGGCGGAGGGTCCCGGTTCTTTCGTGGTCCACCAGTCCTGGGAGACCCTTTTGGTTCAAAGCCTGGGCCGCCGGGGGGACTGGCTGACTCCCTACCATCTGGGGGTCATCGCCTTTGAACGGGGGGAAACCCAAAAGGCCCTGTCCTATTGGGAACAGTCCCTGGGGGAAGCGGAAAATGCCTGGGCCCTGCGGAACCTTGGCTTTGCCGCCCTGCGGGAAGGGAAGGCCGAGGCGGCCCTGGATTATTACAGAAGGGCCTTTGGCCGGGACGAGGGCCGGGGGGACCAGTCGTTTGCGGAGGAGTATATTCCTCTCCTTGTTCAGCTTGGCCGCCTCGATGAAGCGGAGCGCGGCCTGGCCGCCTGCAAAAACGGCATGGACGCCGCCGGTATGGATGGCGCCGGTTCCGGGGCGGCGGATATTGTATCCTCCTCCGGGCCCCTGCTGGACGCAGCCGCCCGGATCGCCTTTGAGCGGGGGGATGACGCTGCCCTGGACCGTTTCTTTGCCGCTGAACCGGCCCACATCCGGGAAGGAAATACTGCCCTGGCGGATCTATGGGCGGCCGGGGAACTGCGGCGGCTGACGGCGGAGGGCGTAACAGAGGCGGAAGAACGGGTCCGCAGCGCCCTGGCGGCAGGAGAACTGGAGCCGCCCCGGGAAATTGATTTTCGCATGTACACCGCAGGAAGGGTTCAATGACTGTAAGGAAAGGATATGATCATTGGTATTGATATAGGAAGTACCATCACCAAGGCGGTATGCCTTGAGTTTGCCAAAGGCAGTCCCGGCCGGGTTGTTAAGAGCATTAAAACCAAAGCGGCGGACGCGGTAACCTCCGCCACCGGCGCTTTCGGTAAAATGCTGGTCGAGAATGACATTGAAATCAAGGATATCAAAAAGATCATGATCACCGGCGCAGGGGCGTCGAAGATAAAGAACGATCTTTTCGGCATACCCACGGAGAAGGTTGATGAGATCCTGGCTATCGGTATTGGGGGGATGTTTCTCTCCGGCAGGGAGAACATCATCATCGCCAATATCGGAACCGGAACCGCCATCATCGAGGCAAAAAAGGACGGAATCTCCCACTTGGGCGGTTCCGGCGTCGGGGGGGGGACCATTCTGGGGCTGGCGAAGAAGCTGCTTATGACCTCCAACTTTAACGGCATCATGGAGCTGGCGGGTCAGGGAAACCTGAATCAGGTGGACCTTCTGCTGGAGGACATCATGGATACGGACATCAGTTTCCTCAACCGGGAAGCCACGGCCTCCAACTTTGGAAAGATGCTGGACAGCGCCAGGAATGAGGACATTGCCCTGGGGATCATCAATCTGGTCTTTCAGGTTATCGGCATGCTGTCGGTGTTTGCGGCAAAGAGCAAAAGTATAGACCGGGTCATTGTAACCGGAAACGGCAGCAAAAACCCCATAGGCAGAACTATCCTCAAGGCCATCACCGGCATCTACGCCGTGGAGTTTGAATATCCCGCAGAGGCCGAGTACACCACCGCCATCGGCGCGGGTCTGTCCTGGATTAGAGAAGAAGGATGATGTTGAAGGCCGGACCGCCCGGGACATAGACCGGCCGGAAGATTTCCGCCCCAGTTTCTGTACCGGTACTCCCTGGAACTTTTCCGCGGCCCGGATGAGGCGAGTTCCCGGCAAGATGAGGCTAATGAAAAACCTGGGAGCAAGCCCCCGGGTATGAACCCTGCCGCAAGCAGCGGGGTATCTTCGTTCCGGGAGGAATGTGATTATAGGTGGGGTTACATACCACATTTCGTAGACGTTGCACTGATTAACCGCCCCAAGGCTCCCCCGCGCAAGCGGGCTCTTTGATATGTACCCCACGGACGGAATCAAATCATTTCACAAAGGCAGTCCTCTGGTTCTTATAGCTTATACCGCCCCATCACCAATTCCGGCGCAGCCCGTTCTCCGTTTTTTGAAACCATCCGGCAGGACCGTAATAGAACAGGTGGAAACCCGTATTCAGGAATTAACGAAAGATGACCTGGAAATACAGGGGTGGATCAAAAACCTGGATACCATTACCGGATGAACTGACGGAATGTCGCGGGCAGTACAACCCGCAGCTTTCACGCCTATGGGGCGGCAGGTGGTCACGGTATAATGCCATGCATTTCGAGTACCATAGCCCTGATTCTCACATCTCCGGCGTATAGACGTAATTCGTCTAATCGGCCCTTTCCCGGCATATATACGCAATTCGTCTAATCCCCTCACCCCCGGAAGTAAAACGAATGCGTGTTACATCCATCCGCCCGGCGATATATACGCAGTTCGTATATATCGCCCCAAAGCCGCATATAAACGTATTGCGTATATATCGCCCCTGTGCCACGTTAAACGTACTTCGTATATGTCCCGCCCGTCCCGCATACACTCCCGAAAGCGGCACGGACGCCGCTGTTTCTAGGCTGTCCGCCCCCCGCCCGGAAATAAAGCGAATGCGTGTTACATCCGCCCACCTGGATATATACGCGGTTCGTATAATCGGCCCTTTCTTGGTATAATAAACGCACTTCGTATATATCGCCCCAGTAAAAGCCCCCCTCCGCCCTTCCATCCCGGCATATAAGCGCATTGACCAATCCCCCGCCCCCAAAACCCCGCGCCGCCATCAGCGTCCACGCCGTCAGCCCCGAGCGGGACGCGCTGGAAATCGTCTTCCCCCGGATCGCCGGTTACCGCACCGAGCTTCCCGAAGAACGCCTCCGCGCGG
>JAISPH010000015.1 GCA_031275035.1 Treponema sp.
TTTAAGGCCCTCAAGGAAGCCATGAGGTTCCTCAAGGATCGATATTTCAAGATGCCGCCTCTTTCAGAAAGCGATATAGCGGCCCTGGGGCTCCGCATCCCCGATACCCACCCCACCCCGTCGGGGCCGCCCAAAGCGGAAACGGCGGTGGAAACATTTCTTGCGGGACGGCACGAGCTGGGGATGAAGATTGTGTACGTCTCCGGGGACCCCAACGACAGGGCGAACAAGGGCTACCGGATCTGGTACAAGGTGGTGGCCCCCGGCGGGGAGCCGGTAACGAGCCCCAATCAGCTTGACAAGTCCTTCTACACCCGGCGGAGAAGGGACCTGGTGCAGTTCGACTATGAGGACAGCGGAAAGACGGCGTACATCGCCGTGCAGGTGGAGAACGACGGCAAGAAGGGGCCCTGGGGACCGTTGATTTCAGCGATTATCCCGTGAGGGCTGAGCGGAGAGTTTTACTTTAGGCGGCCGGGACGCCGCTGTTTTCATGCTTTAGGTGGTTAAAAACGCTTTTATTTGAATAGTGAAACGCGGAGGTTCGATGAAACGGAATTTTAGAGTAAGGCGGTATCAACTGTTTGCCGCGGGAACGCTGCTTGTTCTGCTGCTGTCCGCCCTGGCCGGATGCGGGACGGCGGGGGACGCAAAAGCGCAGGGGGACGCTTTGCTGGAGGAACTAAGAAGGCAGGACGCTTTGCTGGAAGAGGCAAGAAGGTTGGCGGAAGCTGCGCTGGAGGCGGAAGTAAGGGCGGCGGAGGCGAGAAGGCAGGAAGTTGCGCTGGAGGAGGCAAGATGGGTACAGGCGGAGGCGGAGGCGCAGGCCGAAGCGGAAGCAAGAGCGGAAGCAAGAGCCAGGGCGGAAGCGGAGGCAAGGGCAGAGGCGGAAGCGGAAGCAAGGACGAAAGCGGAAGCGGAGGCAAGGGCAGAGGCGGAGGCGAGAGCGAAGGCGGAAGCGGAGGCAAAGGCGAAGGCTGAGGCGGAGGAACGGGCGCGGCTTACGCCCCGGTGGAACGCCGAAGATTTTGGCCAGGGGGCGGCCGTTGCCCAAATCTTCGAGGTAACAAACAAAGCGCAGTGGGACGAGGCGGTCCGGACCATCGACCGCGGGGGGAACAACAAAAACTATATTGTCAACGTAAGGGGAAGCTTTTCCGGGGGCCTTTCGTTTGAACGGATCCACAGCAAAGTGGCCGTCTCCCTGCGGAGCGGCGGGGCGGGCGAATACGTCCTGACCGGTTCCGTTACCGCCGCCGCCGGGGAAACCTTGATTTTGCGGGACATCACCCTTCAGGCGTCCGTGCATGTTACCGAAGGCGGAACCTTCGTCATGCGGGGCGGGAAGATCAATTTCGGCCGCGTGTCTGTGGAGGGCGGCGCCTTCGTCATGTCCGGCGGGGAGATCAGCGGCAGTTTCGCCGACTACGGCGGCGGCGTGTTTGTGGGCGGCGGAACCTTTACCATGTCCGGCGGGACCATCAGCGGCAATTCCGCCTTCGGCGCCGGCGGCGGCGTGTTTGTGGGTGGCGGAACCTTCACCATGTCCGGCGGGGAGATCAGCGGCAATCTCGCCAACTACGGCGGCGGCGGAGGCGTGTTTGTGGAGAAGGGCGGAACCTTTACCATGCGGGGCGGCACGATACACGGTTCCGGCGCGGGGGACAAGACCAACGGGACCACCGGCCGGGGGGCGGCCCTCTATTGCGTGGACCGCAACAGGGCGAAATACGGCGATGGCTCCCTCATCCTGGAAGGCTACCGGATCGACTACACCGACAACACCATTATGGGGAAGTGAGCCGATCCGTCATCCATGGCGGCTTGGCTCACCGGAGTTTGCGCTTTGCTCAAACTTCACCTCTCCGCCGCGGACGGAGAGGCAGTATGTGAAATTTTATAAGAATGGCGGCATGAATGCCGCCGTTACGGAACACTTATAAAATTATTTTTTTAAGGAGAAGACAAATGGAGAAGAAGATTGACAAACATGTTTTTACATGGATAGGGACATTCCTTTTCGGAGGAATTGGCGTGGACAGGTTTATGAGAGGCCAGGTTGGCCTTGGTATTCTTAAACTTATCACTGCCGGCGGGTTTGGCATCTGGGCGTTGATTGACTGGATTGTTGCCCTCACCAAACTTGGCCGTTATGAAAAGGATTTTGTATTTGTTGATAAAAAATGGGCGTAGAACATTAATGCCCTAAGAGTTGTTCAGAAACGCCGGTTTCTGAACAACTTCCGCTAAAAAAAGAAAACTTTGGATAAATTCCAAGAAAAATCATGGAGGGTAAATTGATGAGTGATTTTGACACAAGCGAGAAAAAGGGAATGAAGGAACTCAAGGAGCTGGGCAAGCTGGTAACGAAGACCCGTTTTTTTACCTTTGCAAAGCCCTATCTGGACTTTATCGGCAGGGGGAAAATGTTCAACCTGGTCTATGTCATTATGGCGGTGGTAAATTTGCTGCTTCCCTTTGCGGTTATCTTCAAGGCCGCCGATGCGGGTATTTTCAGATACGGCGGCAGATTTACCGTCGCCTTTATTCTTTCATGGCTGGTCATTGTCTTTGCCTGCTGGATTGGCTTTCAACTGTGGTGGGACAGAAGGCTCCAGGTAGCCCATGTTGAATCGGCGGAATTCACCGCGACCCCGCTGGTGTCGGAGATATTCCAGACATTCGGGGAATGGATTGGAACCCTGATAGGCATTCTCGGGGCCGGCGTTGGTTTGATAGCCGTCATTACCATCGGCGACGAGTCCTCCTATCTGTTTGAAGCGATGGGGCTGGACTTCATGAGCTCCGGCGCGCTGGTCATTATCGCAGGGCCGGTAATCGGCTTTTTTATTATTATCATATCCCGGTTTCTTGCGGAACAGTTAAGGGTGCTGGCGGCGCTGGTCAACAATACAAAGGAAATAGCGGGAAATGTAAAAAGGTAAACCGCCTGCGGCGTTTTCCGTGCCCGGTTTAACCTTGGCGGTTTACGCGGTAAGCCGCCCGGCCCGCCGAGGGGTGGTTTACCGGATTTGTCCGGGCGGTTCGGGTTTATCTGCCTGTTCTTTGTTCAAACCGGGAATTGCCGGACCTTCCCTTCAATATGTTAACAAAATGTCATATACTGTAAAGAATGAGTCTCTATACCGCCGCCGCCCTCTGCGCCGTAGGCGCGGAGCGGGTTGTTTCAAATGAACTTAAAAAACTCAAGCTGAAGGTTCTGGATTCGGGATTCGGCCGGGTCCGCTTTCAGGCGGATATACCGGCCCTCTATCTGGCTTTGATGGGGCTGCGGGCCGCCGACCGGGTTCTGCTGGAGGCCGCCCGGTTTCCCGCGGCGGATTTTGACGCCCTCTTTGAAGGGGTCAAGGCTGTTCCCTGGGAGGAATACGTTCCCAAGGGTATGGGCCTGGCGGTGTCCAAGGTCCGTTCCAGGGGTTCCCGGCTCGAGGCGGCTGTCAGTATTCAGGCCATGACGCACAAGGCTGCGGCGGACCGGCTCTGCGGGGCCTTTAAGCTGCGGCGGCTTCCAGAGGGAGGCAAAACCGCGGAGCTCCGGGTCTATGTGGAAAAGGATGAAGTTTCGGTTCTGCTGGATCTTGCAGGCGATCCGCTGTTTAAGCGGGGTTACCGCCGGGAGGGAGGCGCCGCCCCCCTCCGGGAAACCACCGCGGCCGCTCTTTTGCTTCTGGCAAATTGGCGGCGGAAATTTCCCCTCTACGATCCCTTCTGCGGGGCGGGTACTATTGCCATTGAAGCGGCCATGTACGCGTGGGATATGGCGCCCGGACTGGGCCGCCGTTTTGTCCTTTCGGATCTGGCCCTGGGGAACAGCAGCATTGAGCAGGATGTCAGAAAAGAACTCTTGCAAAAAGTGGATTTTTCAAGAACCATACGCATCGACGGAAGCGATGCGGATTCCAGGGCGGTGTCCATGGCAAAGGCCAATGCCCAGCGGGCCTACGATCTTGCCCGGGGCGGACGGGCCGGAGGGGAGGGGCAGACCGGAATCCGGCTTCCGGCTCTGCCCGGTTTCAGAACTTTAGCGGCAAAGGATGCGTCGAACCCCTTCCCGGAGGAACATTTTGAAGACAGGCCGAAGGCGTCGTCCTCCGCGCCGCTGGGTTTCATCATCACCAATCCGCCCTACGGCAGGCGTCTGGGGGAACCGGGTTCCGCGGAGCGGACCTATGAGGAAATGGCGGAACTGGCCAGGGGCTTTCCCGGCTGGAAGCTGGGGGTAATTTCGGACCATCCCGGTTTTGAATCCCACTTTGGCAGGAAGGCGGATTCGGTAAGGGAAATAACCAACGGAGCGGTTCCTTCCTATTTTTATGAGTACGAAGGGTTATAGGGGGTCAAGATGTCTATGGTGGTGGAACACGAAAAACGCCGGCGGGAAATTCTGGAGAAAGCTCTGGATGTTTTTATTAACGAAGGATTTGAAGACGTTACCTTTCAAAAGATCGCCGATCGCTGCGGCATTACCAGAACCACCCTGTACATCTATTTCAGAAACAAAAAGGAAATATTTAACTACAGCATTAAACAACTGCTGGCGGGCGTTGAAAACGATCTTACCCGGGTCTACAAGGATAAGTCCCTGAACTGGGTGGAAAAGCTGACAAAGGTTATCTCCCTGATCCTCGACCGGCTGGAAGAAAACCGCCGTTTCCTGGCGGTGGTTTTGAATTACCTTTTGTATATTGCCAAGAGCGATTCCGATCCCGATACCCGGGTCCGCAAGCGGACCATACGGATGCGGCATATTTTGGCTACCATGGTAATCGAAGGAATACATGCGGGGGAGTTTGCCCAGGTCAACGTTAAAACTGCGGACGATCTGTTATACAGCCTTATGGAAGCGGCTATCTTCCGCCTGGTGGTGCTTAAACGCAGCGATGTGAAGGATCTGAAACAGGCGGTGGAACTGGCGGTCCGGCAGTTTGCGGCAAAGCCCTGACGGTTCAACCGGACGGCGGGGAAACGGCGGCGAAGAGCTTTACCGGCGCTTCGTTTGGATCTATAATAGAAGTATCGCATGGGCCGCAATCCCGCCCGTGCGCTGAGGCGTCCCGGCACGGGGCGTTTTACATATTGGGCTGCCGCGGGAACGCGGCGGCCTTTCTTGTAAAAAGGAGAAACCATGACCCATGATTCGATTATTCCCCAGCTTAAAAAATGGCATGAAAAAGATGAACACCAGAAAATTATCGACGCCATAGAGGGGATTCCCCGGAATGCCTGGGATTATGAACTTTCCAGCCTGTATGCACGGGCGCTTAATAACCTGGAACGCTATAAGGAAGCCCTGGAAATTCTTCTGACCCTTAAAGAGGCGGGGCGGAAAGACGGCTTTTGGTATTTTCGGGTAGGCTATTCTCTGTACTATCTGGACCGGGAAGAGGAAGCGGCGGAGTATTTCCAAAAAGCCATCGATTACGGCGACGACAGCGAGGATACCCGTTATCTTCTGGAACTTAGCTTGGAAGCGGCGGATCGGAAACGGCAGGGCGAATCCGGCGGGCGTCATCCCGAACTTTATTCGGACCAGGAGATCGGTTGTATTGAAGCCCACATTGAAAAGTACTTTGGGGAATTCAAAAATGTTTTTCATGAGATGGTTTCCCCTGATATTCATGTGGATATTGTCATTATCGAACCTGTACCGGAACGAAACTACTATGTACTGGTAACTATGGGTATGGGCGCCTGCAAAATGAATGTCCCCGCGGAGTTAAAGGGGCTTGAACGGGCGGAACTTATGATCTGCCTGCCCCCGGAGTGGAATTTGCAAAACGTAAACGATGAAAACTGCTACTGGCCGCTGCGGTGGCTAAAAATCATGGCCCGGCTTCCCATAGAACAGAATACCTGGCTTGGATGGGGCCATACGGTTCCCAACGGGAGCCCCTTTGCGGATAATACCCGGTTTACTACTATGATGCTTCTTAATCCCGGCGCTTTCGAAGAGGGGGGCTGTGAATGCGCCATGCCCGATGGAAGCACGGTTAATTTTTATCAACTGATACCGCTCTATGAGGAAGAGACGGACTATAAGATACAAAATAGCGCGGAAAAGCTTTTGGAATTCTTTGATGATGAAGATCTGAAATATGTTAAGCTTGACCGGAAAAATGTTATCAAAACAGGCGGATAGCCGCCCCGCATTTACGCTGTGTTGTGGACCGGGCTAGTCCCAGGGAAAGCCGGAGCCGTCCCAGGGAAGGGGAAGCCCGGCGATCCAATCCACATACTGTACCGCCGTCCTGGGAGACCGGCCGTTAAACCACCGCTCCCAGCGGAGGGCGTTTTCCCTGAAAAGCCGCCGGGCTTTATCCGTCCCGTTTTCCGGCAGCAGGCCCCGTTGTCCGGCAATGAATTCCGCTATCCGCAGGTATTCCTCCTGGTCCGGGGCGGCGAACGCCACCGTCAGGCCGAACCGGTCCGCTAGGGAAAACTGTTCCTGCATGGTGTCAAAGGCCCGGACATCCCCGGAGGCTGCGACGGCGAGGGACGGCCGGTCCGCAAAGCGTTCTTTTACCAGATGACGCCGGTTGCTGGTGGCATATATCACCGTGTTGGGAGGCTTCGTTTCAATGCCTCCTTCCAGCAGCGCCTTTAGGGCGGTAAAGGAATCGCCGGTTTCTTCAAAGGAAAGATCATCGATAAAGATGATGAAACGGAGGGCCCGGTCTCCAAGGGTTTCCATGATAAGGGGAAGCTGCAACAGATCCGCCTTCCGCACCTCAAGAAGCCGGAGCCCCTGTCCGGCAAATTCATTGGCCGCAGCCTTGACCGTGGCGGACTTGCCCGTTCCCCGGTCTCCGTAGAGGAGAAGGTTATTGGCAGGTTTTCCCTCAAGGAAACGGAGGGTGTTGTTTACAACCAGCGCCCGCTGATCTTCGTAGCCCGAAAGCTGATCCAGCCGTACTGGGTCAGGGTTCAGTACTGGCTGAAGGCCGTCTGCGGTTTTTGCCGGGCTGGTCCAGCGGAAACTGCAGCGGAGGCCCAGCGCTCCCGCTCCGTTCCGGCGGAGGCAGCCGCTGAAGGCCGGCAGGGCTTCGGCCCAGGGAATATTCCGGGGGAAAAGTTCCGCCCCTGCGGACAGGGTTTGGGCCGAAAAAGCTCCCGCTTCCGTTTCAACGCCTTCTGCGGCTTCCTCAAATTGCCTGTTTCTGAGGAAATCCGCAATGCAAAAACCCAGGCCGGCGGCGTCAAAGGCGGCGATACGGCCAAGCCGGTTAAGATCGGCGGCGGCTGCGGCCTTCAGCGCCGGGGACAGGGATCCGTCCATGCCGTACTTTTCCGCCGCCCTGGTAAAGGCATTGTCCGCCCCCAGGGTAAGGGAGGCGATGGCGCCGTAAAAGGATCTGTTCTCTGCGGAGCGGATAAAACTGCCGGTGAAGACAGCCCAGCGGCGGCAGAGCCCAAAGATTTTCCGGTTTTCCGTTAAAATTTCGGCGCCAGCAGCGGCAGCGCTATTATCCCCCATGACGCCGCTGTCTTTAACGCCATCATGGAGGACGCCGTCATGGAAGACGCCGCCATCTATGACGGCGCCAAGGAGATCTTCAAAGGCGCTGATCAGGGAATGTTTTTGCAGGTCTGTGAATACGCTGAGTCCTGCTATATCCGCCAGGACTGTCTTAATGGCGTTGCGGATCACTGAGCCGCCGGCCATACGGCCTTCTCAATAATATTGAACACCTTGGTAGGACATTTTGCGGCGCAGGCGCCGCAGGAGGCACATTGGGCATAATTCACCTGGGGGATACCCCGGTCCATGGTAATACATTTTTGGGGACAATTTTTGACGCAAAGTTCACACTTAATGCAGCCCCTTTTGCAGGTTTTTATCACCATTTGCTTAACGCTGTTCCGGTTGGAACACAGGGCTATGGCGCCTTTCTGGTTTTGGGGGACCCCTTTAAGCAGCGCCTGGGGACATTCGCCAAGACAGAGCCTGCATCCGGTACATTTGGCGTGGTCCACCCTGGGCAGTCCGTCGTCGCCCATGCTGAGGGCGCCGAAGCTGCAGACCTTAACGCAGTCGCCGAATCCAAGGCAGCCCCAGGCGCAGAGCTTGGTTCCCCCGGCGGCAAGCTTGGCCCCCCGGCAGGTCTGGAGCCCGGTATAGGTTCCCTTGAGGGGAGCGTGCTGCCTGGAGCCCTGGCAGGCCAGCACCGATACAATCTGTACCATGCTGCCCCCGGAGACCCCCATAAGGGCGGCGATTTTTTCCGCCGCCGCCGCCCCCCCCACGGAACAACTGTTTATCCCTGCGTTTCCCGACGCTATAGCGGCGGCGTAATTATCGCAGCCGGGGAATCCGCAGGCGCCGCAGTTGGCCCCCGGCAGGACTTCCCGGATTTGGCCTGCCAGGGGGTCCTGGGGTACGGCAAAGAATTCCCGGAAAAAGCCCAGGGCGGTCCCCAGCGCAAAGGCAAGGATCAGGGCGAAAAGGGCGGTTGACAGAATAATCATCTTACAAGTCCTTTGAATCCCATAAAGGCGATGGAGAGCAGCGCCGCCGTAACAAAGAGTACCGGAGTACCCTTTAGAAAAGCGGGGACCGGACTGGTTTTTAAGCGTCCCCGGATACCTGCCAGAAGCAGCAGAGAGAGGAGGAAACCCAGGGCAACTCCCAGGGCATACACCACCGATTCAACAAACGTATAGCCATTGGAAATTACGTCGAAGGTAACCGCCAGAATGGCGCAGTTGGTGGTTATCAGGGCAAGGTAGATTCCCATGGCTCCGTAAAGGGCCGGGGCGGCCTTTTTCAGATAAAACTCCACTAACTGAACCAGGGCGGCGATCACCAGGATGAAGACCAGTATCTGGAGAAAGACAAGGCCCAGGGGCTCCAGAATAAATCTGTACAGGGGCCAGGTAACGCAGGTGGCCAGTACGGTAACAAAGGTAACCGCCAGTCCCATGCCGATAGATTTATCCTCGTCGGTACTCATCCCGATAAAGGGGCACAGGGCGAGGAAGCGCATCAGTACCACATTGTCAATAAGAAAGGCGGATAAAAAGATCTTGAAGAGATTCACGCCAGACCTCCCGCGGTTCCGCAATGAGTACCGGCGGCGCCGGGAGCATCCGCCTTGGGAACCTTGAGCCGGGATTTGATATACAGGTTAAGGGCGATAAACAGGGCAAAGACAAAGAAACCCCCCGGAGGCAGCACAAAGAAGATAATTGGCTGGTAGCTTGAGGGAAGGATCTGAACGCCCAGAATAGCGCCGCTTCCCAAGAGTTCCCGCACCAGGGCAATGCCCGTAAGCACCCAGGTATATCCCAGGCCCATGCCCAGGGCATCGGGGATTACGTCCCCCGCCGGCTGCTTTGAGGCAAAGCCTTCTACCCGGCCCATGATGATACAGTTAACCACGATGAGAGGGATAAAGACCCCCATGGCCT
The DNA here is from genome assembly GCA_031275035.1 of Treponema sp. The sequence continues at coordinate 9,430 of JAISPH010000015.1, forward strand.
TGGAAAGATCCGGAAACCATGCTTTAAGTACATAGTCGATCACTGTGGTAAAAGCGGCGATGATGATGATGAATATGGGGATACGGATGGAATCGGGGATAAGTTTTCTAAAGATACTGATCACCAGTTCCGACATGAGGAGTACGAAGGTCATGGAGAGGCCCATGCCGATTCCGTTGGCCGTTGCGGTGGTAACCGCCAGGCTTGAACAGAGACCTATCATCAGTATCAGAAGAGGATTCTCCCGGATGAGGCCGTTGGCGAAAATACGGAACGCCCGTTTCATTCTGCTTCTCCTTCTGTGGCTCCCGAGATTGCGTCCACCGGCTTTCCCTTAATCCAGGCGGTAACGCCCAGACCCGCGGCTTTGACCGCTGCGGTAACCGCCTGGCTTGTAACGGTGGAGGCGGTTATTGCCGTTATGTCTTCTTTTACCTTAAAGGGATCGAAAACGGACTTGCCGGCAAACTGGCCGTAGAAGGTAATCCCCCTGTCCCGGTCCACAAAATAGGAAGGAGATGCGGCATTGGCCCCCAGCCCCGGCGTGTCCTGATGTTCCAGGATCTTCACCCCGGAAATTTTGCCCTCCACCCCAACTCCCACCAGCACCTTGATGGGGCCGCCGTAACTGGCTCGGGAAAGACGAAGCGCCGCTCCGGCCAATTCCGCGCCCCGGCGGGCTTCGTACTGGCTTTCTATGGTAACCGAAGAGTCCGGGCTCTGAATCCCTGAAATTTCGTTAAAAGTATCCGCACCGGGGAAAAGTTCTTTCAGGGCCGTTTCAAGGTCCGCCTGCTGGCGCTGAGCGATAATTCTGGCGGTACCGGTATAGACAAAGGCGAGCATGACGCAGGCGGCGGCGGCAAAAACAGCCAGGGTAACTCCCAGTTTAAACATGTTCTTCATTTTGCCTCTCCCCGTCCGGCATGGGCGGCTCCGGGTTTTTTCTTCGGCACAAATCCGTATTTCCGGGGCAGCAGCTTGTTAAGGAAGGGAACGACGGCGTTCATGATCAGAATCCCGTAGCTTACCCCTTCAGGATAGGTCCCCCACTTGCGGATCAGCATGGTGATAAGCCCGGCGCCGAATCCGAAGATCAGCTTGCCTTTGGCGGTCAGGGGGGAGGTTACATAATCGGTGGCCATAAAGATCGCTCCGAACATGATCCCCCCCCCAAGGATACCCACCAGGGGATCCATCCCCAGGACCCAGGATGCAAGAACCCCGGCGGCGATCATCCCCGCCGGGGCCCGCCAGTCAATGGTTTTGGTAACCAGCAGGAAGATCAGAGCCGCCAGGATCAGCAGTATTGAGGATTCGCCGATAGAACCTGCATGGTTGCCGATAAAAAGGGTCTTTATAGTAGACCAGTAATCATTCGAAACGGATAGTTTCGCCGCCTCAAACACCTTCCCTATCCCCGCCGCGCTGGAACCGGCCTTGAGGATGTTCATGGGAGTAACTCCGCTGACCCCGTCCACCAGCGCGGGATTGCCCATGGCGTTGGTGAATTTTGTAACAAAATACCCCTGGGGAAAATGCCACTTGGTCATGGCCGCAGGGAAGCTCATCAGGAGGAAGGCCCGGCCGATAAGGGCGGGGTTAAATACGTTGGCCCCCAGGCCGCCGAAGAATTCTTTAGCGGCCACCACCGCAAAAACCGCCCCCAGGGCAGTCATCCAGAAGGGGGTGGAGGGGGGGATGATCAGAGCCAGCAGAAGCCCCGTAACCCCCGCCGAAAGGTCGGCCATCCGTACTTCCTGCCGGGCGATCGCCCGGAACAGGGCCTCCCCCAGACTGGCGGCGGCCACCGACACGATGATGTTCAGCAGGGCGGGGAGGCCGAAAATAATCACTCCCCAGGCCGAAACCGGGGTCAGGGCGATGAGCATATTCGCCATAAGCTGCCGTGAATTTACCGGAGAGGCAATATGGGGACTTGAGGCCAGCAGCAAGGGCGGGACGGATGGCGCCTGATTCATCGAGGGTTCTCCCATGGGATCTCCTTAGTTTTTTGCCGGGATCGTGGTCTTGGTCGCGGCGGCTGCTCTGGCAGCGTCCGCCTGCTGCTTCATCCGCAGGCGCTGTTTTCCGATTCTGAAACGCTGGACCAGCTTAATCCGGGCGGGGCACACATAAGTACAGCTGCCGCATTCGATACAATCCATCAGCCCCGCTTTTACCGCATAGGCCAGATCTCCCGCTTCAAGGCTGTTGTTCATGATTACCGGGGAAAGCCGGCAGGGACAGTTACGAACGCAGCGGCAGCAGCGGATACAGGGACCCTCCAAACTGGCGGCGGTTTCTTCCCTGGTCATCAGAATGATCCCGGAGGTGTTCTTCTGGATCGGCACCTCCAGGGAAGAAACGGCGGTGCCCATCATGGGGCCCCCATAGAGGATCTTGGCGAGCCTGTCGTAATCAATGTCCATAAACGTCTTGGGCAGATCCGTAAGGAGGGCGCCGATGGGAGCCCGGATATTCTTGGGGGTTTTGCAGGCCCCCCCCGATACGGTCAGATCCCGATCAATCAGGGGCTTGCCCAGGATAAAAGCTTCGGCTATGGCGATGAGGGTTCCCACGTTCTGAACAATACAGCCCGCATCCATAGGCAGGCCCCCGGAGGGAACCTCCCGGCCGGTAAGGGCGGAGATTAGCATCTTCTCTCCCCCCTGGGGGTAACGGGTCCGGCAGAGGCCGATGGAAATATCCCCGGGAATATTCCCCAGCCGCAGTTCCTGTTCGATCAAGGGAATAAGTTTCCGCTTATTATCCTCCATGCCAATGATGGCCCGGTTCACACCGGTGATCGTCATCACTATGGCAAGGCCCTGTACCAAAAGGTTGGGCTTTTCGGTTATCGCCGCTTCATCGGTGGTAAGGTAGGGTTCGCATTCGGCTCCGTCGGCGATAATGATGTCGATGGATTTTTCCGGCGGCGGAGAAAGCTTTACATGGGCGGGAAAACCCGCCCCCCCCATGCCGAGTATGCCCGCTTCCCGGATCCGGGCCAGGGCTTCTTCCCTGGTGCAGCCCAGGGGGTCCAGGGGAGGCATCAGCATATCCGCCGCCGGTTCCGCCCCGGCCTCCGCCTCAATAATAATGCAGAGTCCCACCGTATTATTTGACTGGGTCCGGGGCTCTATCTTTTTTACCACCCCGCTGATCGAGGCGTGAACCGGTACAGTCATAAGCCCCGGCGATTCGGCATCGGCGATTTTTTGGCCCCGTACTACCCGGTCGCCTGTACTAACCAGGCTCTTGTTCGGCGCCCCGAAGTGCTGGTGCACAGGAATTACCACCTGTCTGGGGGCCGGAACCAGCTCCACCGGTTTCCCCTCGGTGGCGTGCTTCCGGGTAGGAAGCCGCAGCCCCCGCTTAAATGTACTCACCGCCATGCGGCTTCTCCTCCTGCTGTCTTAACGAATCAAGCGCCGCAGAACAGGTTCTGGGTTTAACTGCCTGCAAATAAGGTACATATTATTATCCTATGAATAAGTAAAGGAGCCGTCAAGGTTTTAGCTTTTAGAAGAGGACCGCTTCTATTCGTTAGACAACTCCGCCAGAGGGATAGGTTTGGGGGCGTCGTTTTGCCCCTCTACCAGGGCAAGTTCTTCCATCAGTTCCCGGCCCCGTTTGGAAAGTTTTGCCGGAATCTGAACTATCAGTTTGATATAGAGGTTGCCCCGCCGGCCTCCGGAGGGAACTCCCTCGTCCCGGATACGGAGCATCTTGCCGTTCTGAATTCCCGGGGGGATCTTTACTTTGATAGTTTTGCCCTCCAGGGTGCTGACATGGATGTCGGCGCCCAGGACGGCCTGGGTTACCGAAATGGGAACCGCGCAGTACAGGTCCAGATCCTGACGTTCAAAATATTCGTGGGACTTAACCCTGATAAACACATAGAGGTCTCCCGCCCCGCCGGGGCCGGCGTCCCCCTGCCGGGGTATAACCACCCGCTTGCCGTTTTCCACCCCCGCGGGGATGGTAACCATGATCTTTTGGCGTTTCTTTTGGGTTCCCGAGCCTCCGCATTCCTTGCAGGGATGCTCGATGACATAGCCTTCGCCGCCGCAGGACGGGCAGGTGGAGGCTACCGAGAAGAAACCCTGGCTGTGGCGTACCTGCCCGGAGCCTTGACAGGTGGGGCAGACCTTTTTGCCCCCTCCATTGGCCGCCCCGGAACCTTTGCAGGCGGGGCAGGAATCGTTCCGGCTGTACTGAATTTCAACCTTGGTGCCGAAAACGGCGTCTTTGAAGGGGATTTCGATGTCGTAGCGGAGATTCGCCCCCTGCCGGAGACTGCCGCCCCCGCCGGATCTGCGGCTGCCCCCGCCGAAAAAGGTATCGAAGATTCCCGAAAAGTCCCCAAAGATATCCTCGAAACCCCGGAAGGCCTGGGAAAAGTCCTGGGCGTTTCCTGCGCCCATGCCTTCCACTCCGGCAAAACCAAACTGATCGTAGGCGGCCCGCTTCTGGTCGTCGGAAATAATCTCGTAGGCCTCGGTGGCTTCCTTGAACCGTTCTTCCGCTTCCTTATTTCCCGGATTTTTGTCAGGGTGGTATTGGATAGCAAGCTTCCGGTACGCCTTTTTTATATCATCCTTGGAAGCGTTCTTCGGTACGCCAAGTACTTCGTAGTAATCCCGCTTTGCCACAATATCACCCTTTTAGGGAACTTCTAAAAACTTCAGTTTTTAGAAGCTTTCTTACCCTTTAATATTTAGGAGAAAGGAGTGAAAGGTGAGGAACGAGGAGTTGGAAAATGGAGATACGGGGGTCTTGGCGGCCTTCCTGTTTTCCGGGGTCCATTCCCGTTTGGTTTCCCGCCGGGGCCTGTTAGCCCCCTTCGGGCGCGGCCTTTGTCCCATACCCTGCTCTTGTTTACTCCTCTCCGCTCCCTCTTCCTTTATTTGTCTCCATCGTCCACTACCTCGTAATCCGCATCTTCGGCGCTTTTGGTATTGCCGCCGCCGCCGCCGCCGCTTTCTCCGCCGCCTCCGGCCGCCTCCGGTCCGGGACCTGCCCCGCCCTGAGCGCCGGTCTGCTTGTAAACCTCTTCGGCGATTTTGTAGGAAACCTGCTTAAGGGCTTCGGTCTTGCCCTTGATGGCCTCAATGTCCCCGCCTTCCAGGGCCTTGCGGAGGTCGGCGATGGCCTCTTCGGCCTTGGATTTGTCCGCGGGGTTAACCTTGTTTCCCAGATCCTTAATGTTTTTCTCGGTGCTGTAGATCATAGTGTCCGCTTCGTTTCGGACCTCCGCCCTTTCCCGTTCCTTTTTGTCCTCCTCGGCATGGAGTTCCGCTTCCTTTACCATTCTGTCGACATCGGCGTCAGAAAGCCCCGAAGAGCTTTCGATACGGATCTTCTGCTCCTTGCCGGTGCCCAGATCCTTGGCGGATACATGGACAATGCCGTTGGCGTCTATGTCGAAGGTAACTTCAATCTGGGGAACGCCCCTCGGCGCCGGAGGAATACCGACCAGATCGAAGCGGCCCAGGACACGGTTCTGGTTTGCCATTTCCCGTTCGCCCTGCAGAACCTGGATGGAAACAGCGGTCTGACCGTCGGCGGCGGTGGAGAAGATCTGGCTTTTCCTGGTGGGGATAGTGGTATTCCTGGGAATAAGCTTGGTCATAACGCCCCCCAGGGTTTCAATGCCCAGGGAGAGGGGAGTAACGTCGAGGAGAAGTACGTCCTTTACGTCTCCGCCAAGGATACCGCCCTGGATGGCGGCGCCGATGGCCACCGCTTCATCCGGGTTAACCCCCCTGTTGGGCTCTTTCTTGAAGAGATCCTTTACAATCTGCTGTACCGCGGGAATCCGGGTAGAGCCGCCCACAAGAATAACCTCATCGATCTGATCCGCGGAAAGTCCCGCATCGGAAAGGGCCTTTTTGCAGGGTTCCTTGGACCGCTCCAGAAGGTCCTGGACCATCTGTTCAAACTTGGCCCGGGTCAGGCCTTTCTGCAGATGCTTGGGCCCGCTCTGGTCGGCGGTAATAAAGGGAAGGTTCACCTCGGTGGTCTGCATAGCGGAAAGCTCAATCTTCGCCTTTTCCGCCGCCTCCCGGAGCCGCTGCAGGGCCATCCGGTCCTGGCCGAGATCGATGCCCGTATCCTTTTTGAATTCCGAGATGAGCCACTCCATAATCCGGCGGTCAAAATCGTCGCCCCCTAAATGGGTATCCCCGTTGGTGGACTTTACTTCAAAGACCCCTTCCCCCAGTTCCAGGATGGAAACGTCAAAGGTTCCGCCCCCCAGGTCGTAGACAGCGATGGTCTTCTCTTTTTTCTGATCCTTGTTGAAGCCGAAGGCCAGGGACGCCGCGGTGGGCTCGTTGATGATCCGCTTTACCTCAAGGCCGGCGATTTTTCCCGCATCCTTGGTGGCCTGGCGCTGGGCGTCGTTAAAGTAAGCCGGCACGGTGATAACCGCTTCAGTTACGGCCTCGCCCAGGTAGTCTTCGGCGGTCTTCTTCATCTTTTGAAGCACAAAGGCGGATATTTCCTGGGGAGAGTAATACTTCCCCTCAATGTCCACCCGTACATCGTCGCCCTGTTCCACCACCTTGTAGGGAACCAGCTTCATCTCGTTGGTAACCTCCGAGTAACGGCGGCCCATAAACCTTTTTATGGAGTAAATAGTATTTTCCGGGTTGGTGATCATCTGGTTTTTTGCAGGCTGGCCCACGACCCGCTCGCCCTTGCTGGTGAAACCAACGATGGAAGGGGTAGTGCGGCCCCCCTCGGCATTTTGAATAACCACCGGTTCGCCGCCTTCAAGGACGGCTACGCATGAATTGGTAGTTCCCAGGTCAATTCCAATTATCTTACCCATAGCTGACTCCTTCCGACACTGTCTTAAATATACCTAAAGTTATAGAGCCCTTTTCAAAACCAATCGGGTTTTGAAAAAGGCTTTGGAAAAACCAGCCGAAGGCCCGGTTTTTCCCTTAAATCTAAGGTTGCTTTTTCAAAATATAACATTTTGAAAAAGCCTCTTAATAGAAAAACAACTACTCCGCCGCCGGCGCGTCCCCGCCGGTATTCTCCTGATTTTCCGGCGGAACTTCTCCGTCCGGCCCGCCGGTCCCTGCCGGGACTTCGGGCATCAGCACCTTTACCTTGGCGCTTCTTACCACTCTGTCCTTTAGGGTATAGCCCTTGAGAAAATCTTCCTGTACCACCGGCTCGGTTATTTCCGGGGATTTATCCATCATAATCGCCTCATGCCGGTTGGGGTCGAAGATCTCCCCGGCAGAATCAAAACGTTTAAGCCCCCACTTGTTTTCCAGCTGGACCCCGAGCCGTTTTTCGATCATGCTGATCCCCTCAAGGAAGGCGTCAAAATCGGCGGCGGCCTTTTGGGATGTTTCCGCCGCCTTAATGGCCCGCTCAAAATCATCCATGATGGGGATAAGGTCCAGAAGCAGATTCTGGTTGGCAAATTCGATGGTGTCCTGCTTTTCCCGGTTCATGCGCTTGCGGAAATTCTCGAATTCCGCCGCCTTCCGCAGATACTGATCCTTTGCTTCCGCCAGCTGGGCTTCCAAAGAAGCCAGCTTTTCCTCGGGGGCTTCCACTGTCTCCGTTTCCGCCTCGGGCTGGACCGTCTCTTCGGATACCGGATCCCCGGAAACCTGATCGCCGGAGGCGGGATTTTCCGCGGATACGTTTTCAGGAGACGGCTCTTCCGCCTTTGGTTCACCGCCATGGGATGCATGCTTTGACATGAAATCTTCCTTAAAAATCCGTTATAGAAAGCCCAAGTATTCCCCGGGGCTTCCTTCATGTTTTACATTGGGGAAGCTCTGAAAACTGAAGTTTTTGGAACTTCCATTTCTTTGTCCGAGAGGATCTGTATAAAAAGTACTTAATTTGAGCGGTAAAGGTCAAGAAAAATCTGCATTAGCCGGGAAAAGCGGGAAATTTTCCGCCCTGCGGAGGTTCCGGCCCGGTGTTACAGAAAAAGCAGCAGGGCGCTGGCGATAGTCAGGGCATAGACAGCGGTCCTGTACTGGGATTCGGAAACCTTTTTAACAAAAAGTATCCCCAGCCAGACCCCCAGAAGGACAAAGGGAATTACCGCCAGATCGAAGGTCAGGGTCTTAACCGTAATGTTATGCCAGAAAAAAAGCTGAAGCGGGATTTTGAGGTAGTTGATGATGAGGAAGAACCATGCGGCGGTACCGACAAAACCGGTTTTGGGGAGCCGCATGGACAAGAGGAAAATGGACATGATGGGCCCCGCCGCATTGCCGATCATGGTGGAAAAGCCCCCCATAATGCCGAAGAGGGCGGCGAACCACCAGGCCGCCGGGGCTTCAAGATTCCCCTTTTTACGGAATTTGACAATATCACTCCAGATCATCACCCCCAGCCCCGCCAGGACGCAGATACCGATTAAAATTTTGAAGCCCCGGTTGGAATGGATAAAACTGTCCACCCAGAGGGCCAGAGCAAAACCCGCCAGCGCCCAGGGGACCAGCCTGATGATGTACTTCCATTCGGCATGGCGCCGGTAATAGATAACGGCGAAAAGATCCGCAAAGCAGAGCAGGGGCAGCGCCACTCCGGTGGATTCTTTGGCCCCAAAGATCAGGGCAAGAAGGGGAACCGCCACGGCGGATATGCCGTTTATCCCTGTCTTGGACATGCCGAAACAGATACAGCTGAAAATAATTGCCGCCCATTGCCAAAGGGTAAATTGATAGGGGATAAGGCTGAGGAAATCCATAGCCAATTCTATCAAAAGGCCAGGGGAAAGATAAGCCGGCGCAAAAAAAGGAAGACAAGACGCTTGCGGCGCCTTTTGCCATATTATAAGGTAAAAGTATGATCCTTTATGATCCTTCTCTGAATATGGCCTTTCGGGATTATGGCATTATGTTACCGATTGCCCCGGACCGGCCTTCCCGGATTTTGGAACATCTGACCCGGACCGCGCCCGCCGTCGCCGGGGGAGGCGCCTTTTCGGCCTTTCCCGGTCCGGTTCTGGATATGGCCGGCGCGCGGGCGGCGCTGGGATTGCCGCCGGACCCTGCCGTAAACCGGGGGGATCTGGAACGGGTACATCAGGGGGAATTTATCGCCGGTCTCTACGGAAGCGGCCCGGAAGAGGACGGCCTCGTTAAAGCTTTGCTTAACGCGTATGAGCTGATTGATGCCGAAGGCCGGCCCCGCCGGTATGAGCCCGGGCGGGCGGCAAAGCCCCTTTCCGCCCTCTTCAAGATCATCCTTGCCCAGGCTGAGGGAACCTATCTGGCCTGCCGCCTGGCTCTGGCGGGTCAACCTGTGGCGGACCGGGCCGGTCCTGGTTTCTGCTATTACCTGGGAGGAGGCATGCACCACGCCCGGTACGACAGCGGGGCCGGGTTCTGCCTGATCAACGACATTGTAATCGCCGCCCGCAGACTCCAGGCGGAGGGCCGGGCCCGGCTTATTTGGATCATTGACGTGGACGCCCATAAGGGGGACGGCACCGCCGAACTTATCCGCTTTGCCCGGGAACGGGGCGAACTGGGAACCGCCGGTTCACGGGACGGCGCGGCGGAAATTCTTAACCTGTCGGTGCACATGGCCCGGGGCTGGCCTTTGGACCCGGAGACCCTGGAGCAGTCCCGGCCTGACCGGGCCCCCTGTGTTTCCGCGGACGTGGAAATTCCCGTCGAAGCGGGAGAAGAGGACCGGTATATCCCGGCCCTCCGGCAGGGTTTTGGAAGGCTTGAGTCCCTGTCCGCGGCATGGACGGCAAATACCGGCGGCTGCGGTATAGGCTGCGGAGGGGGCGGCCGTTTTCCCCGGCCCGGTTTAGCCATCGTCGTGGACGGCGCCGACCCCTACGAACACGACGGCCTTCCCTCCAGCGGCCTCCTCAGGTTGACCCTGGAGCAGTGCCTTGAACGGGACCGGCTTATCTGCAATTTTCTGCAGGAACGGGGCATTCCCTCGGCGTGGATCATGGCCGGCGGGTACGGAGAGCGGGCCTGGGAGCCGGCGGCGGAATTTCTTGCGGCCCTGGCTTCATAGACCGGCAGGTTAAAAGAAAAAATGGGTCCCGTACCGGTCGATAAGGACCAGCGTCCCCAGAACTGCTGTATATACCGCAAATCCGGCAAGGGATCGTTCCCGGACTATTTTGAGCATCAGCCTTACCGAAAAAAAGCCCACCACCGCAGCGCTGAGGGAGCCCGCTAGAATGGCCCCCGCTCCTATGCCGCCTGAGGCCGTACCGGCGGCGCTATTCCCGGCGGTCGATCCGTCCGCCAGATCTTTCAGCTGGAGAACCAGGGCGCCCAGAATGGCCGGTATGGAGAGAAGAAAGGAAAAACGGGCGGCAAAATCCCGGTCCAGCCTGCGGGAGAGAGCTCCCGAGAGGGTAAATCCCGAACGGGATACCCCGGGGATAATAGCTATTGCCTGGAGAACGCCGATGATAAGCGCATCCAGCCAGTTCATAGCGGGCTTTGCTTCCGGCGACCCCGTGCCGCCGCCGGACCGTTTGGCGAAGACCCCTGAAATCAGCAGGGCCAGGGAAGTCAGGAGGAACGCGAAACCCAGGAGACTCCCGGATTGAAAGGCCCCCTCAATGGCGTCCTTGAAAAGGAGGGCCGCAATCACCGCCGGCAGAGTCGCCAGGATGAGGAAACCCGTCAGCGCCTGGACAGGACGGCGCAGAACACCCAGGATGTCCTTCCAAAGCACCGCAAAGACTGCCGCTAGGGTACCCACGTGAACCATCGTATCAAAGAGAAGAGCCGGTTCGGAAATACCGAAGATCCGCTGGAAAAGCACCAGATGGCCGGAACTGCTCACGGGCAGAAATTCGGTAATCCCCTGGATTACCCCCAATAGTACCGCCTCAAGTATCCCCATGGACCCCCCTGCTGGTACAACCATACCGGCATTACCTCCGTTATGCAAGTTCTCCGGCCGGTCGGTCCCGGGGATCTATAAGGCATAGAAAAGATATAGAAGGAGCGCCGGGTCTTTTCAAAACCCGGTTACCACGGCCTCCGGTCCGGGGAAAAACCTCCACGGAAAAATAGTTCATATTTTGAACAACTTGGACAGTGAGACATTGTCATTATTTCCTTTTTTATATATGCTTTTATCCAGAACCTCGTGTTTTGGGGCGAATTCGGCAAGCTTGTTCCGGCGGCGGCTGAGTTTGATTAAGGTTGTGGCGCAGTGATCCAAACAGGGAAAAATCCCCGCTGGAGGCATAAATTCGCCCAAATTTAATCTGGTTCAGCCATATCGATGTTCCGGTCTGTGTTTCGCCCTGCGGAGCCGCCCATCCGCAGGATCTGTTGCCTAAACCCGTTTATAAGAGAACCCCTGCGGCGGAGAGATTTACCGGCGATAATTTGAAAAAACTGATATGGAAGTTGCCCGCATTTGCCGTTGCGGCGCTTATTTGGATATTTTCTTCCCAGAGCGTTCTTCCCCGGCCTCCGGGCATACCGGGCTTCGATAAGGTCATGCATTTTGCCGCCTATGCGGTTCTGGCCGCCGCCCTCAGCCCCTGGTTTCCCCGGAGAAAACAAGGCCGTTTGGAAGCTTTTCTGCTGACCGCCTGTATCGCCTCGGTTTACGGGGTCATTGATGAAATACACCAATACTTTGTCCCCGGCCGGGACTGTAGTCTCCTGGATTGGATCGCCGACGCCCTGGGCGCGGCGGCCGGCGCGGGAGCGGCCCTGGCGGCGGGGCGGTTGATGAACAAGAGCGATGAAAAACGGGAAATGTGATTGATTTGACAAGTTGTAGAGGGCAGCGTAAAACACAAACAGCGGAACCAATCTTACCGGGGATTTTGAAAAAACCGTGGACTGGGATCTGGTCAATACCCGCTGAGTCGAAAAGGGGAATCATTATGTTGAAACGCTTATACGTTCATAATTATAAATGTTTTATTAACTTTGAATTTAAAATGGATGATGATGAATACTATAAACATTCGGTGCTTGGTATCGGGAAAAACGGCGCAGGAAAGACATCAATAGCGGAAATTTTACAGATATTTCAGCGTATCGGCCGGGGTCAGGCAAATTTACTTCCCCTGCGTGAAGACAACGTGGAAATATTGCCGGTTATTTCAAAAGATAGTTTTTCTTTTGGAAACAACGAGGTTTCATTGCATTTAGAAATTGAAGCCGAAATATCCGGACATCTTTATTTGTATAAGATAATATGTGAGCTTCCCGCCGGATTTTCTTATTTACGGGTAAAAGAAGAAATATTATCCATCGATGGTTTGCGGCAATTTGAACGTGAAGTGGCGGACATCCATTTTTCACCGCGCCAGCAGACACCATTTAATTTTGATTGGCATTCGATTTACTTTCCGGCATTCCAGGCAAGAAAGAAGGAAGAAAATAATTTGGTGGAAAACTTTAAAAGCTGGCTGAAACGAATGTTAATAATTTCCCCTGTTCCGCGGAATATGAATGCGATTCTCCACTGCAGGGCATCCCACCTTCAGCCGGATTGTTCCAATATAATTGACTGGTATGCCGGTTTGCTGGAAAGGAACCCTGACGCCTACGGTGATGTGAAAAACAGCTATTTGAAAATTGTTTTCCCCGATTTTGACGGATTGCGTTTTGAGCAAAATGAATATGGGGTGCGGTATTTGAAAGCCTATTTTGCGTTGGGAGACAGAAAAACGGTGATTCAATTCGACAAACTTGCTGACGGGGAAAAATGTGTGATTCTTGCAGCCCTTGTTATCGCCGCAAACCAGGCGGATCACGGCTCAATTTTGTGCTTTTGGGACGAACCGGATAATTTTTTGGCATTGTCTGAAATTGAATATTTTATTTCAATATTGAAAAAACATTTTCTGCAAAAAGGGCAGATTATCATCTCAACCCACAATCCGGAGACCATTGTTCGGTTTTCCGAAGACAATACATATATTTTTTTTAGAAACGATCATGTTTCTCCAACTCGGATAAAAACAGTTTCGCAATGGAGGAAGGACACGCAATTTGAAGGCGATTTTGTTACCGCATGGCGATTGGGTGATGTTGAGATATGAGTACAAATAAGTACAGAAACCATCTTGTCATATATACGGAAGACAACGCGACATCCCAATTGGCGGAATCATTTCTCAATAACGATGGTTTTAACCGTTATAAAGCAAACGTGCTGCCCCCATGCCGGGGATGGAATGATGCGGTTGAGTCCGCGATACGCGATACTCAGCTTGGAACCGGTCTCCGCCGTGTTGTGGTACTCATTGATTTGGATAAACAAAACTGTAGAATAAATGAAATAAGAAAGAAAATTCCGCCCCAATATGCGGATAAAATTTTTGTAATCGGCTGGAGTGGAAAAATCGAGAATTTAAAATCGGCCTTAGCCTGTTCCGGCAAAGGCTTTGAAAAACTCGGAGAAAAATTGGCCCAGGATTGTCTGGCCGGGTGCCGCGGCGCGTGGGAAAGTGAATATTTTTCCCAATTCCGTGATGCTTATTATGAATGTTCCGAAAAGCAACAGATTCAAAATCTAATTGACCTGTTGAAAAATTGATATTGAATACGAAAGACAAGAATGAGTTGCGTTATGTGGACCGGGCGGTTATTTCCAGGGAATGAATGTTGATGCCGAAAGAAGCAGGCGGCTCATTTATCATTACAAACGGTAATAAAGTTGTTCAGAAACTTCAGTTTTTGAACAACAATCGCTAAAAAACAACAAAAAAAGTGGATTTCGTTAAGAAATCTGAGTTTTTTGGGAGACTTGAAGGTTAACCGGGGATTAGCAAAGAACCAACCGGGTTCTTGAACAAGTCCAATGTAATTTTGATTCCATCCGTGGGGTACATACTCTGCTGTTTACGGCGGGGTTTTTCATTCGCAAGCGTGATTTATGCCCCGGTTCTTTGGGGCGGAACCAGGGGTATGGATTTGCCGTAGTAATGTATATGAGTTACGAAATAAGAGTAAGTGGTATATAGCGTGCATATAATGGTAATGTTCAAAGAGTTTGTTCTTTTGCCCTGGTGTAACCGTTATCTCTTGATGCAGCTTACGCGCCGGGAAATAACGGCCCGTTACAAAGGTTTTTTTTTGGGTATGCTGTGGGCGCTTCTGCAGCCTTTGCTGCTCATGGGTATTTATTATTTTGTTTTTGGATTGATTTTTCAGCCGCGCTGGCCCCAAGCGGACAGTGATCGCGGCGTTTTCGTTCTTATCCTTTTTCTTGGTATTGTCATATTTGATGTCTGTTCTTCTGCCCTGCTCCGGGGGCCGCAGCTTATTCTGGACCACCGCGTCTTTGTCAAAAAAGTAATATTCCCTTTGGAAATTTTTTCCTGGGTAAGCCTTTTTACAACTCTGTTTTATTTTTTACTAACCTTTGTTCTGTGGGTGTTGATTGCCGCTTTGTTCGGCAATTTAAAACTCTCCGGCCTGTATTATATCATTCTCCTTATTTTTTGTATGTCCGGTTATTATCTGGGGCTTACCTGGTTTTTCTCGGCAGCGGCCGTATTTGCCCGTGATATTACCACTATCCTCCAGCCGGTAAATTCTGCCATTCTTTTTTTTACTCCGGTGTTTTATCCTCTTTCAGCAGTACCGGAAAAGCTGCGCTTTGTGTTCCGGTTCAATCCACTGGCCTTTATGGTTGAGAGCGCCCGGAACGCTCTTCTTTTTGCCGAAAAGCCTCAATGGAACTGGTACGGGCTTTATGCTGCTATCGGCTGGGTTATGGCCTTGTTGGGGTTCGCGTTTTTCCGCGGATGTAAACGTGTTTTTGCGGATTGTTTGTAGCGTGAGTATGCAGCCGGCCATCTCGGTAAAAAATCTTTGTAAAACATACCGCCTTTATAACGGCAGCCGCAGCCGTCTGAAACAGGCGCTTCTGGGCTGGACCGGCAGGCGCTGGTACAACAACTTTAAAGCGCTTGACAATGTAAGCCTGGACGTTCTGCCTGGGGAATGTATGGGGATTCTGGGCCGCAACGGGTCCGGCAAGTCTACGCTGCTGCAGCTTATCGCGGGAATCCTTTCTCCTACGGGCGGAAACGTTACGGTTAACGGCAGACTTGCCGCCCTGCTGGAACTGGGCGCGGGCTTTGCGCCGAACTACAGCGGGATGGAAAACATCTTCTTCTATGCGGCTATCCTGGGCCTGAACGCTCGGCAAACGCGGGAACGGCTGGATGAGATTATAGCTTTTGCGGATATCGGCGAATACATAAAGCAGCCGGTGCGTACATACTCCAGTGGTATGTATATACGCTTGGCCTTTGCCGTAAACGCCTGTATCAGGCCGGATGTGCTTATTATTGACGAGGCTCTAGCGGTGGGGGACGCGCCCTTTCAGGCAAAATGTTATAAATACCTGCGCGGTCTTTTGGCGGACGGCGCGGCGATTTTGTTTGTGTCACATGAACTGAGTGTTGTAAGAAGTTTTTGCAAAAAAGCCCTGTGGCTTAAAGAAGGGAAGACAAACGGTTTGGGCGATACCAGAGATGTTGCGCAGCAGTACCACGAGTACTGTTTGGCATTAGGTGGCCTGCCCAAGGTTACAGAAAAAGTACGGGACTTTTCCCTTGATGCCGGTAAAATTAAAACCGCCAGGGAACATGCTTTAGGTCCACCGGTTTACAGGAAACTCCTTGATGGGGCTGCTACATTTAAGAAAGCCTCTGATTCCTGTTCCTGCGGTGATGGCGATGTATGTATAAGAAATATTATTTTTACAGGTGAAGACAACAAAGCAAAAAACGTATTTGCCTATGGGGAACTTGTTACAATATATGTTTTGACAGAAGCAACCAGGGATATTGATGATGAGTTTATGCTGACATTACATTTATCCAGATTTGACAAAGAAAAAATTTTAGTCATTTCAAATTCAAATAATATAAAAAAAATACACTGTCGGTCAGATGAATATCGTGTATTATCCATGTCATTTCCTGTCAATGTAAAGCATGGCGAATATTATTGCAGTATTTCCATCAAGAGCGGCATTAACGGAACGCTTTTTTCAGACACGGGGGAATTCGATTCGTACAGGCAGATTAGTTGGCACGAAATTCATCACTATCCCTTTGTAACGGTTCTTCCCGCGTCCGTAGTATTTGCCGATAATGTGCATCTTATGCAGCATCTTGACATTTTCAATTTTGAGGAACAAATTTATGTTTAACCCAAAAAAATGCATGAACCCGTGGACCGATCTCCAGATAAACTATGATGGTACCTATGGCGTATGCTGTTATCATGTTCCGTTTCAGCGGGAAACAGATGATCTTGCGGCGCTCTGGAATTCTGATGCGGTAAAGGAAATGCGCGAAAATATTATCAATTACGATAAAATCGATTCTATTTGTCATCATTGTGCCATGCACAGAATGTCATTCGTTAATTTGTCGGATGAATATTTTAAGAACGCATTAGATTTTATTGATGATAAAATGATAAAACAGAAGCGAAATATAGCTTTGGCAAAGAAAAATTTTGATGAAAAAAGAATAAATACGGATCATCGACCCGTAAAAATATATTTGAATTTTGGGATGAAGTGCAACTTGTCTTGTATTATGTGTTCTCAAATGAATCTGCGAAAACAGCACAAAGAAATTCTTAATCCTGAATTCCTTTTTAAACAGGTTGATTTTTTGTCCCACGCCAGTGAGATTACTATTATTGGGGGAGAGCCTTTTGTATTAAAACCGGCCCTTGACTTTTTGAATTTTTGTTCCGAACACAAGGAGCTGAAAAATACCCAATTTAATATTACCACAAATGGAACAGTGATAGACAGGCATATTGATCTATTAAAAAAATTTAAGCATCTTTTTGTATCTTTTAGTATTGATTCTTATGGGAAATACTATGAAAAAATCCGCCTCGGCGCCACATGGGAAAAGGTAAGCAAAAATGTCGAAATGATTCACAAAAATTCGAAACAACATTCCGGCTGGCTCACTCCTTCTATTGGATCTATTGTTATGAAATCAGGTTTGCCGGGGTTATATGATTTATGTAAATGGGCTGTTTCAAATAAATTGGCATTGGGTTTTGGTCGTGTATTTGATGACGCGGATCCTTCAATCAAAAAGGAAAATATTTTTGAATATCCTAATGAACTTGATGATATTCCAGAATGGCAGAATATATTTCGGGATTGTATCGCTTTTTTATATAAAAACAACTATGATACGCCGGCAAACCAGCTATACTGGTATTTTTCTTCCATAACCATGGGAGAAATCTATAAAATTCAACGGGACATCCTTCTAAAATCCCGGTGGAGAAGATTGGGGATAGCACTTGGGATCGTAAAAAAACATGATTTTGAATACGAAAAAAAGTAATTCAAGGAAAATATGGTGATTGTGAAATTTTCAGATTACAGCCACCACGCGGTTCTTACAAATACAACATGCAATTATCGCTGTTCTTATTGTTTTCAATCTTTTATAGACAAAAAGCAGAGGTCTTTTCTTGAGCAAAATCAGGACATGCTTATCAATTTTCTCTCCGATAAACTTCCCGCGATCATTCAAATTATCGGCGGTGAACCTGCTCTGGCCGCTGGTTTTGGAAAAGTTATTGACGCTCTGCCGCAGCACAAATGGTTTATTGTGACAAATCTTAGCCTAATACCGGAGTGGTATTTGCATAAAAATGTTTTATTCATATATGCAGCTTACCATGACGAGTGTACCATGCTTGAGACGTTTTTTGAAAGGTGCAAAAGAATTCAGGAAAATAAAAAATCTTTAGTATGTAATTACATTGTAAAACCTGAAAATGAATTTGCAAGTTTTGATGTATATTCAAAATTTTCCGATAACGGAATTCCTTTTGTTTTGATACCAAAAATGAATAATGAATATTTTTCTTCCGCGTTTATTGTAAAATTGATTAATGAATATAGGACTAATTTACAGACAAACGCCTGCTTTTTTCAAACCTACAACAAGAAATACACCCGCCTTTGTCCTGCGGGTACTCGAAATAGTTTTGTGGTAAACCATGACGGATCGTTGTGTGTCTGTAATGCAAGGTTAAATACAAAAATTTCTGGCGATGCAAGCATTATAAAGCCATCTTTTTATAGTAACAGCAGGGTTTGTACATTTGAAATTTGCCGCTGTATGGTTGATTTTTTTGCGGGGCACATGCCGGTAAATGACAATGAGTATTGGGAAGAATTTATCGATACCGGAGTTCTTAAAGAACCCTCAAAAAAAGAATTACTTGATTTTGTTGTAAGGATGCAATGGGATCCTGCTGGATTGACCCATGATAATCCGAAGCGGGTTAATTTGTTTGACGAGGATGCGTTAAACAAGATATATGGACATGCATCATATAGTCCAAGGACCAAAATGGGGGGGGGCAAAATCTTAGATGTTAAACATGCCGCTGAATTTTTTGGCAGACTGCCTATAGAGGAAAGCGCTTTTACATATTTTGGGGCGAAAGATTATTATTACACCCCCTGGATTAATATACCGGCGTTAAGACAGTATGTTCAAAAGCTGACATTTTCCTTTAACGGTCAAAATCAACGATTTTTATGCATTATTCAAGACGTTGATTGTAATATGTTGGCTCAATTTGTATATAAAGGGGGATGGGGGAATGCTGCATATTCGGTTTTTTTAGCAAAGAATATCGAAAAGATCAGGCTTCTTCTATATCCGGCAGAGAATACGAATTTCAAGCTCCCGGACTCTTTTTCTATTAGTAGTGATTCGCCCCTGAAAGACATTATATGGACTGCTGTAAAAAACAAAAAGCTGAGTTATGAGGTTTCCTGATGTACAGGTTTCTTTTTATAAGATCCTTTTTTGATAAGTTAGAAGAAATACCTCTTTATAAAAGTGTTAAGAGAAAATGAATAGGCATATATTTAAAGCGGAAAACTGTATAAACCCCTGGACCGAATTACAGATCAACAATAATTTTGGTTCTTTTGGTATATGTTGTTATAGCTCTCCGTTTCAAGGTACAATCAATGATTTTGCTTATTTGTGGAATTCTGACCAAGTTCAACAGATGCGGAAAAATATAGCAAGATATGATGTTCTTGATTCTATATGCCATCGTTGTACCATGCATAGAATGCTGCCCAATAATTCATT
>JAISPH010000090.1 GCA_031275035.1 Treponema sp.
CCTCTACTGATCCTCCTGTCACTTACCCTCGTCCTGGTACTTGGCTGTCCGCAAGATGCCGATTCCGGGTCAGCCTCTGTTAATATTGGTCCGCCACTGGTTTTCGATGAACCGGAATCTTACACCACAGAAATTACCAATCTTCCAAATCCTTTTAAGAGTTGGCGTGGTGCCAACGTTACTGCCGAGAACTGGAATTTGCGCCGTGAGGAAATTAAGGAGATTGTCCAGTATTACGAATACGGTTACCTGCCTTCAATGGAAGGCGTAACCAAGGAACTAACCACCTGGCAACAAGTTGGCGCTCCCGAGAACAACTCATGGTATGGTGTCATTACGCTGACACGCGGTACAGTATCTGGGACGATTAGTTTTAGTGTCAGATATCCCGATGGATCCACATTAACCAAGCCTGCAACAGGATGGCCCGTAATTATGGGTACGGGCACTGCTAGTGATACCAATCCAATTAGTGCTACCGGTAACAATGCGTACTACCTTGAAAGGGGCATTGCGGTAGGAAACATAAGTGTTAGTCAAGCCGGTGGCTCAGGACAAAGCGGGACTTTCCCGTCCAGAACCGGTACTACCGTGGTTACCAAACTGTATGGGTATAATTATGCCGTAGCCTATCTTCTTCCTTATCCCTATGGTGGTAATGGTTATGGAGTTGCAGATCCCGGTGACCGGAATGCTCCTTCCAGCGCGATGCAGCAGGTTTGGGGGTTTTCCCGGGGGATTGACGGTTTTGAGCTGGCAAAAGAAACACCTGAAGGATGTCAGATTGATACCAATGCGATTGCGCAAACAGGTACGTCCATTGGCGGCAAGATGGCCCTTCTTTACGGCGCTTTTGATGAGCGCGTACTCCTCTCAATGCCGGTCGCTTCCGGCGCGGCAGGAGCGGCCATTGAACGATTTGTAAGCCCCACCGTAAACGAAACACAATCCAAAGACCGGAACATGACCGGCTGGATGCCCAATAATATGCTCAACAAAGCGTACCAGTACCTGAGAATCGCTCCCACAGAAGATGGAGTTCAGGAATGTTGGGTGGTTCTCAAAGAAGAGGCTCTGATAAACCCCAACACAGGTTTGGACGGGGCGCCAACCTGTGTAACCACTGGGGGTAGTGCCGGCGACGGAGAATTCCAGGTGTGGGGCAACGCCGGCGCGGTGGTATACCCAAAAGAGGGCAATAACGTTAAACCAGGTTATGGGGTGCTGTGGTATGGCTGGCAGGTGGATGAGCAAAAGCACGAGAGTTATCAGACCATTACCGATTATCGTACCCAGTACGGCGGCGGAATGTTCAACAGCCGCTTCAGGGAGTTTATTAACCTGTATCCCACACTGAATACGACTCATATCTTTAACCCAACTACGGCAGGTGTTCCGTTTGCGAATGGAGCCCATCGCTCGGAAATCGGGTATCTAACCACCCAACCCTTTGACCAGCACTATCTCTCCGCTCTGGTAGCCCCCCGTGGGTTGTATATCACGGTCGGTTGTGCCGATAGCTGGACCAACCCCGAGGGAATGTTCTTAAATTTCCTCGCGGCCAGGGAAGTATACCGCTTGCTGGGCAAAGAAAAAAATGTCGGCTACAGATTGTTTGTCCAGCAACATACTACGGCGACCCGCCAGCTTCATGACATGGCAAACGCCTTACTGGAATTACACAAAGGCAACTCCTTGCCCGCAAACATGGTACCCGACGGCACTTCCGCCCACCCCTACACCTATACGCTCGCTGATCCCAGGAGTAAGTTTGATTTCCTCAAACTGGATTGGGCCGCTCCGGGCTATGAGTCAATCGCCAGCCAGGTTAATAGACTAATTCCATAACAAGCTGTGTGTTAAAATTGTAAAGCAAAAGGGTTGTCCGGAATTCCCGGCAGCCCTTGTTTATACATAATTCTGGAGGGATTATGAAACGGTATATTGTTGCTTTTTGCGTATTCTTGTTTATTGAAACAGGGGTATTCGCGGATATCGTATGGTCTGGGTGGGGAAGGGGCATATTTACCCCTATGGCTTTTTCCGATGGTGACAGTTCGGTTTCCGCGGCAACATATAATACCCGCAAAGCTCCCCGTGTAGGTTTTAAGGTAAACGGCGTATCCGAGGGTGAAACTATTGGGTTTAAAGCTGATTTCTACTGGGATGGCGGTACTCCGGCTGTCGGCGATAATGCCAGCGTCTGGATAATGCCCTTTCCTTTTTTTAAATTAACCGTAGGCAAATTTATTGAAGACGATCTGCGGGGGCTTCTTGCCAATACTGAATTTACCTCATGGCTGGTGCCCAATAGCGGTAAGGGCGAAGACGCTTTTTTTTCCCGTTTTCTTGCCAGCGGCGGCGCCCATATTTCTATTGCCCCCTTGTTCTGGCTCGATTCCGAATGGAACGGCCTGACCATACAGGCGGCCCTTGGTTCCAATGCGGGATCCTTTTTTTTCGCCGATCGGGCGAATAGAAATGTGATTGACCAGGATATGGCGGATGTGTACAAGGCCATACAGATAGGCCTTGGCTATAAGATACCCGATGTTGGCTTTGCCCGTGTTCAGTTTATCGGCAATAACCGGAAACAGCTCCGGTATAACGATAATGGTTTGCTGGTAGGAACCAATTTAATGGAAGGCCTGGGCTTTAACCGCGATGCCGATGTAATTGAGGCCGCATTCCGCTTTACCCTGATAGAGGATCTGACCATTGAAGCGGGGGTAAAAATCCCCCTTAAATTTACTACCGATGCCGGTGCCGAAGTATATCCGGCGCTCGCAAGAGTTGTTGGCGATACCATTGAGTTCAATGCCCCTGTCATGAACACCGACAGGATGGAGGCAACAATCCAGCTTCCCTATTCTTTTGCCATTGGCGCCCTGTGGGAATCGGAAAATTTCCGTATTTTTGGACGGGCAGACATGGAAATGGGCAGGCATGCCATACGAAAAGACCTGGACGAATATACCTTTGCGCCTGTTTTCGGCCTCTGGCTTGTTCCCGGTTATACGCTATTTGAAAATTTCACGGTTGGCCTTGATTTTGGCATGGAGTATCATGGAATGGATGTCAAGGATTCTCTGCAAAAAGGGCGGGAAGAACTTGAGGGAAGCGATCATCTTGACATGGGCTTTGGCCCATGGGTGGAATATAATGTAGGCGGCGGCACGGTAAAAACCGGTATATTTGTCATGTTGCCGGGCAGAGAACGTTACGATTACAATGCCGATAACGCTAACAAACAATTTCATCTGGCTTTTTCTGGTAAACCGGTTATTTCTGTGCCCATATCCTTTACCTACAGTTTATAGGAGTTTTTATGAAATTAAAAGTCAATATTTTTGTGGCATTTTTGGCCTGTTTGCTTTTGTTTCTGTCCTCCTGTGGTTCCCCTTTTGAGCTTGTCCCTCCCGAAAAGGAGGTACTCTATTATATTGTGGATGTTTATAACAATATCTCCAATGGTACAATCCGGGCGGTTCCCGACAAGGGAGTGCCGGGAACCGAAATATCCCTGAGGGTAAATCCGGCCTACGGTTATGTATTGGCCGCCAGGGGCTTAATAATTGGAGGTGCCGCAACCGATAGCCAGAACTTCAATATGCCCGGTGCCAATGTCATTGTCAACGCTGTCTTTGTTTCCGCGCCGACCGGCACAAGCGCGGTGCATATTGAGGAACCGCGAAACGGGTATATCAGTGCGATACCCCAGTCCGGCCCCCCCGGAACGGAGGTGGATCTGAGAATCAGGCCGGACACCGGTTACGGATTAAAGGTCGGCAGTCTAAAGATAAACGGCGCTTCGATAGAGACGCTTACTGGTTATGATTCAGACAAACCTTTTTCCTTTATCTTGGGCGGGCAGCATGTAACCGTCACAGCCGAGTTTGAAAACAAGGGCGACAGCGATCTGGTAAGCAGCGGGGAGCAGGCGCTGGCGGCTGGGGATTTTGACGGGGCCGCGGCATATTTTGAAGCAGCATACGCCAAAAACAGGGACAATCCCAAGGCGATTTTTTATTCATCCATTGGTAAACTGTTATCTATCGTAGTTTCTACCAATGTGCGCAACGTAATGATAAACCGGGTAGGTCACAGTGTTTGGCCCGGCAGCCTGAACACGTTATTTTCCTATGACTGGATGACCTTGTTTTTGGTAAATCCCGGCGCTGCCCCGGAAGATGAAGTGCTGGTACACCGCCCAAATATAGGACAACCGGGCAATTTTGTCATTGAGCCGCTATATCAGAAAGCTATGCAGGGTTCTTCGAAGGCCACCCTTATGTTGTATGAAGTTGAATGTTTTGCCCAATTGATATACAAGAATCCGAATGGCTGGAACGATCTCGTGGACGACTCTCTCAGGTATTTTCTGGGAAACGAGTTTGAGGCCGCAGCCAGGCGCGCCGCGACATTGCCCTACGGCCAGCGGATACCGCTGAGCGAGGGCATCATTGAGGCGCTCAATCTCGACGGTTACATGCTGCCCGGTGAGAATTTGGGTAGGGAGGAACTCGATGCCCTGTTCGGAGCGCTCCGCATGGTAAAGGGGGCAACCGAATGGCTTGGCGCATACGACCTGGAAACCGATACGTCATTCTTTTCCTTTGACTATACCGAGGATTTAGGTTTCTTCCTCAATGAAACGGTGACTAAATTTAACGCAAGGATGGCTGGCCAGGATGTGAACCTACTGATGAAAATACTTCCCCTGAAGAATTTTTTCCTGAAGGATCGGAAAAACGGCAGAATGGCCGTGGCAAAAAGAGATCTGACCGATGGGGCCAATGCCTTGGCCGCCGCCTGGGATTATTACCACCGGCCGGACAGTCCCGTTTCGCCCGGCCTTTTGGCAAAAATTGATGAATATCCGTGGATCGGCGAGGGAATAAACCAGCTTAAAACGGCACTTGGTACCAAGGGAACTTTTTACTTTCCAACCGAAAAGATGCAGGCGGGAGATAACTGGGTTACAGCATCAAACGCCAGGTACGGCGTGAATATGGACAAGGTGTTTACCCCCGGCTTACTGGATCTCGACAAACTCCTGATTACCGACAAGGGTAAAAAGGCGCCACAGATATACGGTTTCGTAAACCAAAGCACCCCTAACGGCGTTGCCCTTACCAGCCGGGAACAGTTTAGCCAATACAGGTATTATGGATTTGCCCTGAATGCCAATACCTTAAACAGCGTGTTTGACAAAGGTTTTACGCAATACCAGGATAGAGTCTGGCTTCAAGATGTATTTTCTTTCTGTGCTCCTTTTCCTTCTGGAAGGGAAATCTACGACTGGTACCAAAAATAATTAACGCTAAACACTAATTGAGAGAGGTAGTGAGGACAAAAGATGAAGCATATACGCAGTATATTTTTTGCGGCTCTGCCGCTGATCCTGGCATTGGCGGCTTTTGCGGGTTGCAGCAAAAAAACAGCGGAACCGGCTACGGCATCCGGCAGGAATCTTGTCGGGGAGATTCGGTTTTCCTGGTGGGGCAACGAGGCCCGTAATACCGCCACTATCGAAGCTATCCGGTTTTATGAATCGCAGCATCCTGGCGTAACGATTATACCGGAATTTACCGCATTTGACGGCTATTACAATAAACTGATGTCCCAGCTTGCTGCGGGAAATGCACCGGATATTTTTACCATGAATCCTGAGTGGCTTTCTTCCATTGTGGATGCCGGCGGGCTTTCGGATATTACCGGATTGGTGGATGTTCGTTCTCATAATCCCCAGATAGCATCCGCCTGTTCTGTCAATGGGAAAATGTATGGGGTTAATGTCAGCCTGAACGCCAATATCATTTTGTACAATAAAACGGTGGCCGAAGAACTCGGAATACAAATGCCCGAAGGAGATTATACCTGGGATGATTTAATCAATATTCTTGCCCAGGTCTATCAGAGTTCTGGAAAAAAGATATATGGGATGCCGGATCAACGTATGAAAGGGGGGCTTGAAACGTTCTTGCCTGCCTGGTGTTTGACTCACCTTGGCAAGGAGCCGCCTTTCCCTTGGACCGGTACAGAAATATTAATCACCTCTGATGATGTGGCTGCTTTTATGGATTATTTTAACAAGGTTCCCGAGGGCGTTATTTTGCCACCGGATGAAAGTGCCCTCCTGGGTGGCGCCAATGATCAGCATATTGGACAACGCAAAACTTTTTGCAGTTTTGAATATAGCGGTACTTTCGGCATGTTTCAAAGCCAAACGTTGGATGAATTATCGATGATTGAGTACCCGAATAATCACAAGGGAAAAGGAGTGGCGGTAAGCGCCCGGCCGGGGTTAGTAGAAGGGGTTTCCTCACGAAGTAAAAACAAGGCGCTGGCAGTGGATTTTCTTAACTGGTTTGCCAACAGTCCCGATGCAGCCCTTATTCTGAAAAATGTACGGGGGGTGCTACCCTCTGCCGTTCAACGGGAAGCTTTACTGGCTAATTCTGAGCTCCTCACGGTTCCGGATCAGAAAATTTCTGCCATTATCAACCAGATTTATGGTAAGGCGATTAACCCCTATGCTCCGGGGCCCATTGGCGTAAGTAGCCTGTTCAGCGAACAGTATATGCGTTTAGTTGGACAGGAAGTGGCCTTTGGTCTTATTACACCACGACAGGCAGGCCATCGGTTTGAGGAGCTTAAAGAAGAAATCACCGGCCGGTAGAAACAGCCGGTTAATTTTCCTCCCCCAGCCGGTTTCCGGCTTGTTCATGGGAAGGCGGAGGCCATGCCCCGGCGGACTTTTATCGCCGGCGGTGTACTACACCCCTTCCTTGATAATTTCGATCTTGATCCCGTCGTTTTGATCCGGCTCATCCTTGGGGGGCACTTTTACCTTGAGGATGCCGTTTTTATACACCGCCTTCACCTGATCCTGGGCGTATTTGTCCAGGGGGACGTAATACTTCTGTTTTTCGATGTTCTTCATTTTGAGGCGGCGTTTGAAATACCGGATATTGTCATCCGGAGGAGGAGGATCCCCGGTTTCGGCGTCTTCCCTGATTTTGGCGGAAAATACCATATAGTCCCCCTGGAAGGACAGGCTGATGTCTTTTTCGTCAAAGCCGGCCAGGGCAAATTCAAAAAACATGCTCCGGTCTCCGGTCATATAGACATTCATGGGGGGATAGGAATAGTTGGGATAAAAATCGGTATTTTCATCAAAAAAGTTTTTGCCAAAAATACCGCCGGGCCCAAAACGTCCCCGGCCGCATCCTTCCGGCCCTGTCTCGCCGCCGTAGTGGTTGAAATTCCGGTGGAATTCATCCTTAAAATCCTGGGCCGCTTCAAAAATTTCATCAAAAATACTGCCCAGATCCATATACCCTCGCGCGCCTTTCATAAGAGGCTCCTTTATACCCGCAGGTATGCGCCCATTTCGAGCGCTCCGCCGTCCTTTCGGCCCGGCCAGGATGGGACCCTCGTGCAAGCGGTCCCGGAGGGAAAATCCCCTTCTCTTCAGTATACCTGCTTTTCTTCAATCAAGCAACGGAATTTGTCGTATCCACAATACGGGTTATGCGGTTTTTTGCGCGGGCGGGGTAGCGGCGGCGGATCAGCAGCGTCAGGCCGCCCCCGGCAAAGAGGCCGAAGAGTCCCCCGGCGGCCCGGGCCTCTTCGCCGGCGGCGGGGAAAAGGCCGCCGGTGAGGAAAAAAACCGCCAGGAAACCCGCAAGCAGGGGGAGAAGCGCGGAAAGTCCCTGGAACACCAGGCCGACGGGGGAATTTTCGGTTTCCACCAGCTGGCCTGGCAACAGGGGCAGGTTGTCCCGGTTTTCGGCGCTGATGAGGCCCCGGCCTTCATGGCAGTTTTTGCCGCAGCCGAAACAGGCGGCATATTCCCGGGGGGCGATGAGGACTTCCCGGCCGGATACGGCGTGAATCCGGCCGATCATGGAGGGGCGCCGTTGCGGGCCTCCCCGGAACCGGCCGGCGGCATACCGCCCGTACCGTCGTCTGTACCCGGAGCGTCCTGGGGGGGAAGGAGCAGGTCCGGCAGGAGTTCCCGAAACCGTTCAATGGAAAGGGCCTTTCCATCCCGGCTAAGTTCAAGAAAAACCCCCTGAATTTCCGGCTGGGCGCCGGCTTCTCTGGTCCAGTCGGGGATTCCGCTGAGGTATTCCTGAATTCGGGACTTTATATCGCAGCCCCCCACAGACTGGATGCTGCCGGTTCTGCCGGCATCGGTGATCACCGCCGTACCGCCGGGGAGGATCGTTTCATCCGCGGTTTGAATCCGGGTATGGGAGCCGATAACCGCGGAACAACGGCCGTCAGCGAAAAAAAAGAAGGTCTTCTTTTCCGCCGTAGTTTTGGCGTGAAAATCCACAATGACATAGGGAGTTTCCTGGCGAAGCCGTTCCAGAAGGGGGGGGAGCAGGGAAAAGGGATTGTTCCCGTGGAGCCGCCCAAAACCGCTCTGGCCCAGAACAACCGCCACGGCGACTTTTTCATTGCCGGTTTTATATATCCGGGAACCAAGGCCGGGCGCCTCAGGGTTGAGGTTTTCCGGCCGGAGGACATAGGGGATTTTCTCAAGGTTTTCGGTGAGGTCTTTTTTGTAAAAACAGTATTCCCCGGTGGTCAGCACATTGGCTCCCAGTTTCCGCAGATAGGCCGCATGATTCCGGCCCAGGCCGCTTCCTCCGGTGGCGCCGTTGGCGTTGAGGATGAGAAAATCCCAGGAATACCGCTTTTTCAGGGCGGGAAGGCCCTTTTTCAGGGCATATACCCCGGTTTTTCCCACCAGTTCCGCCGCATAGAGGATTTTCATGGAGTCGAACGCTTATTCCACATCACTGATCCGGCCCGCAAGATGCTGTTTATCGGAAATTCCGGCAAGAATCCGCTCGAATTCCGCCGCCGCCCGGTAATCTTCCAGTTCCCGGCAGGTGTCCCGGAGGTTGAAAAGGGCCTCATAATAGAGCGGATAAAGGCTGATCGCCTCTTCAAAACAATGCCGGGCTTCCTCAAAACTCCCTTCCACAAAATACAAAACCCCCAGGTTATTCCAGGTTTTTGGGGCGTTTTCATCCCTCGCCAGGGCTGACTGGTAACATTCTTCGGCCAGTTCAAATTGTTCAAGTTCATAATAGATGAGGCCCAGGGAAACCCAGGCTTCGGCCAGGCTGTCTTCAATATAAACGGCCCTTTGAAAACTGGTAACGGCCTCTTCATAATCCCCGGTCCGCTGCTGGGCAATTCCCAGATTCAGCCACAGCAGAGGGTTTTCCGGCTCCATGATCAGGGCTTTGCGGAACAGGGGTATCGCCTCATAAGGCCGGTTGGCCTCGGTAAGCGCAATGCCGGAATCGTTCAAAAATGACGCTGTTTCCATGTGCCCCTCCTGGTATAAGTATAACAAAAAAGGATATGCGGAACCAGATTTTCCGCCTTTTTTTTCTTTTTTTTCCTTCCGGCCCCTCCCATATTCCCAAGGCCGGTAATATACTATATGATAAAGATAAGCTGGAAACGAGCGATCCTTTTTCAAAATCTGACCGTTTGAAAAAGCCTGACCATGGATTTTTCAACAAAACAACAAGGTAGTGTGTGAAAGATTTAAGCGAATATAACGAAACCGTAACCGAGTATGAGTTATTTTCCTTTCTGTATGACCGTATTATCGGCCGGGAAATAACGGCGTTCTCTCAGCTCCGGGAATACGCCGCTCCGGTTATTCGGGACAAGCGTTCCCATCCGGTTATCGTCCGTATTTTTGAACTGATTAAGCGCCTGAATTGGGGGTTTTTTTCCGGCATTTCCCCGGCAACCCATAAAAAGCTCTGGCGGGAATTGGTGATTCCCGACAAAATGTTCCCCGAAGCGGGGGATCTGAAGCGAACCATTTCCATATCCAACCTGTACATTGGTATGCTGGATATTCACGGCTATACCAAATTCTGCCAGGATTCCCGGAAAAATCTCTCCATGCTCCATACCCTGGACCGGACCATCAACAACGAGATTCAGACCATCTGTACCCAGTGCGGGGCGGTGTGCCAGCGGGAACGGGGGGATGAAATCGTCCTGGTCGCCGCCGCCGCTTCGGACGCTATTACCGCCACCCTGGGCATTCTGGACTATTTCGGCAAAACCGATGTAATCGGCGATCCGGCGATTTCAACCAAGCGGACCGGGGATGCGACGATCCTGCCGGTTTTTAAACTTTCCGCGGGTATTACCGGCGGTAATACCTCCATACCCCTGATCATCACCGAACAGGGGAACCTTTCGGGCTTTCTCCTCAATACGGGGGCCCGGCTCCAGACCAGGGCCAACGAGCTTTCCTCCAGGGAATCCCGGATCATGATTACAAAACAGGTGTTTATGAATTTCCAGAAGGAAAACGCCGCCGAAAAATGTACCCTGGCCCGGAAGAACGCCCTCTACTTCTTTGATACGGGGATGATAGAATTCAAGGGAGTTCAGCTCCCCACCTGCGAAGTGGTGTTTAAGGCTGAGGAACGGTACAAGGAAAAATTCAGCGAGGAGCTTATCCGCCTCTTTGGTTCTATCCGGGATTCCCTTTGGGAACAGCGGATCTTTATGGATTTAATGGACCTTCTGTCCAAGGCGGCCCATGAAATGCCGACTTTTTCGGTAACGCCTCCCCAGCCGATCAACGGGATGCGCACCATTACCAACGATTCCCTCCTGCAGCTCTGCCGTTTGGCGCTGAAGGCGTATATGCAGGATGAGGATTATTCCTTTGCGGTGGGTATGCTCCATGAGTTTATCAATATTATTGAAATGATCCCCGCCTTTGACCGGCTTATCCTGGACTATGTTAAGGGCGTTACGGATAAATACGATCTGCTGCTGAAATCCTACCAGGAATCCATTGACAAAGAAATTGACGAAAAGGCATCCCTGATCTTTTCCGGGAACCACCTTAAAACCTGGTATGCCGCAAAAAACGGCGCCGCTATTTTTGAAAAACTTAAAGTCATCGGCCGCAAAAGCAATGTGATTACCAAGAAGAAGAATCTCTGGTACAGCCTGATCAAGCAGCGGCAGGATGAAATGGTGTTTACCCTTTATTCGGGGAAAAAGTAGCGGCGGCCCGGAGGCGCGGCTTAGCAGCGCCTGACAATCTCCGCCACGGCCTCCGCCAGTTTCCGGTGTCCCTCCGGGTCAAGGTGTATGCCGTCGGCGGCGCTGGTTTTTATCTTTTTTCCCGCATCCAGAAAAATCGCTCCGCTTTCTTCGGCGAGGAGGCGGTACAGGGGAGGGAGTTTTTTGGAAAGCTCCGTACTGTCTCCAAAAACATGCTTAAAGACCGGAGACCTCACCGTGGGGGGCGGACAGATCATAATGACCTGGGGGGCGGTATTGCCCGGCCCGGTCCGGGAGTTCCGAATCGCCTCAACTACCCGCTGTACCCCTCTGGCTATATCGTAGGGCACGGGGTTAAACCTGGGTTTGAGATCGTTGGTTCCCAGCATCACCGCCGCCATGTCCAGGGGTTTGTGGCTTTCCAGAATGGGGATAAGCTGCCGCAGCCCGTTCCGGTCTCCTTCAACAAAATCTTCCCGGCAGCTTGTTCTGCCGTTTTGTCCTTCCTCAACCACCCACCACCAGGGGTTTTCCGGCGGGGCCCCTTCGTTGAGGAGTTCCGCCAGAATCCGGGGCCACCGGGTATGGTGGTCGTAACGGCTCTGGGTCCGGGGGTTAAAGCCCCAGGTATTGGAATCACCGTAACAGAGAATGGTTTTCATGAATGCCTCCGCTGTCATCATGCTGAAACTATGATACTGTTCGGCGGCTAGTCATTCAACAGCTCATATACTAATATAGGCATAAGGGCGTGTCCGGGAGCCTGGTGGTTTCCCGGAGCTCTGCGGACCTGCGGTCCGGCGCATTTGTTCCAACAACGGAAAGGGGAGATATGAATTCAGCGTTACGCAATTTGCAGTCCCGCGGCTTTTTTCAGCAATGTACCGATACCGAAGGCCTTTCCCGGCTGATGGATGAAGGGCCTGTGGTATTTTATGTGGGCTGCGATCCTACCGGGCCCAGCCTTCATCTGGGCCACATGGTGCCGTTCTTCGCCTACCGGCATCTCCGGGACGCGGGACACAGGGGAATTGCCCTTATCGGCGGAGGAACCGCCCGGATTGGGGACCCGTCGGGGAAGACCGAGATGCGGAAGATGCTGAACTACGAAACCCTGGATGCCAACGCCGCCGCTATTACCGCCCAGCTGAACCGTTTTGTGGGCTTTGACGGGGACAGGGCCCGCTGGGTGAACAACAAGGACTGGCTTGCCAATCTGAACTATATCGACTTTCTCCGGGAAATTGGCAGCCATTTTTCCGTCAACCGGATGTTGAGTTTTGAGGCCTACAAAAAACGGATGGAGACGGGCCTTTCGTTTATCGAATTCAACTACCAGCTTCTCCAAAGCTACGATTTTCTGGAACTCTACCGCCGTTACGGCTGCCGCCTCCAGATAGGCGGGGACGATCAGTGGGGGAATATCGTGGCCGGGGCGGAGCTGATCCGCCGGGTTGAGGGCGCCGAAGTTTTTGGCATGACCTTCCCCCTGGTAACTACCGCGGATGGCAAAAAAATGGGAAAAACCGAAAAAGGCGCCCTCTTTCTGGACGCCGCAACGGTAAGCCCCTACGATTTTTTCCAGTACTGGCGGAATGTGCAGGACGCCGACATCCGGCGGTTTTTATTGATGTTTACCTTCCTGCCCCCGGAAGAATGTGAAAGCCTTACCGCTTCCGGCAAAGACCCCAACGGGGCCAAGGAACGGCTTGCCTGGGAAGTAACCGCCCTGATCCACGGCAGGGACGAGGCCGACCGGGCCATGGCCGGCGCCAGGGCGGCCTTTGGGGGAGCGGGCGGCGACAAGACCGCAATGCCCCGGAGGGAACTGAAACGCGCCGGTTTTGAAAACGGGTATAACGTGGTAGACCTCTTTACCGATGCGGGGCTGGCGGCCAGCAAAAGCGATGGCCGCCGCCTGGTCCAGCAGGGCGGGGCCTTTGTATCCCTGGGGGCCGGCGGGGATGCCGCTGGCCGGGAGCTTCAGGCCGTAACGGATGTGGCGGCCCTTATCGGCGCGGAGAACCTGGACGCCGGCGGCGAACTGATTCTGCGGGCCGGAAAAAAACGGTATTGTCTGGTGGTAAGCCGGTAAATTTCGTAAGGGTAACGCCGCCGCTTTCACGGGCCGTCCGCCCGGCGGGGCTACTGCTCCTCTCCTGTCGCGAGAAAGACCGTAATCCGTTCCACCAGTTTTTCCGCCTCGCGGATAAAGGCGCCGTTGTTCACTAGGATGGTCTCAATGTCCTCCTGTTTGGCCGCCATTTCCAGCGCTTCCGCCTGTTTGCCCACATCCATGGCGCAGATGCCGTAACTGGAACCCTTGATCCCGTGAACGGTGATGAGGTAGTCCTTGAGCGATTCGGCGCTGAAGTTCCGTATGCGGTCAAGCATGGCGGGCAAGGAGGCGGCGTAGGACGTGAGTATCCGGGTGAAGGAGGATGTCCGGCCGCCCATCCGCTGTACCCCTTCGGCAAAATCTATCCCTTCGATAAGGTTCTCCGCCGCCGGGATTTTGGCGGCCTCCGCCGGTTTTGTTTCGGCGGCCTGGGGAGCGGCGGCGAGCTGGGCTTCCTTTTCCCGGTCCCGGACCCAGCGGTTCAGGCAGGCGTCAAGGGTGGAGGTGTTGATCGGCTTGGAGAGATAATCCTGAAAGCCGTTTTCCAGAAACATTTTGTCGTTTCCGATAATCGCGTTGGCCGTCAGGGCGATAATGGGAATATTTTTTGCGTATTCGGTACCGATTTCCTGGCGGATAATTCTCACCGCCTCAATACCGTCCATTTCAGGCATCATGTGATCCATGAAGACTGCGTTATAGCGGATTTTTTCTTCCCGGATAAGGGCAATCGCTTCCCTGCCGGAGGCAACGCAGTCGATGGTCATATTGTAGGGCAGCATCATGCCCTTGGCCACATCCAGGTTGGTGGCCACATCGTCCACCACCAAAACCCTGGCGTACGGCATTTTGATCCGGACCCGTTCCCGCCGCTCCCGGTGGATCTCCGCATTGTATTTGAAATGTTCAAGCTGTTCTTTTGCGTCCCTGCCGATGGGGTTTTCGTTGGATACCTGCTGCCTGATCTTCACCGTAAAGATACTGCCCAGGCCGTAGGCGCTCTCCACGGTTATTTTCCCGCCCATCATGTCTACCAGGCTTTTGCAGATCGAAAGTCCAAGCCCGGTTCCTTCAATATGCCGGTTGCTCCTGGTATCCACCTGATTGTATACGGAAAAAAGTTTGCCCAGATCTTCCTGCCGTATGCCAATCCCCGTATCCTTCACCTGGCAGACAAGCATGACGCTGCCGCTTTCCCCCTCGATCCGTTCAAAGTCAATGCTCAGAATGACTTTTCCCTCTTTTGTGTATTTAAAGGCGTTGCTCAACAGGTTGTTCAGAATCTGCCGGACCCGCAGTTCATCGCCGTAAAACGCGGAGGGCAGCGCTTCGTTTATCTCCAGCTGAAAGACAATGGGTTTGCTCCCAAGCCGTACAATATTGAGGTTCACCGTATCGTTGATAAAGTTGGCGCTGTGGTAATTGACCGGAATAAGCTCAAAACGGCCGGATTCAATTTTTGAAATGTCCAGAAGATCGTTGATGATGTTGAGGAGGATCAGGCCGGAGTTGTGGATTTTTTCCATGTTGGCATAGGTTTCCTTCTCCATGTTTTTTCGTAACTCCAGCTCCCCCAGGCCGATGATCGCGTTCAGGGGGGTGCGGAGTTCATGGGAGACATTGGCCAGAAAATCCGCCTTTGCCTGGGTGGCCGCTTCGGCCTTGTTTTTTTCTTCTTCATAGATCCGGGTTTGATATTTTATCACCAGGCCGATAAAAAGCCCGGATATGAGAATGGTTTGAATATGATCGACGTATTTCTGAAAATCCGAGGTAAAGGGAATAACCATGCCGGGGCAGAATCGCTGCAGCAGATAACAACCAAGCACAATGGCGATGTGGAAAAAGAGCATGATGGCGCATTCTTTGCCCCGCAGCAGGAGAAAGATAAGGACGATGGTTAAGACAAAATACCCGGCCATACCGCTGTCCGCGCCGGCATTGGTAAAAAACACCAGGGGAAAGAGGATGTCGCATACGGCAATAAGGGCCGCCCAGATGCACAGGTGGTAGATGCGGAATTTATTGCACACAAAGAAGGTGATGACAATGACCGCCATCATGCCCCCCACCGCGCCGATGGCGATAAAGGAAACCCCTTCAATGATCCGGGCGATAACGCCCCCCAGACCGGCAAAAAAACCGAATCCAAGAACTAAATTTAAAACCCGTCCTTCCAGCGGCAGACTTTCAGAGAAAAAATACCGGGATATAAAAACCCGCAGGTTTTTTTTCATTTATAAATTATACCCGGTTCAAACGAAATCTTCAATACCCCCGCACGGCCTGTTATTTTTGAGAAGCGCTCCGGGGCTTACAAATACCGTTTCGGCTTGTCGTTATTAACCAGGGCGTAAAGTTCAATATAGGCTTTGGCGGTACTGGCGGAGATTTTTCCCAGAAGCACCTCTTCAATCTGGAACAGGCCCACTTCGCTTGACATAAGCACCTCAATGCGGATAGGTTTTTCCTCTCCCGCCTGAATCCGCACATCTTCGATTGAGTTGGCGGAATATTTGTGCATGTCTCCCACCCGGGGGCTGCCCGCCAGGGCCATGGGAATCCGGGCCCGCCCCTTTTTCATGTCGCAGCCGTCCGCCACCAGGATCACCCCCGCCTCCAGGGAATGGATGGTCCGGTTCCCCATGTGGCCCGATATGCCCTCCAGGGCCAGCGACCGGACCATAACCCGCCGGGCAGTATCGGCGGGGTAAATTTTCTTTAATATCCGGTCTATAATGGGGCAGGAGAGGTAGGCGCTGTGGAGCTCATGATCCTGTCTGCCTACGCTCATCCCCAGATCGTGGAGAAAGGCGGCGATCAGAACCGCGGTAAGGCTGTCCTCAAAGGCGCCGCATTCTTCGGTTTCCAGGCTGGTGGGAATCCCCGCTTTTCTGAGCAGCCCCATCATAATAATGGCGTTCAGAACAACGGACCGCATGTGAACCGGGCCATGATCGTTAAAGCCCAGCCGTTTAATGGATACCGTATTGGCATACTCCTGGAGGGACTGAATTTCATCATCTTCCATGAGAAGCTGTACCGTCCGAAGCGCCTTGCCCGGCGGAATCAGGGCGTTCAGGGCCCCGGTGATTTTGTTGTCCAGGGACAATTCTTTTGGTGATCGCATAACCATTCCTCAGATACTCATTACACATTACCGCTTTTTTTCCGATAATAAACATTATGTTTAAACGTATTGCATTCGGCCTGGGGTTCCTCGGCCTCTGGGCGGTTCAGGTTTTTTCGCAGGATCTTGCCGTCCAACCCGCCGATCTGCGGATTGAACGGCGGGCAGACGGAGTTCACCTGTTTATCAGGAAAAAACCGGATATTTCTTCGGTACTCCTCACCGAATCTACCCGTGACCCCGGCCGGCAGGCGGATAATTTTGCCTACCGGGCCGCCGAATGGAATGGGGTAAACGGCAACGAGCCCCGCATTATTGAAGGCCGTCCTATTTCCCAGGAAGACCGGATTTACTCCATTATTGACTCCAGCCCCGAAAACCATCCCGAACTGGGGCCCGCCTTTCATCTGTATCTTCCCCCCGTCCTGGTGTACGGCTATGAAAATACCCGCCATGGAGAAGTGTACGTGGCGGACGGCATTTATATCAATATCCGTTCCTTTGCCCTTCCCTACGGGGATTACCGGGGCGCTTTCCGGGACAACCCCTACCGGCTCCAGGCGGTCCGGCGGCAGGCCCCGCCTCCGGCGGAGGAAGCGCCCGAAGGGTATATGGGAGAGACCGTAAAGGCCTTTTCGGAGATCAGCGCCTCCGGCCACGGGGAGCTGATCTATTCCACCGGCCCCGATGATCTGGTAGACAAGATACAGGAAGTTCTGGATCTGGAAAAGGGCAAGCGGCTGGAAATTGTCCTCTGCCTGGATACCACTTCCAGCATGAAAAACGATATTGATTCGGTTCGTGAACGGCTTATCCCCATGCTTTCGGATATTATGGGCGAATTTAGTTCCTTCCGGATAGGTATGGTTTTGTACAAGGATTATTTTGATGAATACCTGAACCAGATGATACCCTTTACCGGAGATTTTGAGGAATTCCAGACGACGTTGAACAATATCAGGGTAAGCGGCGGCCGGGACATCCCCGAAGCGGTTTATGAAGCCCTTTACGAAGCGGCGATACAGTTTCCCTGGGAGGCGGAGGCCCGGCTGATCGTCCTTATCGGCGACGCCCCGCCCCATCCCCGGCCCCGGGGCGAGATTACCCGCGAAATGGTAGACGCCGCGGTAAGCGAACGGGGCATCAAGGTGAACGCGATTATTCTGCCTCAGTAGGGGAGCCCTCCGCCGGGAGGCCGCTTCTCGCTACGCGCCCGCCGCCTTTTTCCTGAAAAACCGCCGCGGTTTTTCCTTTTCCGTTATCCGTTCCAGAACGATGCGGGCAAGTTTTTTGAATTGCTGGGGCAGCAGTTCCTCATCGGGGGTGTTATACCGCGCAAGCAGGGCGTTGAATTTTTCCCTGGCGATTTCGTACTTTTTCTGCTTGTAATGGATAAAGGCAATCTCGTATTCCGCGGCGCAGACCAGATCGATATTGGAGGCGTAGCGTTCCAGAATGGTCTCATAATAACGGAGGGCCAGGGCGTAGCGGTTCCTGTCGGACGCTTCCTGGGCGCGCTGGATCAGCTCCGCCGGCGAAAGATCCGCTGCGATTTCCTGGGGGCTGCTGAGGCAGGCGGAAACAAAAAAAACCATCCCTGCGGTAAGCGCGAGGATATTCGT
The DNA here is from genome assembly GCA_031275035.1 of Treponema sp. Next base: position 17,948 of record JAISPH010000090.1, read on the forward strand.
TTTTAAGAAAAAAGACTTCATACCAGTAACTATACTGCTTCCGCCCCGCCGGGACAAGCGGGACTCAAGGGCTTTTAGTCTTGCCGGCCCGGCGTCAAAAAATACGGCTCATCCTTGCTGGGCAGGGATTTTCGCAGATCCCGGATAAATTCCCGGGTATCCCCCATTTCCTCATAGGCGTCGCATTGATCCAGGTAACGCCGGGTTATGGTGCAATATTTGTACATTTTTTCTTCGCCGAGCTTTTTTTTCCATTTGCCGGCGGTGCAGCGGACTCTGAGCAGGTACGCCTCCAGCCCGTCGGGTTTGGCGGGGATCAATTTACAGTGGCCGCAGTTTGCGCAGTATATTTTTCCGCTATGGAATTCTTCGTCATTGAATTCGTCCTTTTCCGCGCTGATGCTCTGAAGCTTTACCGGCGTTTGGACTTCCGGCTCCGCTGTTTGTATCATCATTCACCCGCCTTTTTCCTGGCTCTCCCAGGAATGAGCTGGTTATCGGTTATTTTATAACCAGCTCTTGCGGTTTTTCAGGCTATGGGCCTTACAAAACCGCGGTTTTCAAAGCTGCAATTCCAAAATCTGACATTTTGGAACTGCCTCAAATGCATAAATATTCCAAAAATTACCGTTTTTTGTCAAGAGACCAGGGTAATTTCCCGGTAAATATTGACAAAAATAAATAAATATGCAATATTTCACCCATGAAAAACCGCTGTGCATATCCATTTTATCCTTCCCGCGGGTATAACGCCTCTTTTTCCCGCCGCCGTTGAAGATTGGCCCCTGTAAAGAGATTCGAAAATAAGCTATTTTGTATAAGCGCCGGATTTTCCGGTGCGGGAGGTTTTTGATGGTTGCGGGTGTAATCGGCGCCACCGGATACGCCGGGGCGGAGCTGACCCGGCTGCTTTCCGGGCATCCACAGATAGATTCCTGTGTCCTCTCCTCCGTCAGTTTTGAGGGGGAGCGGATTGAACAGATATACCCGAATTTTTCAGGGCGGATTTCCGCTTCCCTGGTAAAACCCGGCGAGGTTCTTGCGGAGGCGGACCTGGTTTTTGCGGCGCTGCCCCACGGGGTGGGGGAGCCCTTTGCCCGGACCGCGATGGAGCGGGGAATCCCCTTTATCGATCTTTCCGCGGATTTCCGTTTTGATGATGATGCAGCGACATTCAGCGCCTGGTACGGAAAAACCTACGCCTTTCCCGAACTGCGGCGGCAGTCGGTTTACGGGCTTCCGGAGCTGAACCGGGAACGGATCCGGGAGCTGGCCCTTGCGGGGCCGGTGATCATCGGGAATCCCGGCTGTTACCCCACGGGGGCTTCCCTGGGCGCCTTTCCCGCCCTGGCCCTGGGGCTGGCGGGGCCGGGCCCCATCATTGTGGATTCCGCTTCGGGAGTTACCGGGGGCGGCCGGGAGCCCTCCCGCGCGTTCCATTACCCCGAGTGCGCCGATTCGACGGCCCCTTACAAGGTGGGGGGCCACCGGCACAGCCCGGAGATTAGCCGGAATTTCGCCGCCATGGCCGCCCGGTCTCCCGGAGGCGGCGCAAAGCCCGGCCCTGAGGTGATCTTTACCCCCCATCTGGTTCCCATGAACCGGGGCATCCTCAGTTCGATCTACATCCCCCTGGGCGAGTCCTGGCGGGTCGCGTCCGCCGGGGGAGAGCTCCGGCCTCCCTCCGGGGAGGTCGAGGAGAAAGCCGGGGAAATCCGGGAGCTCTACGCCGGGTTTTACCGGGATGAACCCTTTGTGCGGGTCCTCCCCGCCGGAACGCCGGCCGCCACCGGCCGGGTGCGGATGTCCAACTTCTGCGATATTTCGGTACACCTGGATGTCCGGGGGACTACCCTCATCGTGATAAGCGCCATTGATAATATGGTCAAAGGCGCGGCGGGGCAGGCGGTTCAGAATATGAATCTTGTTTTGGGTTTTGATGAGACTTCGGGCCTGGATATGGTTCCCGCATCTTTTTAATGTTCTTGTATTGAGAGGCAAATTTTTATGGAAGAAATACCGGGCGGGGTCTGCGCCCCCAGGGGTTTCAGCGCCGGGGGAATCCGGTGCGGCATCAAGGCCGGTTCCCGGAAACGGGACTTGGGCCTTATCTATTCGGAGCGGCCCTGCGCCGCGGCGGCGATGTTTACGACGAACCGGGTGCAGGCGGCCAGCGTCCTGGTGAGCCGGGAGCGGCTGGCGGCGGGGAAGATCCAGGCGCTTATCGCCAATTCGGGAAATGCCAACGCCTGCACCGGGGAGGAGGGGCTTGCCGCGGCCCGGCGCATGGCGGATCTGGCGGCGGAGAAGCTGTCCCTGAAGCCCAACAATGTGGCGGTGGCTTCCACCGGGGTCATCGGGGTTCCCCTGCCCATCGGGGCGGTCGAAAAGGGCATTGACGCCCTGGTACAGAGCCTTGCCGGGGACGAAACAGGCCATGCCGCCGCCCTGGAGGCGATAATGACCACCGATACCCGGAAAAAGGAAGGGGCCCTGGCTTTTGAACTGGGCGGAGTCCCCGTGCGGATTGGGGCCATGGCCAAAGGCTCAGGGATGATACATCCCAACATGGCTACCATGCTCTGTTTTATTACCACCGACGCCGCCCTCTCTCCCCACCTGCTGGATCTGGCCCTGCGCCGGGCGGTAAAACGTTCTTTTAACCGGGTTACCATCGACGGAGACACCTCCACCAACGACATGATAATCCTCATGGCCAATGGAGCGGCGGGGAACAAGCCGATTACCTGGGACGGCCCCGCCTACGAGACCTTTGCGGAAGCCCTGGAATTGCTCTGCGTCAAACTGGCCCGTTCCATGGCCCGCGACGGGGAGGGCGCGTCCCGGCTAATGACCGTAACGGTTTCGGGGGCGGCGGATGAGGATACCGCCGCTCTTCTGGCAAAAGCCGTGGCCTCCTCAAATCTGGTAAAGGCCGCCTGTTTCGGCGCCGACGCCAACTGGGGCCGGGTGCTTTGCGCCCTGGGCTATGCGGGGATCGAATTTGATCCCGGCGCGGTGAATATCCGGTTCAGGAGCGCCGCCGGGGAAGTCTCCGTCTGCCGGGGGGGCGCGTCCCTGCCCTTTTCCGAGGAGGAGGCAAAACGGATCCTGTCCCAAGAGGAGATTGCAATTCTCATAGACCTGGGCGGCCCGGCGGGAGAGGCTTCCGTTTGGGGCTGTGATCTGACCTACGATTACGTCAAAATAAACGGAGATTACCGTTCTTAGGAAGGAACCGTGAAAGAAACGCCGATAACGAACAACGACCAGGCGGCGGCCCTTATTCAGGCCCTGCCCTATATCCAGCAGCACCGGGGCAAAACCATCGTGGTCAAATACGGCGGAAACGCCATGATCAACGGAGACCTCAAGGCCGCGGTGATTCAGGATGTGATCTTCATGGCCTGCGCGGGAATCAGAACCGTGCTGGTCCACGGGGGCGGGCCGGAGATCGAGGCCATGCTGGGCGCGGTGGGAAAGGAAAGCCGGTTTGTCCGGGGCCTCCGCTACACCGACGAACAGACCATGGAGATCGTCCAGATGGTTCTCTGCGGCAAGGTGAACAAGGATATTACCGCCCTTATTGAACAGGCCGGCGGCAAAGCCGTCGGACTCTGCGGCATTGACGGGGCCATGCTCAAGGCGGTCCGGCTGAAAGGGGAAGACCTGGGCATGGTAGGGGAGATCGCGGAGGTGGACGCCGGATTCCTGAATTCCGTTCTGGATTCCGGGGCCATCCCGGTGGTTTCTTCCGTGGCCTACGGCCTTGGCGAAGACTCAGGCCGCGCCCTGAACATCAACGCCGACATCGCCGCCGCCCGGATCGCCGCCGCCATGGGAGCGGAGAAGCTCATCCTTATGACCGATGTCCGGGGCATCCTCCGGGACCTCCAGAACCCGGATTCCCTGATCAAAACCGCCTCCCGGACGGAACTGGAGGAGCTGAAAAAGACCGGCCTGATAAGCAGGGGAATGATCCCCAAAACGGACTGCTGCTGCCTTGCCATGGATGGCGGGGTAAAGAAGACCCACATAATCGACGGCCGCCTTCCCCACAGCCTGCTCATCGAACTCTTCACCGGCGAGGGCATTGGAACCATGATTGTCCAGGACTGACCGGAACCCGGAATTTTATACAGCCGCCCTGCGGCGGCAAAAGGAAAAACCATGACCGATGTATTTATGCATACCTATCACCGGCTGCCGGTGGTTTTTGCCCGGGGGGAAGGGTCCTGGCTCTTTGACACCGGGGGGAAAAAATATCTGGACTTCAGTTCCGGGATCGCGGTGAACTGCCTAGGCCACGGCTGGCCGCCCCTGGTAAAGGCCGTTTCGGAGCAGGCGGCGAAACTGAACCACGTCTGCAACTATTACCAGAGCGACGTATCCGCGGCCTTTGCGGAAAAACTCGTAGCGGCCTGTGCCGGTGGGGGCATGAAAAAACTGTTTCTCGCCAATTCCGGGGCCGAGGCCAATGAAGGGGCCTGCAAGATCGCCCGGAAATATTCCCTCAGAAAATACGGCCCCGGCAGGCACCGGATCGTTACCCTGAAAGGGAGTTTCCACGGCAGAACCATCACCGCCCTCTCCGCCACAGGGCAGGAAAAATTTCACCGGGATTTCGGCCCCTTTACCGAAGGCTTCGCCTTTGTCCCCGGCGGGGATATAGCCGCCCTGGACAAGGCCCTGGACAAGACTGCGGTGGCCGGCCTTTTACTCGAAGCCGTTCAGGGGGAAAGCGGCATAGTCCCCCAGAGCCGGGAGTATATTGAGGCTGCGGCCCGGTTTTGCGCGGAGCGGGATATTCTCCTCATGTTTGATGAAATTCAATGCGGCCTGGGCCGGACCGGAACCTTCCTCGCCTTTGAACAGTACCGGCTCGCCGGCGGCCAGCCGGTCAAGGCCGATGTCGTTACCCTGGCCAAGGGACTCTGCGGGGGAATCCCCGCCGGGGCGGTCCTGGCCGGCGAAAAGGCCATGGATGTTTTTGAGACCGGGGATCACGGCAGCACCTTCGGGGGCAATCCCATCGCCGCCGCCGCGGGCCTGGTAGTTCTCGAAACCGTCACTGATCCGGCCTTTCTCGCGGAGATCCGCCGGAAGGGGGACAAAATAAGCGCCGCCCTTGCCGCGTGGAACCACCCCCCGGTGCGGGAAGTCCGGGGCCGGGGCCTTATGACCGGCCTGGACATAAACCTCGACGCCTGGCCGGTTCTGGAAGCCGCCATACGCCGCGCCGCCGCCGGGGAGCCGGGCCTGCTGCTCCTCTCCGCCGGCCCCAAAACCCTGCGGCTTCTCCCCCCCTACACGATCAGCGACTCCGAAATCGATCAGGGCCTGGACATCCTGAAATGCCTCCTGGAGAAGCCGGGAACATAGGGCAATTCCCGGCAAAGCCGGGGGGGTGTAGGGTGGCAGGGTAATAACGTGAACCGGGCAAAGGATATATGGACGCTGGTTTGACGTATGGAAAAATGTTCCAAAAGACGCCTCGAAATAGCATAAAT
>JAISPH010000025.1 GCA_031275035.1 Treponema sp.
TGCACTATAGTACCGTCTGGTTTAATCAGCCCTTCGGGCCGGCAATTAGAAGAAGGATTTATGCGCCGCTATACAGCGGCGTGGAATTGTACCAAATTATTGTAAGCGTTATGTTATCTGAGCCGGAGTAGAGCGCGAACCGAAGGTTCGACGGGGTATTAAACCAGACTTTCGAATAAAAACAGGCGGCCGTTTCAACTTGTTGGATACCCCCTGCTGTCCCAGGGCGGGGAACTCATTATCCTCTTATTTTTCCGGTCTTTTGATCCGAATAGAGAGTATGATGATCCTGCTTGGTATCGTACCGGTTCTGCCGCTGGCAATGATAAGCTACTTTGCCGTTTCCAAACGTTCCGGGCCCCATATAAAAAGGGCCGCCGTCATAGCCCTGATTTTTCTGGGCCTTTCCATGGCGGTCTGCGCCGGGCTTGTCTTTGTCGGACCATCGGTACATATCGGTTCCATAACCCGGGATCTGCCCGCCGCCCCCGTTGCGGCGGCCAAAGCCGGCTACGGCGCCATTATAGCCTTCGGCACCTTCTTCATTTTATTCTTCGGCGTTATTTTCTATCTTACTTTGCAGGAACGGCGGAAAACCCGCAGGACGGAGTAACCCGGCGCAGTACAATTCATCACTCCACGGTAACCGATTTTGCCAGGTTCCGGGGCTTGTCCGGGTCGAGCCCCCGCTGGACCGCTATGTAGTAGGCGTAAAGCTGGCAGGGTATCACCGAAAGGATGGGGGAGAGGCTCTCCTGGGTACGGGGGATGCGGAATACCGCATCGGCGGTTTTGTCGAAGCGGTCCGTATCTTCATAGGTGATAACCGCAGTTGCGGCGCCCCGGGCCTTTACTTCCTTTATGTTGGAATCCATCTTTTCAAAGAGGGCGGACTGGGTGCAGATCGCCACCACCAGGGTAGAGTCGTCCACCAGGGCGATGGGGCCGTGTTTGAGTTCCCCCGCGGCAAAGGCCTCCGAGTGGGTATAGCTTACCTCTTTCAGCTTCAATGCGCTTTCAAGGCTTACGGCATAGTCAAAGAGCCGGCCCATGTAAAAAACCTTGGATTTGTTGAACTGCCGGTAAGCAAAACGCTGAATAGTTTCTTTGTTTGCCAGGAGCCTTTCCGCCTGTCCGCTGATCTGTTCCAGAGCGTCTATATACCCGGACAGCCTCTCTTCGGTGATGACGCTCCGGAGCAGGCCGAACTGGAGGGCGATGAGGTAGATGCACATCAGCTGGGTGGTAAAGGCCTTGGTGGAGGCTACGGCGATTTCCGGCCCCGCCCAGGTATACATTACCAGATCCGCCTCCCGGGCCAGGGTGGAGCCCACCACATTGGTGATGGCGATGATCCGGGCGCCGCTCTTCTTTGCCATCCGCATGGCCGCCAGGGTGTCGGCGGTTTCCCCGGACTGGCTGATAATGATGAAGATGTCTTTCCGGTCAAAGACGGGGTCCCGGTAGCGGTACTCCGAGGCGATATCCGCATCGGCGGGAATCCGGGTCAGATGTTCAAAGGCGTATTTGCCGATCATGGCGGCATGCCATGCGGTGCCGCAGGCGGCGATAACCACCCGGTTTGCCTCCGCCCAGGACCCGTCGAAGCCTATCTCTTCAAGGTTAATGCTGCGGGCAGGCGGATGGCCCTCCGTCTTTAACCGGGGCCGGAGGGTATCGGTCAAGGCCTTGGGCTGGTCGTGAATTTCCTTCAGCATAAAGTGGGCGTACCCGCCCTTTTCCGCTGCGGCGGCGTCCCATTCTACATGGGAAAGTTCCTTGCGCCGGACTTCCCCCTCCTCGCCGTAGAACTCCACATGATCCCGGTAGAGAACGGCGGTCTCCCGATCTTCAAGGTAATAAACGTCCCGGGTATGTTCCAGCAGGGCGGGTACGTCCGAGGCGATGAGGTTCTCTCCGTTCCCGGCGCCGATAACCAGGGGGCTTTCCTTGCGGACCGCAATGATCCGTTCCGGATCTTCTTCGCAGATAATGCCCAGCGCATAGGAACCTTCCAGCCGTTTCAGCGCCTCCAGCACCGCCTGGAGGAGATCGCCGTTAAAGTGAAAATCGATAAGGTGGGCAATAACCTCGGTGTCGGTTTCACTGCGGAAAGATACCCCGTGGGCTTCGAGCCAAGCCTTGAGCCTGGCGTGGTTTTCGATGATCCCATTGTGAACAACGGCGATCTTGCCGGATACATCCGTATGGGGGTGGGAATTGATATCCGAAGGTTCCCCGTGGGTCGCCCACCGGGTATGGCCTATACCGGCATTTCCCGCCGGCGTCTTTCCTCCTTCGGACTGTATCTTCTCTTCCAAAAAACGCAGGGCCCCTTTGGACTTGCGTACCTCAAGGCCCCCGGCCCCCAGGACCGCAATGCCCGCCGAATCGTAGCCCCGGTACTCAAGCTTTTTGAGGCCCCGTATAAGAATGGGAGCCGCCTCTTCAGAACCGATGTAGCCGACTATGCCGCACATACTAGTGGGTAACTATGACCGCATGGATCACCAGCGTTTCGGTTCCGGTGTTTTTAACGCTGTGGCTGGCGCCGCTTCCGGTAACCATGACATCCCCGGGCTTTACGGGGATCTCCCTGCCGTTGTCGTTGACCACTCCGGTTCCCGAAACAAACGTAAAATATTCCGTTTCGTTATTATGCTGATGACAGCCGATGGACGCCTTCGGGGGCAGGGACAGTTCCGCCAGCATCCGGGCGTTCTGCATGGAGCCGCCGTCTACAAAGTGGGTAATGGTAACCGTTCCCTCCCCATCCCGCATCTTTTCCTTCTGTTCGATCTTCATTTCATTCCGCCGAATGACCATGACCCGCTCCTTGTTTTGTTGAAGTTGCCGCCGCCGCATTAACCTTTTCATTCTACGTTTTTTCTATTATTTTGTTAATAGATGAAACGGAGTACAGAAACGGCGGGGCGGTCCAGGGCCCGGCTCCTTTGCCGCATCCTTGCGGTCATAGCCCTGATCCTTTTCCTGCTTATCCTGGGGGGAACCCTCTACGCCCTGTTTATCCGGGAAAAAGCCGTTTCCGGCGCTGCGCCGCCTCCGGTTCCGGCGAGAACGGGGGAGGACCGGATCTTTACCGGCATAGGACGGGTCCGTTCCGTTACCGCCGGGTCTCCGCCAGCCACGGTGATCCTCTCGCCGGTTTTTCCCTATTCTCCCGGGGACAGGCCCTTTTCCGAAGAACTTGCCGCCAGGCTGGGGGAACTCCGGCGGATCACCGCGGACTACTTTACCCCTTACACTGCGGAGGAACTGAGGGACAGGGACGAAGAAACCCTCAAAGAGGAACTCCGTTCCCGGTACAATGCGGTCCTCCGCCTCGGCAGGATAGAGAGCCTCTACTTTGACGACTACATAATAATCGAATAGTCCGCCCCTCTTTGCGCCGGTCTCCTTAAAATCCCGGGGCGCAACTTTTTTATCCTTCCCCGTGTCAAAAGATAGACGTAAAGGTCTTTTCAGGATATACTGTCTCGATTGCCGTTTTTTGTTAATTGAAAGAGGTTGTTTAGATATGGGACAAACATCATCGGCCGCCCAGATTATTATCTCGATCATTCCCATTGTGGGAATAGTTATGGGTTCGCTGGTTGTTTTTTTCTACCTGCTCTGGAATTACAAGTGGAAGAAACTGCTTGTCCAGGCGGGACAGTACAGGAACTCCGAATTTGATCTTCGCTCTTTCAGCCTGCTTGCGGGTCTGCTCCTGGGCAGCGTAGGAATTACCCTGACCGTATTCCTCGCCGTGATCCAGGGCGCCGGTTATGCCCTGTTGGGGGGGTTAATACCCCTCTCCACAGGCGCCGGCCTTCTGATCTTCTACGGGATAAAACACGGCGATCGGTCCTCATGAGCGGCGGAGACGGCATTGACGATCAGCTGATCGTTGAGAGGGTCGTCTCGGGGCAGAAGGAGCTGTTTCGGCTCCTGGTAACCCGGCATGAACAGGCGGTATACGCCATGGGTTTAAGCTTCTTCCGCAATACTGAAGATGCGGCGGATTTTACCCAGGAGGTGCTGCTCAAGGTCTTTAGAAATTTGGCCGCCTTTGAGGGACGATCCCGGTTTTCCACCTGGCTGTACAAAATAGCCTATAATACGGCGGTAAACGGCGTCTCCCGGCGGAAGGAATACCGGAGCCTGGCGGAGGAGGATCAGGTCCGGGATGATGAAAGCCCGGAACGGCGGGCCATGCGTTCCCTGATAAAGGATGCGGTATCCACAGCCGTAACGGAGCTTCCCGAGCGGTACCGGATCTGCGTGGATCTGTTCTTTTTTTACGGCCGGTCCTATCAGGAGATTGAGGCCATAACCGGTTATCCGGTTAATACGATTAAGTCCCACGTATTTAGAGCGAAGGGACTGTTGAGGGATAAATTGGAAGTTTTTATGGAAGGGGGAATGGTATGACCTGCCGTTCTGTTATGGATAGGATGTTTGAAGAGGAGGGATCCTTTTCCTTTCTGACCCGCCTCCGGGTCTGGTGGCATTTTCTGCACTGTCCCCGCTGTGCCGCCGCCGCCGCCGCTCTGGAAACGGCCCAAAGCATCATGCAGGCCGGTTTTTTTCCCCCCGCTCCGGCGCTGGAGGAGGCGGTTATGGATGCGATCCGGCGGGAAGCCCTGGATCCCGGCGATGTACCCGCGGAAATTACCAGCCCCCCCGAGACGGTATCCTTCAGGAGCTGGGTTATTGCAGGGTTCATCATCCTGCTTTCCCTCAGCTCCGCCTTTTTCGGTCTGGATTTCGCCGAAGTCGCCGAAGAGGGGGGGTCGTCTTTCTTAATTCCCGTAGGACTTACCGTGGGTATGGTGGTAAGCGTTTACGGAGCCCTTTTTATCGGCACCCATCTGAAAGAGCTGAGCAGCCGTTTTGGGCTGCATTGAGAAAATTTCCGGAAACCCGGCCCGGTAAGTTTTTGCCGTTTTGACGGTTTTTTCTGCCGCAATTGACAATCTTGCAAGAGGGACATAAGCTGAAAGTATGAATATTTCAAGGTATACGGTTAAACCGAAGCTCCCTAGTGTCCTGAAGCCCCTGGAAGAAATTGCCCGGAATCTCTGGCTTTCCTGGAATTTTGATGCGGTCCAGCTCTTTATCCGTTTGGATTATGATGTATGGCTTCAATCCCTGCAAAGCCCCATTCGGACTCTGGGCATGGTAAGCCAGGAACGTTTGGCCCTGGCCGCCAAGGACGATTCCTATTTGGCCGCTCTCAAGGAAGTCTACGAGCGTTTCCAGCGGTACAAAAAGGGCGAGACCTGGTACCGGGGCTCAAAGAAGGATGTGGTAGCCTATTTCTCCATGGAATACGGCATGGACGTTTCCCTGCCCATCTATTCCGGGGGTCTTGGCATTCTCTCGGGGGATCACATGAAGACTTCCTCCGATATGGGCCTGCCCCTGGTGGGGGTGGGGCTTCTTTACCGGCAGGGTTACTTTAAGCAGGTCCTCAACGCCGACGGTTTTCAGCAGGAAAGTTATCCCGAAAACGACTGGTACAATATGCCGGTGGAACGGAAAACCGGCAAAGACGGGGAGCCTGTCAAGATAACCGTCGATCTGGCGGGACGGATGATTGCAGCCCAGATCTGGGAGGTAAAGGTCGGCCGGAGTTCCCTCTATCTTTTGGATACCAACATTGAAGAAAACACCCCGGATATACGGAATATTACCGCCGCCCTCTACGGCGGGGACAAGGAAACCCGGATGCAGCAGGAGATACTCCTCGGCATCGGAGGCATCCGGGCCCTCCGGGCGCTGGGGATCAATCCCGCGGCGACCCACATGAACGAGGGCCACTCCGCCTTTCTGGGACTTGAACGGACCCGGGAGATAATGGCCGACAGGGGCTTTTCTTTCGAGGAAGCCCGGGAAGCGGTATGGCCGACCAATATCTTTACCACCCATACCCCGGTTCCCGCGGGAAATGAACGTTTTGAAATAGGCCTGATGGAAAAGTACTTCCGTTCCTGGCCCCAGATTTTGGGGATTTCCTGGAAGGACTTCCTCGGCTTTGGCCGGGAGCGGCCCGGCGATGATCATGAAACCTTCTGCATGACCGTGCTGGCCCTGAAATTCGCCGCCTATGCCAACGGCGTCGCCAAACTGCACGGGGTAGTATCCCGGGATATGTGGAAGGGGCTCTGGCCCGGACTTCCCTTGGACGAAATTCCTATCGGCCATGTTACCAACGGCGTCCATCCTAAAACCTGGGTTTCCGCGGGCATGTCGGATCTCCTGGGCCGTTACTTCGGCCCCCACTTTGACGAGGAGCCCACGGATCTTTCGATCTGGAACCGCATGGACCGTATTTCGGACGAGGAACTGTGGCGTACCCATGAACGGCGCCGGGAACGGCTGGTAGCCTTTGCCCGGGACCGGATCCGTCAGCATCTAAAGCGGACCGGGGCGGTGGAACGCCGTATCCAGCAGGCCGAGGACGCCCTGTCTCCCTATGTGTTGACCCTGGCCTTTGCCCGCCGTTTCGCTACCTACAAGCGGGGAAACCTGCTGCTCCGGGACCCGGAACGGCTCCTCAATCTTTTAAGGGACAATGACCGGCCCATTCAGCTTATTTTTGCCGGCAAGGCCCACCCCATGGATATGCCCGGCAAAGAGCTGATCAGGGAGATTATCCACTTTGCTGAAAAGCACGACGTAACCAGCCGTATTGTTTTCCTGGAAAATTACGACATTACCGTGGCCCGTTACCTTACCTCCGGGGCGGATGTGTGGCTCAATACCCCCCGGCGGCCCATGGAGGCTTCGGGGACCAGCGGCATGAAGGCCGCCATGAACGGAGTGTTGAACTGTTCCATCCTGGACGGCTGGTGGGACGAGGCGTACAACCCCGAGGTGGGCTGGGCCATAGGTCAGGGGGAACAGTATGCGGACACCAACCTTCAGGATGATGTGGAGAGTAAGGCCCTCTACGACCTTTTGGAACGGGAGATCATCCCCCTCTTCTATCAGCGGGGCCGGGACGGACTTCCCCGGGAGTGGATCAAGAGAATGAAAACCTGCATGCGGGAGATAGGGCAGTCCATGTCCAGCCACCGTATGCTTATCGACTATTCCAATAAATTCTACTTTCCCGCCCTGAAGAACTACCGCCGCATGATCAAGGACGATTATTCCGAGGCAAAATCCCTGGCGGCTTATTTTACCAAGCTTAGATCCGCCTGGGACAATATCAGGATAATCAAAATTGAATCCAGCGCCAGGCCCGTAATGCAGCGGGGGGATGCCCTGACGGTAACCGCATCCATTGAGCTGGGGCCGGTTTCTCCCGAAGAACTGAAGGTTGAACTCTACTACGGTTCCATCTCCAATCAGAGCAATGATATCACCAATGCCTGCCGGGCCGAGATGAAGCATACGGGCCGCGAGGGGAACGCCTGTATCTTCCAGGTACGGATCGAATGCGCCGATACGGGCATGCAGGGACATACGGTGCGGATTCTGCCTAAACACGACGCCCTGGTTCATCCCTACAGGACCGGCCTTATCAAGTGGGCATAAGATCAAAATCTGCCCATTTTGGCGAACCCCGGATTGTTTCGGGGTTCGTTTTTTTTTCAGCCCCTTATAATGCGGGGCGTTCATTGCCGTACCGTTGCGGCGTTTACGGGGCGCGGTTCCTGCGAAAAAGACTGCCCCGGCAGGCGGATCCCGGTCTCTGACGTTGAAGGGCAGGAGGCCCTTCACTTAAAACCACCGTTTTAACTGAAGGGCCTCTTTTTTAACCGGACGTTCCTCCCGCGGACTTATTCTGCGACAGCCTACTTCTGTTCTTTGGGCGCCATTACAAAGTACTGCAGTTTTTGAGGTCCCTCCACCCAGATGAGGGGAACAAGAATAAGACAGGCTCCTACCAAACTTGCCAGTTTGGTCTCGGTCTTTAATTTGGTATGGGTAGGTTTATACCCCTCCTTGGTAAGCAGTACCGGGTATTCTTTGAGTATCCTGTTTTTGACCTTGTAATCCTGTATCGGAGTAACGCCGATAATTTTGCCGTCAAGGTTTACCTGGACTCCGGGTACATCGGTTTCAATGGATATCTTTGTGGTCATGGTGCAGCCAGCCAAAAACACGGATACCAAAAGAAACGCCGTAAATCTGATAAATTTCTGGTTCATATAATTCTCCTTCAATCAATTATATAAACAAAACCGCCATTTATAAAACCTGTTTCAGGTCTTTAACAGAAAAAATATCTTTTCTAATTCCCCGGTTTTTTAGGTGGCCGGGAACCGGCGGCATTCCGGCAGATAATTTCCACAGCGCCGGTATTCTCGCCCCTTTTCCACCCACTCCATCACAGGAAAGAAGTATCAAGTTCCCCCCCTTCGACGGCCAAGGTAATTACTTGGGGAGTTGGCGGCCAACACAAGAGACAGGGCCGAAACGCCGAATTTTCGAACGATTGTATTCATTCGTAGTCGGGGCTATCAGCCCTCCGGACTAGCAATTAGAAGGACGATTTATGCGTCGCTATACAACGGTGCGGAATTGTACCCAATAATCCGCTCACGGGAGAGCTTCAGGACGGGGAGGTTCATTATTGTTTGGTTTTAAGAAGTTAAGGCCAGAAAAAATGGATATGAGGAGATCTGCGTACCCATAAATGTTACGCAACGCTTTATGCGTGGGCTGGAATGTCTCATGGGCGGCGGTTTTTTAAACTATAAAAGCATAGAAAGAAAGACCCTTTCAAGCAAGTATGGACAAAGTTATTCCCCCAAGGCTTGAACAGACAAAAGCATTGTTTCAATGTTTTTTAATTCTTCAGGATTCGTTTTTTCACTGTCGTAGTAAATGTCCAACATAAAATAGGACTGAGGGTAGCGGTAGTATAATACTTTGGTAAGGTAAATCGTTTCCCCGCCGGGGATAAATAAAAAATTCATGATTACCAGCTTATAGTCGTTTTTAATAAGCTCCCTAACGGCGAGGGAATCCACCCCGTAGTACGATTTTATGTTTTTTTGGTATTCCTCTATTACGGAAACGGGGTCAAGCCGGGCGGTTTCCGGATCAATAAACGTTAATTTTGAAATAGTCAGACTGGTACCGGTTGCGGGATTGTGAAACATATAACAGGGAAAATCCACAAAAGGAGAAATGGGGTCATAGTCGGCGGAGGCCGCCTGCATCTGCTTTAGTACTTCCGGGGATACTGCTTCCATTTCCGGGGATACCTGCAGGGTAATGTCCAGATCCGGCAGCTGGGTCGATGGGAGCACCGGTTCCACTGGTTTTTTTGAACAACCGGTAAAGGCGAGTATGGCAAGGACCAATCCTGCCGCAGTAACTGCCGGTTTTTTCATAGTACGCCCCCCAAATTATACACTAAAGAACGTCAATGGACTTGTTCGATAACCTGATTGGTTCTCTCGGACTAAAGTCCACAACAAGTCTCCCCAAAAACGCGAATTTTTCAACGAAATCCATGTTTTTGCCGTTTTTAAGCGGTTGCTGTTCGGAAACTGCGACTTCCGGACAACTCTAATAAGAAAAAACAAGCGGGAAAATTACTGAAAATAGGCAAGACCCTCAGCAATTTCATTTTTAGCCGCATAGAACCACTTGGGCGGTTCACATTGATATTCAACCCCATCCAACACACAAAAAAATGAAACTACCGAAGCGTTTAACAGGGTTTTAAAATTATTTTCCGGCAAATTTGAGGTTATTCGCAAGGTTTTCTGTTTTAAAGACACCACAAGAACCTGAAAATCCTTCAGGGGAAGTTGAACGCCGTCCGCAATAAACCATGCCGAGGAAAGCTCCCTGGGAATTTCTTTATGTTGTATAAATGAAATATTACATACCGCGGGACGTTCCGGCTCGTCAATATATGTAATGTCGATTTTGACCTTAGGGTAGGTTAAACCTTTAGTATTCCACTCGGAAGCACGTATGTAATATTTTAAGATGCCCGGAGACATCGGGGTGATCATCACATCCCCCGGCTTTGTTGTCGAAGCACAACTTATACAGAACAACGCCAAAAAAAACGGGAAAAGCGGATTTTTCCGCATTACTCTATTCATAAGCAAAAATTTAAATTCGCACAAAGAGATTTTGATTCAAAGATTTCAATTTATGATGTATGTACTTTACGTACATAGAAAATCTATGTACGTAAAGCAGGCTACAATTTAGTCGCCACTTACGATGGTCGTAACCTTAGCGAAAATGAAATAATTCGCTACTCTCTGGTCTACCGCGCCAATTTTGGTGATTCCGCCGTTCTTGGCAGCGGTTATGACGCCGTAATCGGCGGTCATGCAAGGCAGGTACCCAAACAGGAGAAACCCTTCGGCTTCACCGGTCTTGGAACCAATTACAGACGGGCTGCCCAAGTCCAACGGTCTAATAGTGGTACAACCCATTACCAGGGCGCCCACTACTACGAGAGCCAAAAGCAATGCAATTTTCCTCATAAAATCCTCCTATGAGTTTTATAGAATTATAATGCCGGGTTTTAATCGATAGTGTCAATAGCCCTTTCCGAATAAAACGATAAATTTTCAAAAAAATCCGCAAAAAGAGCGTTTTTTTTCATCCGGCGCCCTGAAAACGCCCCGGGCGCGCCCCAGGCGGCAAAAAAAATGCCCTAACAGGCGGCGGCAGGCTGTAGCCATCCGGACGGCCCCCCGGACAGACCGGCCCGGCAGGAGCCGCCCTGTAACGGACAG
>JAISPH010000206.1 GCA_031275035.1 Treponema sp.
AACTGATCAGTTCCAGGTTGAAACTGACTAGTTCTAAGCCGGAACTGATCAATTCTAAGTTGAAACTGACTAGTTCCAGGTTGAAACTGACTAGTTCTAAGTCGAAACCGACAGGTTCCAGGGCGGGACCGGCTGGTTCCAGGTTGGAACCAGCGAATTCCGGGCCGGACCGCGCGGGATAGAGATAGAGAATCTTTCACCGGAGGTAAAAAAGAAAAACTACTTAACGGACGTGGGGGGGGGGGGGGGGGGGGAAGTAATTCGTTACTATACAAGGAATTACGTGCATATTACCGGGAACCCTCCGTTAAGGCTGCGGCAACGACTCTTTCCGCCTTAAAGGCCGGAGCCGTTACGTGTTAACAGGGTAGATCCCGCGGCGGGATTTGTCAAGTAAAAAGCGGTGGAATATATGCGCAATACGTCTATTTGCGGCAGGACGGTGATATATACGCAATACATATATATGCGGGCGGGAGATGATATATGCGCAATACATATATATCGCTGGGGGTGGAGGGACTGGTCTGGGGCGATATATACGAACTGCGTATATACGCGGACGGGGGTGATATATACGCAATACATTTATATTGCTGGCGGGGGCAATATATACAAAGTACGTCTATAAGTACTGAGGCGGCGATATATACGAAGTGCGTATATTTGCGGGTCTGGGGGTGTAACACGCATTCGCTTTACTTCCGGGGATGGGCGATTAGGTGAACTGCGTATATACGCGGCTTTGGGGCGATATATACGCAATACGTTTAACACAACGCAGGGAGCGATTATACGAATTGCGTTTATAAACGGCGGGAGATGATATATACGCAATGCGTCTATATATCGGAGCAAGTAGGTGTAACACGTATTCGTTTTACTTCCGGGGATGGGGGGCGGACAGCCTGGAAACAGCGGTCCGCGGCGCGCTTGTTTGCCTAAAGGCAAATGGCCTTTGTCCGGCGCGGCGGATTTTGTTCTGCGCCGGGCGTTGTTATCTTGTCCATAAACAGCCCCCGCCGGGGCTGCGTTTACTGCGCCCCTTGGCGCCGCCCGTTAACCCGGCAACGCCAGGGCCAGCACTTCTTCAAAGCGATCCACAGGATGAAAGGCGATTCCCTTCTTGACATGCTCGGGGATCTCGTCCAGATCCCGCAGGTTCTGTTTGGGGATGATGATATGCTTTGCCTTGTTGCGCCGGGCGGCGATGGTCTTTTCTTTAAGGCCCCCGATGGGAAGGACCTGGCCGGTCAGGGAAAGCTCCCCGGTCATTACCGTGCGGCCGGCGATGGTTTTGTTCCGCATCAGGGAGAGCAGCGCCGTGGCCATGGTGATCCCCGCGGAGGGACCGTCCTTGGGGGTGGCCCCCTCAGGAATATGGAGGTGGATCTGGTGTTTCTCGAACCACTCCCCGGAAAGGCCGTAGTTCTCCAGCGCCAGCTTGCGGGCATAACTCAGGGCAATGGCGGCGCTTTCTTTCATGATGTCCCCCATCTTTCCCGTCAAGGTAAAGCCCTCCTTGCCCGGCACCGAGATGGCCTCAATCACCAGGGTATCCCCGCCCATGCTGGTCCAGGCAAGACCCACCGACATCCCCGGCCGGTCCGCCCGTTTTACCATATCCTCGGGAAAGAGGGGTTTTCCCAGATACGTTTCTATCAGTTTCTTATCCGCCTGAAATCTGCCCCCCACTACCCGGGGAGCGGCGTCCGGGGACTTGCCGTCTTTTGCCCCTTTTTCCTTCTTCATTTTGGCCGCCTTTACCGCGGCCTTGCCGGTTTTTTTCCGGGCGGCCTTCTCCGCGGCGGCATCCGTGCCGGCGGCATTTTCCGCCTCGCCGGCTTCTACCAGTACCTTTGCCAGCTTGCGGTGAATCTTGTCCAGGTTCTTTTCAAAATTTCGCACCCCCGCTTCCCTGGCATAGCCGTTGGCGATGTGGAGAAGGGATTCCCGGGAGTACTGGACCTGATTTTTTCTGAGGCCGTTCTTCTCAAGGCTCTTGGGAATAAGGTAGTGCTTGGCAATCTCCAGCTTTTCCGTATCAATGTAGCCTGGAAGCTGGATAATTTCCATCCGGTCCAGGAGGGGCGAGGGAACAGTATCCAGGGTATTGGCGGTAAGAATAAAGAAGATCTGGGAAACATCAAAGGGAAGATCCAGGTAATGATCCCGGAAGCTGTTGTTCTGCTCCGGGTCCAGGACTTCCAACAGAGCGCTGGAGGGATCGCCCTGATAACTTGCCCCCATTTTGTCAATCTCGTCGATCATAAACACCGGATCCTTCACCTTGACTATCTTGAGGCCCTGGATGATCTTCCCCGGCATGGCCCCAATGTAGGTGCGCCGGTGGCCCTTGATCTCCGCCTCGTCCCGCATACCCCCCACGGAGAAGCGGAAAAACTGTTTCCCCAGGGCCCGGGCCACGGACCGGCCCAGGGAGGTCTTGCCTACGCCGGGAGGGCCCACCAGGCAGATGATGGAGCCCGCGGGAATGCCTTTGGCCGGCATGTCCTTCCTCAGTTTCCGTACCGCCAGGTATTCCACAATACGGTTCTTTACATCGCTGAGGCCGTAGTGATCCTTCTCCAGAATGTCCGTCGCCCTGCGGAGATCCAGCTGCTCCGGGACCGGATGACTCCAGGGGAGGCTTGAAATTACGTCCAGGTAATTCCGGGTTACGATGAATTCCGCCGAGTTGGGGTCCATCAGGCTGAACTTCTCCAGCTCCTGCTCCACCGTTTCCTTGATCTCCCCCTCAAACTTAAAGGCCTCCAGCTTTTCCTTAAAGCGCTGATATTCGGAACTTTTGGCGTCGGTGGTCATGCCCAGCTCGCTTTTTATCGCCTTCAGCTCCTCCTTGAGGAAATAATCCCGCTGGGATTTTTCAATCTTTTCGTTTATCTCTTTCTGGATCTTTTTCTGAATCCGCAGCAGTTCCTGTTCCTTTTTAATGAATATCAGGACCTGTTCCATCCGCTTGCGGACATTGAGAACCTCCAAAATCTTCTGCTGTTCGGTTTTGTCAATGTTGAGGATACTGGCGATAAAATCGGCAATCTTTCCGGGATGATCGATGTTGATCATGTTGAGCCGCATTTCCTCGGAAAAGAGGGGATTGTTCTCGGAAATTTGCTTCATCTCGCTGATCAGCGCCCTGGTAAGGGCCTTAACTTCGCTGGTATCATCCTCTTCATCCTCCATGTACTCAACCGCCGCCACAATGGGATTGGCCGCATGGAGGGTCTTTTTTACCTTGAAACGTTTCAGCGTGGAGATGAATATGTTAACCCCTCCGTCGGGGAGGTTTATCTTCTTAACAATTTTTGCCGCGGTCCCCATCTTGTAAAGATCGCCGATACCGGGGCTCTCGGTCTCGTTCAGCAGCATCACCAGGCCGATAAGCCCGTCCCCGGCGACTGCATCGTCGATGACTTTGACATCTGCGGGGTTCCCTATCATAATGGGGGTAAAGATGCCGGGGAAAATAGGCCGTCCCATCAGGGCTACCAGGGGCAGTTTATTGGGAAGGATCTGATCTATAGGTACAACGCTCTGTTCCGGCATAGGACCGCCTTTTTTTATTCCAACAAAGATACCCTGGAATTTGCCTCGAGGTTCTTCGTTTTTGAGGATTCTGATGCTTTTTCAAAATATCAAATTTTGAAAAAGGCCCGATGCTGCTTACAGTGGACTTATTCGGAAACTTCAGTTTCCAGACAATTCCTGTATTAAATATCATAAATATCTGGTCAAAAAGCAAGACGAAAGAGAACAGAAAAAACCGCCCCCAGGCAAAAATGAGCTCCCGCGTCAAGCGCAGGCCAAAGGGCCAGCGGCATTGTCCGGCCTCAGCGGGGCAGATGTTTGAAACCCTGTACCCGGGCGGAGGCGGTAACGTTAAGGGGGGACCGGTCCCCCCTGGCCAGGAAACGGTATCCCAGGCCGGCAATCATGGCGCCGTTATCCCCGCAGAATTCCGGCGGCGGAAAGATACAGCGGAGTTTTCCCGCCGCCGTCCGTTCCGCCAAACGGGAACGGAGCAGGGAATTGGCCGCCGCCCCGCCGCCGGCCACGACGGTGGTAAGCCCCGTGTCTTCCACCGCCCGGAAAAGACTCCGCAGCAGTATCTCCACTGCGGTCTTTTGAAAGCTTGCGGCGATGTCCGCATCGCCGGGATTGGCCTTTACCCGGAACTGTTCCCGCTGGTTGATCACCGCATTTTTCAGCCCCGAATAGGAGAGATCGTAACGGCGGCCGCTTTTATGGAGGCTGGGCATGGGAAAACGGAAGGCTTCGCTGTCCCCGGACCGGGCCAGCCTGTCGATGGCCGCCCCGCCGGGATAACCGAAGCCGAAATGTTTGGACACCTTGTCAAAAGCTTCGCCGGCCGCATCGTCAATGGTGGTTCCCAGCACGGTGATGGAGTCAAAATCATCCGCCCTGCAGATGATACTGTGCCCCCCGGAGACCAGGAGGCCCAGAAAGGGATAGGCCGGCGCATCTCCGCCGCCGGGGGAAAGCTGAGAGGCGTAGAGGTGGGCCAGCATGTGATCCACCGCAATAAAGGGGAGCCCCCTGGCCCAGGCGAATGCCTTCGCAAAACTAAGGCCCACCAGGAGGGAGCCCAGGAGCCCCGGCCGGGAGCTTACTGCGATGCCGTCAATCCCGTCCCCGGCCTTTTCCAGGGCCTCCTGTACCACCGGACCTATCCATTCGGTGTGCATACGGCTGGCTATTTCAGGAACCACCCCGTTATAAGGAGCGTGAATGGGGATCTGGGTGGCCACCACATTGGATAAAACCTGCTTTCCATCCTCTACTACGGCGGCGGCGCACTCGTCGCAGGAAGTTTCGATCCCAAGTACCTTCACGCCTACTCCATGATCCGGGAAGCCGTTGACAAGGTATAGCCCTGTTCCAAAAGGCCGGGATACAGCCCGGTCAGTACCGGAGCAAGGGCCGGGGACCAGGTATGGCCTATCATCACGGCGGTCCCCTTCCGTTCCGCCCGTTCAAGGCCTTCCTCCACGGAGCGGATCATGGAAGCCCTCTCCTGAATATTGTCTAAAAAGACATCCCGTTCCCCGATCTTGAGGCCCAGCCGTTTTGCCGCCGCCGGGGCCGCCGTCTCCGCGGTGGTTCTGGAATCCAGAAAACGGATACGATGTTCCCGGCAGAGGGAAAGGATGATCTCCATGGCCGTTTCGTCCATGGTTATTTTGGACCCCTGATGATTGTTCATCCCCGCCACGGGACCCACTTCGGCGAGGTTACGTTCTACCACTGCCCGGATCTCCCCGGGACTCATCCCCGTATAGATTGCCCCCGGCCCCGGATCCTGGCCGCCGACGGCTTCCATGGGCTGGTGGAGAAAGACTTCCTTCCCGGCGGCCCGGATGCGCCGGGCGGCTTCCGCCGAATAGGGCAGCCCCGGCAGTACCGCGATAGTCAGGGGGCCGGGAAACTGCAGAAAAGGTTCCAGTTCCCTCAGGTTGTTTCCCGCATCATCGATCATAAAGACCAGCACCCCCTTATGCCGGGGCTGTTCGGAACCGCCGCTGCCCGGCGGCGCTGCCGGCCGGACCGGCGCTGCGGTCTGTTCCGGAACCTGCCGGACCGGAGCCGGCGGGGCGGCGGGGCCGGAAATGGAAGAAACCGGTTCGGGGGATGGGATCTGAGAGACCGGCTCTGGAACGGCGGGGGGCGGCGTTTCTCCGGGGAAAAGGCCGGGACTTGCCGGGGCCGCGGCTTC
This sequence comes from Treponema sp., assembly GCA_031275035.1. Next base: position 5,756 of record JAISPH010000206.1, read on the forward strand.
CGGCGCTCCGCTTACGGAAACGGCCTGGGGGGAAAAAGAATGAACCACAAAAACTACCGCCCCAATGACGGCGGCGGCGGAAATACAAACTGCGGCAACAAGAACCGCCCGGACCCGGTCTTCAAAGGCCGGTTTTTTCCTGCGGGGCCTCCGTTTCTGGGGCTTAAGGGCCTGCTTTTTAGGAAAAGCCTTCCCCTGGGAATTTTTCACATATTTGAAAATAGCTTCAGAGAAGGTTTTGGTCAACCGGGAAAACAGCCGGGCGGACTACATGGCCGCGACACAGTACTTCAGCTCATCCGCATCTTCCCGGATCTTTTGAAGGGCCCGTATCTCGATCTGCCGTACCGTTTCCGGGGAAATGCCCATTTTAGCGCTGATCCGCTTCAACGTATACCGCTCACCGCCGTTAAGCTGGTACCGGTACATGAGAATACGCTTCTCCTTGTCTTTTAAGCGGTCAAGGAAGCGAATCGTATCGTTCCGGGAAACCTTTTTCATAAGGGCCCGTTCGGGGCTGTAGGTATAATCTGCATGGAGATCCATCACGGCGGAATCTTCCCCGGTTTCCATTTCCAGGGACACCATTCCGTTGGTCATGCTGAGAATAAGGTCCACTTCTTCCTGGGAAACCCCCACTTCGGCGGCAATCTCTTCGCTGGAGGGCTGGCGGTGCAGAATCTGGCTTAAAACATGATAAGCCCTCTGCATCTTCTTGAGAATCTCCTCTTTCCGGTGAGGCAGGCGGATGGTACGCCGTTTATTGGAAAGGTATCTGGTTATGGATTGGCGTATCCACCAGTTAGCATAAGTTGAAAAACGTACATTCTTTGTATAACTATACTTACTGACGGCATGGATGAGCCCCATATTACCTTCCTGAATAATATCCAGGAGGGATACATCGGATGTCAGATAGATCCGGGCTATTTTGACCACTAAGCGCAGATTAGATTCAATCAGCCTGCGGCGGGCCGCCTGATCCCCCTCCTGAATCCGTTTGGAGAGAGCCAGCTCTTCCTCAAAACTTAAAAGAGGGATAGCTTTGATCTGATTAAAATAAGCCTGTAATGTATCGTCCCCTTGAGCATTATTTTGTATTTTTCTCACCATATTTGACCTCGTACACATATAATAGCAAAATTCATGCCAATATAAAGATTATTTTAAAAAAGATTCTAATTCCTTGTATTAAAAGGAATTAGAAAAATACCGGTTTCAATTTATGCCTAAAATCCTCTTGCTTTGTATAAATTTATATACATTTCGTCCGTGGGATTGTATGGAAAATAGTACGGTGCTATACTTGGAATATGGACTACGGAATTACATGGAAGGAAAAGGGCGCGGATATCCATTACTTTATCAACTGGTCGCCCCTGGTCATGGCGGACCGGTGGACCATCAATGCAAAGGTTCCCGCGGTGGCGGGGGTTTTTGAAATCTACTGGATGGACGATCACAAGCACCTGCGGATGCTCTGGGTAGGCTGCACCCATTACGGCGGCCTCCGCTCGGAGATCCGCCGCCTCACTGATCCGGAGCTGGCCGACAATAAAGAAGCGGCAAAAATTCTGGAGGATGAGGAAATCTGGTTCCGTTACGCCCCTTCCAATTCCGCAGCGGTCATGGACGACGTAGTCTGGTTTTTCCGCAGCACCTACTTTCCCGAAAAACCCGGCGTTAACCATTCCGGGCGTTATGAACGGGTCTTTATGAACGAATCCGCCCCTGATAAACTTATATGGGTTCCCTGATTCGCCGGCGGCGTGTCCAGAAACCGGTCCTGCAGGGGATCCGCTGAGACGGCTTATGATCGAATACGTGGTGCCCGGCAATATTGACGACAGGATTCTCCGTTCAAGCGTTGAGCGCCTGGGCAGGGGGAACCTTCTGGGTTTTCCCTCGGATACCAGCTGGCTTTTGGGCTGTTCCATCAAGGCCGGGGAGGGAATACGGAAGCTGCGCCGCCTTTCGGGGGAACGGGACGAGCGGCATTTTACCCTGCTCTGTTCCGATATTTCCCAGTTTGGGGAATTCTGCAGCCTGGACAATACCCGGTTCCGGCTTATTAAGCGCCTCTCCCCGGGGCCCTATGTCTTCATCCTCAAAACCCTCCCGGGAACCGAAAAGGCGCTGGGGCTTAAACGCAGGGAAGCCGGGGTCCGTATTCCGGACCATCCCCTGCCTCTGGCCCTGATCCGGGCCCTTGCCTGCCCCCTCTATTCGGTAACCGCCAAGCGGAGCATGACCGGGGCCGCCGCGCTGTGGGCGGCGGAGGAGCGGGACGAAACGGCGGGAACGGAGCTGCCCCCCATTCCCGAGGAGGAGCTTTTTGAGGGGGGCTGGGAGATGGAGGATATAGAGGATCTGGATCTTATCCTGGATACCGGCGAGGACCGGCCCCGGATCTTTTCCACCATTCTGGATTTAACCGGAGAGGAGGTGCGCCTTCTCCGTCAGGGAACAGGTCCCTGGCCCGCATAAGGATTTGACATGAGAAAAAAATGGCTGCGCATTGTCTTCCGCCGCCGGGTCTTTGTTATCCTGACCCTGCTGGTACAGATCGCCTTTCTTATATACTTCATCGCCACTTCAAGCATGGCCTTCCGCTATGTAAGCTGGACCCTCAACGGCATCAGTATTCTGGTATGCCTCTACATAATCAACAAAAATGAAAATTCCGGCTACAAATTGATCTGGATCTTCCTCATTCTGATGGCCCCCATCTTCGGCGGTTCCATGTATATTATCTTTTATGTCCAATCGAATTCCCGGAAACTGCGGAAGCGGATGAGGGCGGATCACGAACGGTGCCGCCCCCTCTACCTGCTTCCCGGTAACAGGCTTCCCCTTTTTGAAAGCGAAGGGGGGGGAAACAGAGAGCCGGAATGCCTGCCCCTGGTCCGGTATCTGCAGGAGTATGTGGGCTTTCCGGTTTATATTAACACCCAAACCGAATACTTTGATTCCGGGGAAAGTTTTTTCAAAAAGGCGCTGGAAGAGCTTGAAAAGGCGGAGCGGTACATCTTTTTGGAATTTTTCATCCTGAGCCAGGGGAAGATGCTGGACCCTATCATTTCAATCCTGGAACGGAAGGCGAAGCAGGGTCTTGATATCAGGCTGATCTACGACGATCTGGGCTGTTTTGTAACCCTGCCGCCGAATTACCGGGCTCATCTGGAACGGAAGGGTATCCAATGTTATGTGTTCAATCCCTTTAAGCCGGTTCTGTCATCCCTGCAGAACAACCGGGACCACCGGAAGATCATCTCCATAGACGGTAAAATCGCCTTTACCGGAGGGATCAACCTGGCGGATGAGTACATCAACGCCTTTGAAAAGTACGGCCACTGGAAAGACGCGGCGATCATGCTTTCCGGGGAGGCGGCCTGGAGCCTTACCCTTATTTTTCTGCGGATATGGAATATAAGACCCAAAAAGGCGGCCCGCGTTCAGCGCGATGATTACACCGTCTTTTACCCCTGGAAGGACGGGCCCTCGGGGATACCTTCAGACGGCTATGTCCAGCCCTATGCGGACAGCCCCCTGGACCGGGAAAACGTGGCGGAGCATGTTTATATACAGATCATTAACAATGCAAAAAAATATGTCTACATCAATACGCCCTATCTTATCCCCGATGACAAGCTGCTTTCGGCCTTGATCCTGGCGGCGAAGAGCGGAGTGGACGTACGGATCATCACCCCCCACCGCTGGGATAAACGGATTGTACACATGACAACCCGGTCCTATTACCGGCGGCTGGTATCCGCAGGGGTAAAGGTGTACGAATATTCCAACGGATTCAACCATTCCAAGACCTTTGTTTCCGACGACAGGATCGCCACGGTGGGAACCAGCAATCTGGATTACCGGAGCCTCTACCTGCATTTTGAATGCGGGGTCTGGATGTACAAAACAAAATCGGTGGCGGAGATAAAAGAAGACTTCCTGCGGACCATGACGGTCTCCCAGGAAATAACCCTGAGCCAATGCAGAGGAAACGCCGTCCTCCGCATTGTTCAGGATGTGCTGCGTCTCTTTGCGCCGCTGATGTAAAAGCCTTCCCGGCCCGGGACCCGACCCTCTATACTTCGAAGCTGTCCACAATGATGGATATTTTTTCTATCGCCGCCTGGTTGGTATCCGCCAGGGAAGAGACCGTCCCGGCCCCGGTATTGATGTGGGCAATGTTCTGCGCCATTTCGTCCATGTGGCTGGAAATTCCCCTGGAGTCGGCCTGAAGCTTATTCATCTCCGCCAGCATGGTGGCGTTCCCTTCATTCATCTCCTTCGAACCGGTCTTTACCTCGCTGGTTATATCGTTCATGTCCTTTAATGCGCCCAGAACCTGGGCCGCCCCTTCCCGTTGTTCCTTGATGGCATTGTCCACCTCGGCAACCAGCTTTTCCGTTTCACCAACCCGGCCGGAGACCTCCACGAAGGCCTCTTCCGAAGCCTGCGCTCCCCGGACAATGCTGCTGATGGTTTCGGAGATCTGCTTTAACTCGGCGCTGATCTTCTGGGATTCCCGGGATGAATTTTCCGCCAGCTTTCTGATTTCGTCGGCCACCACGGAAAAGCCCCTCCCCGCTTCGCCGGCATGGGCGGCTTCGATGGCGGCGTTCATGGCCAGAAGGTTTGTCTGGGAGGCAATGGTGGCGATTATCTTATTCGCATCCTGGAGGGATTTGGATTCCTCCACAATGTCCTGTACCTTAACCCGGCTTTCCTGCTGAATGTTCATGCCCTCCGTAGCGGCGGTACGGACGGTATTAAACTGGGCCATCATCCGTTCCGCCACGGCGCCGATGGAAGTGATATTGCCCACCATTTCTTCCACCGCCGCGGAGGCCCTGCTTACGCTGGAGGCCTGCTTGGAAATGGAGCCGTCCAGGGATTCAATGTTTTTGGCGATTTCCTGCACCGCCGCGGAGGATTCTTCAACGCTCTGCATCTGTTTCTCAACCCTGGAGCGGACTTCTTCGACCCCGTTGGAAATCTGGGTGATAGATGCGGCCATGCCGGCGGCGCTGCGTTCCAGTTCCTGTCCCGAAGCGAAAAGTTCCCTCTGGCCCTGCTGTATCTCATGCATCCCGCCGCCCATAATTTTGCAGAAGCTGTTTACCATTCCCGCGATGGTTCCAACCTCGTCCACAGAACAAATGGAGATACGTTTGGTCAGATCCTTCCGTTCCGATGAAAGGTTCTCAAGCTGAACGATGACCGAATCGAAGAGCATCTTGGTCCCGTTTTTCAGGACTGAGGCCAAAACAAACACAAAAATAAAAAAAGCGGCCATAATTCCCAGATAGAATAACCACGAACCGGCGCTCATGGACGCCAGATCGCCGCCGGCCCGGATAAGAACCAGCAGCAATATGGAAAAGGCAAAGAGGATGGAAACCAGGGCTACCGCCAGGGGAATGATAAACAGCTTAATCACCAGCCGCTTCTCCCGCAGATTCCGGGGATAATCAACTAAATTACCGGCCATGAGGCTCCGGCAAACCAGGCTGTCCAGGAGGATATACATAAAGGTTCCCACCAGCATGCCCAGGGACAGGGCCGCAATAAAAAGATAGCCCCTTATGGCGGAATGGACCCCAATCTGATCGCTCCTGAACAAAAAGAGGACGCCCAAAAAAACAAGCTGCAAAACCACAATAGAGGTAATGCTTTTGATGGGCACGGAACCTATTTTTTTGAGCCGCTTTAGATAGCGTTCTTCAGAAAGATCCCGGAAAAAATCCGGACCGAAAGGAGCGGAGCTGGCCATAAAAAGAAGATTGTATGCCAAAACAAACAGTATCCCCGGAATACCGACCTGGGGTAAGAGCCGGGCGGCGGAAATTGACGAAAAAGCGGCCAGGATCAAAAAATTTACCGCTAAAATGCCGATGCTGCTTATCAGCACCATAATGAAAAAAACTGCCTTTTTTTGCAAAACAACCTCCAGGAGAAAGTGTCGATCCTAAGCAAGGGGAGGCAAGATCGCCGCCGGACAAACTTAAAATCTACGATATGCGACTAATATGTAATTGGATATTCATTGAGGCTGTTTCAAAACTTCAGTTTTTGGAACAGCTTCTTACCCCTGAGAAAATTGCATAAGCCGTAAATGCTTAGCTTATAAAAAATTAGCAATTTTCTCTCCAAGCCAGTTCCATCAAACCGAAGGTTCGCGCCAACCGGGTTTTGGAACTGGCTCCATTATAATATATATAACATATTGGGAGCAATTACCATAATTCCATTTGTCCATTCTCCCAGGGGATCCGTCCCTTTTGCAGAAAAGAACCGGTGTTCCAGCCCGCCGCTGCGGCGATGGATATGACCAGGGGCAGGATCTGGGAATTGATATAGTGATCATAGTCATAGGGACTGCTGATCATGGAGGCCGGCTCGGGTCCCGAGAGGGTCCAGACATACTCCACCGTACCCCGGCGGCCCTTCCAGCCCAGGGTCCGGGCCGCCTTTACCTGGGGCGGGGTGGAGGCGGTATAATCCTCGGGGGGCCGGGAAAGCCGCTTCCGGTAAACCAGTTCCCCGTCCAGGGCTCCGGAACGGAGCTGTTTGATAAGCCTGAAGACCCCGTCCCTAAAGCCCTCTTCGCTGCCGCCGGAGAAGACAAGGTCCAGCAGTTCCATCTGAAGCCGCCGGGCCAGGGGAGTAACGTCGCTCCGCACCGCCTCCATCCCCTTTACCTCTACCGTAAGGTTTCCGCCGGGGTGGAGCAGATAACCCCCGTAGCCCTTGGCCCTGCCCCGGTGATCATCGGAGCCGCCGAAGGCCCGCAAGGGCGGAATCATAAAACGGCGGTAGGCCTTTTCAAAGCGGAGTTCCAGGCAGGATTCCAGCCGGTACTCCCGGCGTATCTTTCCGGCAAGAAACTGGTTAAGCTCCCCGGCGAGGGTTCCGCAAAAAGCGCAGAATTCCGCATGTCCCGCGGCATCGGACAAGCCGGTTTCCACAAAAAGAGAATCCGTATCGCCGTAGAGTACCCGGCAGCCCCGGCGGGTAAACCAGTCCCGGGAAATGAGGAACCACTTCCGGGCAAAGGAAGTAATCGCCCCCGCCAGTTCCGTGCGGCCATAGCGGCAGGCCCCGGTTCCCAGGACCCCGTAAAAGCTGTTCATCAAAATTTTATAGACATGGGCGGCAATATCGTCTCCCGCATCCAGGGCCCGCCGGCGCGCGGCGAAGTATCCGGCGATAAGTACCGGCAGTATCCCCGGGGTCCGGGAAAAAGCCGTTCCGTTTGGAGCGGCGATTGGGTCCTCTGTTCCGGCTGCCCGGACATGGGAGAGGGGATCGATGTTGAAGGTACGCATGATCGTGGGATAGAGACTGCGAAAATCAAAGACCCCTATATTGCTGAAGAGCCCCGTTTGAGGCTCCAGTACGGTTCCGCCGGAAGCGCCGGATACCGGCTTTTCCGCGGACCGGGGCGGCGGGGCAATTTTCCGCCGCCGGAGCTCCATGCCGTAGATCCGTTCAAAACTGACCACGCTGGTCCAGGCCTTGTCCAGAAAGACTCCGGTCAAAGCCGCCCGCTCCATGGTCAAACGGAAAAGGCCGGTCCTGGCAAGTATCTTCAGAACCAGCTCCGCATCCTTGTAACAGTAGCTGCCGAAGGCGGCGGGATCTTCCCGGTACAGGCGGTCCAGTTCGGCAATTTTATCCCCGCCTGCGGCGGCGCTTTTACCCTCCCCCAGTACCGCCCTGGCTACGGTATCCAGAGTATAATCGGAGAAACGCTTCGGCCCGGCCCTTACCACCCTGAGGGCGTCCACCACCTGCCGGCCCGGCACCAGGGCTGCCGCGGACCGGCGCCTTGCCCAGCGGCGATCCGGTCCGCCCCCCGGGCCGTTTTGGAGTTCCGCGGAATGGACCGGAGCAGCTTCCGGGGAACCGGCGGGGAAAAATTTCGCCTCCTCCCGGGAACGGCCCAGGGCAAAGGGAATCCCAAGATGCCTGCACCGGTCCGCCAGCCGGGGAAAATCAAAGTCCAGGAAGTTCCATCCCGTCAATACATCGGGATCTTCCCGCTGAATATCTTCAATAAAATTTTTCAACAGGGAAACTTCACCGGCATGAAAAACAGGGGTTCCCGGCGGGAACCCCGCCGCGGGCCCGGCGTCCGCTTGGGAACCGGGCCGGGACGGAAGGGCCGGCGCAGAGGGCGGCAGCAGTACCCGGACAAGACCCCGGCTTCCGGTAGAGGCCGCATCCGGGCAGACAAGGCTTACCGCCCGGATAGAGCCGTCTCCGGTATCGGTTTCAATATCAATGGAAGCGATCCGCAACGGTACGCCGCGGAAGACCCCGGCAGAGGGCCCGGAAGGAGGCTCCGCCATTAACAATTCCGGTTCAGAAGGGATTGGCGGAGCTTCTTCCGGAGGAAACATTTCGGGGTCCGGGAAAACCAGATCCACCAGGCGGCCCCGCCGGGCCTTGCCCCGGATCAGTACGGCCCCCCGGATGAACCGTTCCTGCAGGAAAGCTTCCGCCGGCTTCAGGTCCCCGTGAAGGGGAACCCTGTTCTCCAGCAGCTTTACCGCCGAGGACCAGTCCCGGTAGCGGCTGAAGCCCAGGCGGATCAGAACTCCCCGGCCGGAAAAAGTTTCAAGCCCCGCCGGGTTTTCATCATACTTTATAGAAGAAAGAAGGGCGGTCCAGCGTTCCCGGTCTCCCCCGTCAACCAGGATAGAGGGACGCCAGCGGGATTCCATAACCGCAAAGGAACGCCCGTCTTCAAGCCGGCCGGTAAAGTAGAGCCGGTCCCGGTACAGGTCGGGGTATCCGTGAACCAGCAGGCCCCGGCAGGCCCGCCCTTCATCCAAGCTGACAGCCCTTAACGGCAGGCGGCCCGGACTTCAGCATCCGTTCCAGAAGAACAGCGTACACCGGCGGAGATGCAATCAACTCGGTGGTAACAAAGGCGGAAAGGCAGACCAGCACCAGTCCCCCCAGATGATTAAAGTTGCCGCTCATCTCCAGGATCAGAACCATCCCCGTAACCGGAGCCTTGACCACCGCTGCAAAAAAGGCGGCCATCCCCAGGATCATAAAGTTCAGGTTCTGTCCGGCTGCAATGAATCCGCCCCGGATCAGGAGATGCCCCAGCAGATCCCCCGCCAGGGCGCCGCAGGCAAGCAGGGGAAGAAAAATGCCCCCGGCGGTTCCCGATCCGTAACAGAGGGCGGTAAAGAGGATCTTCCCCGCCAGAAGCACGGCCAGCATGCCCAGGGATCTTTCGGTTACGGAGAGAGATTCGATCAGGCCATGGCCGCCTCCGATAAGATCGAAGAGAAAAAAGCCCAGGGGAACCGAAACCAGCAGGGGGATCAGCGGTTTGAAGATCTGGGAAACCGGGAACCGGTCGTAAAGGTTGAGGGAACAGTACAGGCTCCGCTTAAAGAGATCCCCCGCAAGACCGCAGAGAACCCCCAGAAGCGTCACCCAGAAAAAAGCGCTGAGGGGCAGCACGGTGACGCTGTTGAAATCGAAAACCGGCCTGAGGCCAAAAAAATAGGACGCCGCTGCATCGGCGGTTATGGAAGCGCCCATGGCGCAGGCCAGAAAGAGCGGGGGGAAAAAAGCCCCCTCCGAGGACCCGGCCTCCTGCGGCGGCGAAGACTGGGACTGCAGTTCCTCCAGCACAAAGAGCACCCCCGCCAGGGGCGCATTAAAGGCAGCGGCCAGTCCCGCGGCGGATGCGGCGGCGATGAGGATCTTCCGCTCCCGGCGGGGCCGGTGAAAAATACTCAGCACCCCCTTGCCCACATAGGCCCCGATTTGTATAGAGGGCCCCTCCCGGCCCAGGGAAAGCCCCGCCCCCAGCCCAAGCGTACCGGTAATCAGCTTGAGGGGAAGTTCCGGCCCCCAGTCCAAGGTCATGCGCCGGTTCAGGGCTCCCTTGATCTGCGGTATGCCGCTTCCCTTGATCATGGGCCTCAGCTTGGCGGCCCAGCCCAGGAAAAGTCCCCCGGCGATAAGGCCGAAAATCCAAAGCAGGGTCCAATAGAGGGGCAGCTCCGGCAGAGCGCCGTAAAGCCGGCGGCGCAGAACATCGGCATGGTTCAGCAGAATTCTAAAAAGAACGACCACTAGGCCGGTAATAAGCCCGATGATCAGGCTTTCAAAGATGACCGCCAGACGGGAATTGTACCAATGCCGGACCAACCGGGCCATCCGGGTTTCGCTGCGCTTCATGCCTTATCCTACCGGAAAGGCCGGGAGGCCTCAAGGGAGCCGTTCCCGGTACGGCGGCGGTCCTTGGCCGGAAGTTCTGGAAACCCAACCGGGGCTTTTCAGCGCCTCCCTATAGGCAGTTTCGGACCTCCGGTATATAATGGGGGAGCTAGTTCCAAAACCAGGTTGGTATGAACCTTTGGTTCGATGGAATTGGTTTTGGGATAAATCTTTTTCAAAACCGGGCCTTTCGAAAAGGCCCGGACAGGCCTCTCAGAAAACATGGATTTCCGGCGAAATCCGTGTTTTTTGCCGCTTTTGAACGTTTATGTCCGGAAACCGGAGCTTCCGGACAACTCTATCAAATTTTTGGAGGTTCCCATGAAACTGCTTATCGTTGATGATTCCCTGCTTATGCGCAAGGCTATTGAACGATCTTTGGCGGGGGAAAATTTTACCGTGGTGGGTTCCGCCGCTGACGGCGAGATCGGCCTGCGGATGTTCTCCGAATCATTACCCGATCTGGTAACCTTGGATATTTCCATGCCGAAAATGGATGGGCTTACCTGTTTGGAAGAGATGCTGAAAATTAATCCGGCGGCTAAAATTCTGATGATCTCCTCCCAAACCGATGCTGTTACCGCTTCGGAGATCATGCAAAAGGGCGCCGCCGGCATATTGGGGAAACCTTTTTCCAGCGCCCAGATACAGGATAAGGTGCACGAGATACTGGGACTCTAAAATCTGCCGCTATAATCCGGGTAAAATATACGGAAGTTTCTCCATTGGGTAAGAAACAAAGGCCCCGTTCCACAGGGCCCTATTCCACAAAGGGAAAAAGCAATTTCTGGTTCTCCGGCTCGTAGAGGTTTTCCACGGTGATAAGCACCGATCCGGTGTCGATAAAAGAAGGAAGGGGACGGTTCTCCGCAGCATCCCGGGCGGCCTGTACCGCCAAATAACCCATATTGAAAGGCTTCTGTATTACCGTGGCCGCGATAACCCCCTGTTCAATAAACTGAATCTCCGTCAGAGAACTGTCGAAACCTACCAGCCGGATCTTCCCCGCAGTCCCGGTATCCCGCAGAGCCCTGGCGACGCCGACGGTGGAAACTTCGTTCATCGCCAGAAAACCTCCCAGATCAGGATGATCCCTGAGGATCTGTACCGTGATGGCGTAGGCGTTTTCCTCAAAGTTATCGGTAAACCATGCGCCGATGACGGGATAGCGGCCGTCCCGGTCCAGGATTCTTCTGGTACCCTCCTCCCGTTCCATGGCGGTGGTGGCAAAACGGACATGGTTGATAATGGCCAGCCTGTTCCCCGGTTCCAGAATCCGTATCATCTCTCTGGCGGCCTTTTCCCCGCCTTCGCTGTTATTGGTCGCCACAAAGGTACGGGGCAGGGGACTGTCCACCCCGGAATCCATGGTAATCACCTTAACCCCCAGGGCGGCGGCTTTTTCAACCGCCGGTACAAGCCGGATATAGTCGGTGGCCGCCAGGATGAGCGCCGCCGGAGGATCGTTGTCAAGAATCGTATCGATAATGCGGATCTGCCCTTCAATATCGCTCTCCGCCCAGGGCCCCTGTATGTCCAGGTTTACGCCGAATTCCACCGCCCCCGCCCGGAGGCCGGTCTTTACCACCTCCCAAAATTCCGAATCGTTGGCAATGGCCTTGATAACCGCGGTTATTTTTATTTCCCGCCGGGAAGGGGTCCGGGTAAAAAAGAGGATGATCAGGCTTCCCAAAAGGAGAATGACCGCCAGGACGGCGGGGACAAAAAGGGCCCGGAGCCGCCGCGTCCGCCGGCTGAAAAAGTTTATCATTCCGCTTCCTTTTCTATGGCCGGAAGATGGATAAACACCGTGGTGCCCTCGTCTTCCCGGCTTTCAAATTCCAGTCCGTAGGCGGGGCCGAAGTAGAGCTTTATCCGTTCGTCTACATTGCGGACCCCGACGCCGCTGCCGGGCCGGGAACCGGGACCCGGCTTCTCTTCCCCGGCGGGTCCCGGGGCGCTGAGTTTTTGCCTGAGCCGCTCAAGGCTTTCCCGGTCCATCCCGGTCCCGTCGTCCCGGACCACCAGATCCATCCCCTTTCCGGTACGGTAGCCGGAAATACGCACCGTTCCCGCGGCGGAGCTGTTCTTTATGCCGTGATAGATGGCATTCTCCACCAGGGGCTGAAGGATGATCTTGACGATCTTGCAGGATTTAACGGCGTCGTCCACCTCGATGCGGTAATCCAGGCGATCCTTGTAGCGGATCTTCTGGATGGTAAGATAATTTTTTACATGCTCCAGTTCCGAAGCCACATCGACGATCTCTTTGCCCTTGCTGATACTGAGGCGGAACAGCCGGGCCAGGGCGGAGCTCATGGCGATTACCTCTTCCTGTTTGCCCCCTTCGGCCATCCATATCACCGAATCCAGAGTATTGTAGAGGAAGTGGGGATTGATCTGCATCTGCAGCGCATTAAGTTCGCTTTTCCGTTTCTGTTCCTGTTCAAGCGTAACCCGCCGGAGGAGTTTCTTGATCTCTCCGACCATGATGTTGAAGTCCATCCCCAGTTCTCCGATTTCGTTGGAGGAATGGATATCCGCGGTAACGTCAAAATCCCCCTGTTCCACGGCCCGCATGGAACGGCGGAGTTTCTTTATCGGTTTTGATATACGCTGAGAGAGGAGAATCGATATGACCATCGAAACGGCCAAAAAGAGGAGCCCCCAAAGGGCATAATTCCGCCGTATCGATTCCCGGTTTTCTACAAATTCGCTGCGGTAGTTTACCCCTACCACCTTCCAGCCGGTGGCGTACATGGCCTCCACGCTGTAGAACTTGTCCCGGTCTTCATCATCCCCGGAAAAATAATTGGCCTGCTCCTCAATGACCCGGCGGATATTCTCGGTTTTTAAGCCTCCGTAAAGAAGCTGCTGCTGGGGATGGTAGACGACATCTCCGTTCCGGTCCACGATAAAGATATAGCCCCGCCGGCCCAACTGGACGGAACTGCAGATCCGGTCAATGATCCGGTAGTTCAGATCCACCAGGAGTATCCCCTTGCCCCGGCGGGTCTCGGGATCGACGATCTCCCGTGAGAGGGAAATAACCCAGGGGTACCGGTCCTTGACAATATGCTGCACATGAGAGGAGGAGATAACCGGCTCGCCCCGGCCGTTCTGCGCGGCGGTATACCAGGACTGCCGGACCGGATCGGTAAAGGAATTCAGCGTCCGGTCCCGGTCGGAGATGATAAATTCTCCCCGGTAGCCGAAAATGCCTATCAGGGAAATATCGTTCCGGGTGCTTACCATGACATTCAGCGCCGATTGGGCCGTTCCGGCGGCGTCTTCCCCTCTCTTTCCGGGACCGGCGTCCAGGTATTCCTGTACCCCGGCATCCGCCTGCAGAATGGTCGAAACAGAGTAGAGGTAGTCAATGTAAAATTCGATGTTATTGGTAACCTGGCGGACAAGCTGCTGGGTGTAGCGCCGGGAAGCGATCCGGGCGGTTTCTTCGGTTACCCTGAATGCGATAAGGATGGCCCCCACGATAAGCACCACCGAAAGGGAGGCAAAGGCGATGGCGATGGTTACCTGAATACTGTGAAAACGCCGGGGGCCCTTTGCCCCGGAATCAGGACAGGACATGGGGATCTCCGGCGCCGGGACCAGCGGCGGCGGCCGCGGAACGGTACTCCGTGGCGGTAAGCCCCGTAAATTTACGGAAGCTCAGGGAAAAGTAATGGGCGTCCCGGTAGCCTATCCGTCCGGCAATCTCGTAGGTCATCAGGTCCGTGGTCCGCAGCAGTTCCATCGCCTTGGTAAGCCTGATGGCGGTCAGCTCTTCCACAAAGGTTCTGTTGTGGTACTTTTTCAGATTGGCGCTGAAATAGCTCATGCTGATATCCAGTTTTTTACAGAGGCTTTGCAGGGACAGGGAAGGATCGGCATAGTGGGACTCCAGATATTCCAGCGCCTCCCGGACCTTAACCTGGGCAAAGTTCTCCTGCCGGGTCTGAGTATAGCCGGCGATCCGTTCCGTAAGGCCGACAAACCAGAGGCGGACCGCGTCGAGGCTGGTAAGCCGGGCTATCTCGGCGAAGGGGTCCATCCCGGAGGGAAAGATCTCCGCGCCGGGGATCTCCAGATCCTCGCAGCAGCGGATCAGCGCCGCCAATATCAGGGCAAGTTTAATGCGGTATTCCTCAAGGGTAAAGGGAACCTGCTGAAAGTACTCCGCCATTTTACCGACCAGACGGGAGGCTTCGTCCCGTCCCCCGGCCTTGAGGGCCGCGACAATGCGTTTTTCCCAGCGGGGGTCCGGCCCGGACCTGGGGGATCCGGTTTTTCCCATTATCTCCCGGTAGGCGGCCACGCCGTTTTTCCCCCGGAGCTGCGCCGCCAAAAGCGCCTCTACCGCCGTATTGTAGGAAACGGAAAGGGTATCCAGGGTATCCGCCGCCTCCCCCACCCCCAGGCCGGTATCCTTAAAACCCAGGGACTGAAGATTATGGCAGAGGAATTCCGCCGTTTTAAGCCCCTCCCGGTATACCCTGGGAGGAGTATCCCCCCAAATCAGAATTACCAGCCGGTCGGCGCTGTCCTGGAAGAGTATGCCCGGCGCGGAGGGCGCATAATCCGGTTTCGCCCCCAGGGTTTCTTCCAGAATGTTCCGCTCCGTCAGAAGATCGATGTCAAAATTTTCGCCCCCCCGGCGGTGCACAAAATCCAGAACCAGGCAGGCATAGGCGGCGGAATCCAGGGGAAGGGGCAGACCAAAATAGAAGACCCGTTCCCGGATCGCCTCCCGGTCGAGCTTTCCTTCGATAAGGCGCACCAGAAAACGTTCCCGCAGCAGGGGCAGGCTTTCGGCAAGCTGCTTTTTGATATGTTCCAGATCCCGCCGTTTTTCCCGCTCCCCGTCCAGGGTATGCTTCAGCTTGGAAAGGACCTCCCTGAACTCCAGGGGGGTTACGGGTTTAGTGATATAGTCGTAGACCTGAAGCTGCAGCGCCTTGCGGGCATATTCAAAATCATCGTACCCGGAAATGATAAGCACCTTGGTCAGGGGAGAAATGCCGAGGAGCCGGTCCGTAAAGGAAAGACCGTCCATAAAGGGCATGTTAATGTCGGTCATTACCACATCGGGCCGGATCCGTTCCGCCAGATCCAGGGCTTCAAAACCGTTGGTACAGGCGCCGGCAAAGGAAAAGCCCAGCTCCCCCCAGGGTATGGCATTCCGAATCCCCTCCCGGATCTCCGTTTCATCATCCACCAGTACAAACGAATACAGGCCGCCCATGGGCTTATTATAAACATTCGGCGGGGGACGCGTACACTGTACCATAATTTCCACTAGCGCACGTCCGAAGAACGTACACTGTAGGCGATCCCGGGGCGATATATACGAACTACGTCTATATGCGGCGGGGCGGCGATATATACGAATTGCGTATATATACCGGGAAAGGGCCGATTATACGAACTGCGTCTATATGCCGGGGGGCGGATGTAACACGCATTCGCTTTATTTCCGGGGAAGATGCGATTAGGCGAACTGCGTATATACGCCGGGCAGGCGAGGCGCTTGGCGGCGCAAACGCCGTTACGTTCTCCTTCAGGGAGGGATTGTTATGTTGCCGGCTCCGGCTATTCTTCCCCGAACACTACCGCGGTAAAGGTATAGAGCTTTGCATCCGGGGCGTCGTACGAATGGGGGGGGAGCCCCGCTTTAACGCAGATATAATCCAGATATTCGTCCCGGTCCCAGCCCTGTTCCACCGGCACCTGGGGAAGCAGCACCCCGGCCCTGCCGCGGCGGATCAGGTAAAGGCCGTGGACCCCCAGCTGTACCGTCCGGGGATCGGGGCAGAGCTCCATGGGGGAAAGGACGGAGATTTCAATATGGCAACACTGCAATTCATCCGGGGAAAGGGGAGGGAAGCGGGGATCGGCAAAGGCCGCTTCCACCGCCATGGCGCGGACCGTCTGTTCCAGCGGCTCCGCTGCGGTCATTCTGCCTATGCAGCCCCGGAGCCTGCGGCCCCGGTTCGTTTCGATGTGCAGGGTAACGAAGGCGCCGCAGTTTTTTGCCAGGGCGGAATGTTCCGCCGCCGTCGCCCGTTCGCAGGAGGGGCTCCGCTTTTCCAGAACCGCGGCAATGCTTTCCCGGGCGTCCGCCAAGAGGATACGCCGTTCCTCCGCCGTAATGGCAAGGCGCATAGCGGCGCTTAGGTTCCCTTGGCCGATTCAATCGCCACCGAAAGACAAAAGCTGTTTTCAAAAACCGTAAAGGGGATACACATGATTCTGGCCAGATTGGTGGACCATTTAATGGTGTGCCCCCTGCCTTTAACAATTGAAGGAAGGGAGATAACCAGCCTGAAGGCTTCTTCAAGCTCCCGCTTGACGTTTCCCGCTATGATGTTGACGATTTCGCCCACCGCATCCACCACTTCCTCGTCCAGCTCTTTGTGTTCCGATCCGGTCAGCAGCCCCGTAAGCTTTGCGGCCAGTTCCGTTTTCATCGAGATAACTACCGCGCCCCGGGCTTCGCCGGTAAGTCCTATAATTGCGGATATATCCCAGTCCTGGGGAGCGTTTTTGTTTTCAAAGTAGGGGTGCCCCGCGGCAAGCTCGCAGCCGACAAAATCCTTGAAAACACTGACGCATACATCTACAAAGGGTTTAATATATCTTTCCATACCTGCTTCCTTTTACGTTTTCTTATACGCGTTTTTTAGATCGCTATTTTACTGAGCTTTTCGAAAAATATTTTTTCATTAACCGGTTTAACGATGTAATCGGTGGCGCCGCTGCTGAGGGCCTCTACCACGTTAAGCCTTGCGGCTTCGCTGGTAACCATGATGATAGGCAGATCCTTGTAGTCTTCCATATTTCTGACTTTCTTCAGAAAATCAATGCCCGACAACCTCGGCATGTTCCAGTCCAGCAGAATCAAATCGATCTTCTGTTCCTGCAGGCGCAGCAGGGCTTCTTCCCCATTGGGAGCTTCAACATATTGGCAGGGAATGTTTAACTGCGAAAACGTACTTTTCACGATTCTTCTCATTATTTGAGAATCATCAACAACCATGACAGTCTTCATCGAATGATCTCCTCAGTTACCGCTCACTGGTTAAGGGGAGTTTAGTATTTTCGGGATTTCTTGTCAATCTTATTGTGTTTTTGATATTATTGCCCTTACCATGTACGGCCGGCTTAAAATCTTTTCCAGGGCGCTTAAGTATTCCTTCCCCGTTTTGCTGGGGTATGTGGCGATAGGCGTTGCCTTCGGCCTGCTGCTGGCCGGCGCGGGATACCCCTGGTGGCTCGCCCCGGTTATGAGCGTGGTCATGTACGCCGGGGCGGGCCAGTTTATCGCGGTGGGGCTTTTTACTGCGGGGGCCGGGCTCTGGGAGGCGCTTCTGGTACAGTTGGTGGTAAACGCCCGGCACATGGCCTATGGGATTACCATGTTTAAGCGCTTCAACGCCTCAGGCCCCTTTAAGGGCTACCTTGTCTTTGCCCTGACGGATGAAACCTTCGCCCTTCTCTCCTCTTTGCCGGAGGAGGACGGCGGCGGGGACCGGCCCCTGTTTATGTTTTTGACGGCCCTCCTGGATCAGTGCTACTGGATCGCCGGGTCCCTCCTCGGCGCAGCCGCGGGCTCCCTTCTTCCCTTCGGCATGGAAGGGATAGGCTTTGCCCTGACCGCCCTCTTTGTGGTCCTTATGATAGAGCAGTTCCTCCAGGCCCGGAAGGCGGCGGCGCAGTCCGGCCGGGCCTATCTGACGCCCTTCCTTATCCCGGCTCCGGCGGCGGTCCTGGCGGTTCTGGTTCTGCCCCCTCGTTTGACCATTCTCGCCGCCCTGGCGGTATCCCTGATCCTGATCCAGGTTCTGGCTGTTCCCGGCGCCAGGGAACAGCCGCCCTTAAGCCCGGAGGGTACATGAAGGTAAGCGTAAACGCCGCCCTCGTTATGACCTTTGCCATGGGGGCGGTTATTCTGTTTTGCCGGGTCTTTCCGTTCCTCTTTTTCCGGGAGCGGAAGCCGGGGGCCGGAAAGGATCCCGGACCGCCGGATCTTCCGGCGGATAAGGGCCGGGAGGACCCGCCGTCAAAGCGGACCTCCAGGCGGAACCTCAGGGAGAGCTTTCTTGCCTTGGTGGAAAAAACGGCGCCCCCGGCGGCCATGACCGTTTTGGCCTTTAACGCTGTCAGCGCCCCCATCAAGGAGGATCTTTCCCGGGCCCTGCCGGTTCTTGCCGCTTCGGCCTTTACCGCGGCAGTTCATCTTTGGAAACGAAACGCCCTGCTCAGCATTCTGGGAGGTACCGCCTTCTACATGGTTCTGGAACGTGTTTTGTAGGACGTATCCGGCCCTGTTTTGTAATAATATGCATTCCCCGTCCGGTTTCCTGTATAAATATGCTTGACAGCGTATACTTTTTTGTGTCATTATAAGACATGAAAATCGAAGATCTACAGGAAACCGCCGCCCTGGCCCACCTCAGCATGGATGCGGAGGAGCTGGCCGGCGCTTTCCCCGCCTTTGAGCAGATGCTCGGGTATTTTGCCGCTATGCAGGCGGCCGACGGGGATGGGGCGGCCTTTCCCGGGGACGCCGCCTCTATTGCACATTTTTCCTCCGCCCGGACTGTTTCTTCCGGCCACTTCCGGTCTGATAATCCTCCTCATAATCCTCAGGGCCTGAATGATTGGCCGTTAAACAGCGATCTGCTGAATAATGCGGGCGATCGGGACGGCCCCTTCATTGTGGTTCCTAACGTCCTGTAAAAATCACCGTAAAGGCGAATAGTTTATTTTTTCGCCCCGGTAAAAATTAGTGCGGAGTATTGATCCATGCCATACACATTGCCCGAGGGCTATTTATCCTATGCTCAAGCCTGGGAAGAAAAGATAGGGGCCTTTATCGAATTTACCCCCGGTTCGGCGTCATCCGTGGCGGCGCCGTCCATGACGGGGGAGGCCGGCGTTTCCCCCGGTTCCGGCCCGGCCGGTCTCAAGGGGCTTCCCTTTGCGGTAAAAGACAATATCGCGGTGAAGGGTTTTTCCATAAGCTGCGGGTCCAGACTGCTGGAGGGCCTCCGCTCCCCCTATACCGCTACGGCGGTACAGAAGCTGGAAGCCGCCGGAGCGGCGGTAATAGGCAAGACCAACATGGATGAATTCGGCATGGGCTCTTCCACCGACGCTTCGGCCCTTAAACGGACCAACAACCCCTGGGATCAGAGCCGGGTCGCCGGGGGGTCCTCCGGGGGATCCGCCGCGGCGGTGGCGGCGGGGCTGGTTCCCTTCGCCCTTGGTTCCGACACGGGAGGTTCCGTGCGGCAGCCCGCGGCCTTCTGCGGGGTGGCTGGATTAAAGCCCACCTACGGCGCCGTTTCCCGGTACGGCCTGGTGGCTTATGCCTCAAGCCTTGAGGGAATAGGGGTCCTTGCCGATACCGCAGCCCGGTGCCGGTCGGTCTTTTCCGTTATCCGGGGGAAGGATCCCCTGGATCAGACCTCTCAGGACGCCCCCCCCGGCGCGCCGCCCCTGGAGGAAAGGGGCCGGTCCAGGACCATCGGGGTCCTCCCGGCGGAGGCCGTCGCCAGGGCCCTTGCCGCCGCCGCCGGGACCGGTGAAATCGCGGATGGGGCGGCTTCGGCCGCCCGGATTGCGGCGGAAGCGGCGAAACTGGAGCCGGAGGTCCGCCGGGGTTTTGAAGCCGCTAAGGAACGTTTTATTGCCCTTGGGTATAAGCTTGAGGATGTGGAACTGCCCATTCTCAAATACGGGGTTCCCGCCTATTATACCATTGCCGCCGCCGAAGCCAGCGCGAACCTTGCCCGCTTCGACGGTATACGTTACGGCCGCCGGCCCGGCTGGGCGGAAAACCCCGACGACCTTATCGACAAAACCAGGGAGGCGGGCTTCGGCGCCGAGGTAAAGCTGCGTATCCTTTTGGGGACCTTTGTACTCCGTTCCGGTTTTCAGGACCGGTACTATCTCCGGGCCCAGCGGATCAGGGCGGGAATACGCCGGAGTTTCGAGGCTCTGCTGGGAAGCTCCGGTTACGGCGGCGGCTCTCCCCGGTTCGACGCCATACTTATGCCGGTATTCCCCACCAGGGCCTTTGGCCGGGGCGATGCGGCCCTGTCCCCCTTTGCCCAGAAGGCGGCGGATCTCTATACCTGCTGCGCCAATCTGGCGGGGCTTCCGGCTCTCTCCTTTCCCGCCCAGGTTGAAGGGGGGCTCCCCGTGGGGGTTCAGCTTTTAGGCCGGGCCTTTGCGGAGGGCGTTATCCTGGATATCGCCGAAACCTACGAAGCGGCCCATCCCTTTCCCCGTCCCCAGGGATACCGGGCCTTTTGGAGTTAGCCATGTACCAGTCGTTTATAGGACTTGAGGTCCATATTCATCTTTTAACCAAAACCAAGGTCTTCTGCGGCTGCCGTTCCGCCTTTGGGGATGAGCCCAATACCAATGTCTGTCCCGTCTGCATGGGGTATCCGGGGGTGCTGCCCTCCCTTAATATCGAAGCCATGCGCATGGGCTCGATGGTGGCCCGTTCCCTTAACTGCCGCATCCCCGAAAAGACCTGGTTTGAGCGGAAACAGTACTTCTATCCCGATATGCCCAAGAACTATCAGATTTCCCAGTTCGCCTCCCCCCTGGGACAGGAGGGCTTTGTGGAACTGGAGGGAAGGGGGCGGCATCCCGGTTCAAGGCCGGTCAGGAAGAAGGTGCGGATCAAGGAATGTCATCTTGAGGAGGATGCGGGCAAGATGATCCACACCGGCACCGCGTCTCTTCTGGACTATAACCGGGCGGGAGTTTCCCTGCTGGAGATTGTTACCGAACCGGATATGGAAAACGGGGATGAGGCGGAATTGTTTATCCATCAGCTGAGGCGCATGGTCCGTTACCTGGGGGTCTGCGACGGCAACATGGAAGAGGGCTCCCTCAGGGCGGACGCCAATGTGTCGATCAACATTCCCGGCGGGGGGCTGGGGAAAAAGGTTGAGATAAAGAACCTCAACTCCTCCCGTTTTGTACGGCTGGCCCTGGATTATGAAATAAAACGCCAGGGGGAACTTTTGGACGCGGGGAAGGCCGTGGTCCAGGAAACCCGGCTTTGGAACGAAAACCGGGATGAGACCATGCCCATGCGGCAGAAGGAAAATGCCCAGGATTACCGCTACTTCCCCGAGCCGGATCTTCCGGTCTTTGTTCCTGACGGCGCTTTTCTTCAATCCGTGGAGGACGCCCTTGTGGAACTGCCCCAGGCCCGGGTCCGCCGCCTTGCCGGGGATTACGGCCTTACCGGAGAACAGGCGGATCTTATCTGCGAAGAGAAGGCCCAGGCGGATTATTTTGAGGAAGCCGCCGCCGAGGCGGTCAAACGGGGCCTGGAAAAACGAACCGCGGCGGGACGTATCGCCAACTTTCTTTTGACCGACATAAAACATATACTTAACCGGGAGGGCATTCCGGTCCAGCGGATTGGCCAGTTGAAGCTGACCCCCCGCCGGCTTGCGGCGCTGACCGCGGCGCTGATCCGGGGGCGGGTGTCGGGCAAAAACGGCAAGGAGGCCCTTGAGGCGGCGCTGGCGGAGGACCGGGACCCGGAGGAGCTTATCCGGGAACGGGGCTGGGAGCAGATCACCGACCCCGCCCAAATAGCCGAAGCGGTTAAGGCGGTGGCCGCGGCGGAGGCCGGAACCGTAGCCGAAGCCCGTCAAACGGAGGCCGGCGGCAGGCGCCGTCAGACCCTGACGGCTTTTCTGGTGGGCAAGGTTCTGGCCGCCACCGGCGGCAGGGCGGAGGCGAAACTGGCCCGGACCCAGGTGGAAGCCTTAATACAGCAGGGGTAGATCATGCGCGTTCTTGCCAAAGACATAGGAGCCGCCGCCCGGGACAGGCCGGGGGAGGAGGCGGAAGCCTCGGGCTGGGTCCACCGGATCAGGGAACTGGGAGGAGTGGTCTTTGTGATGCTCCGGGACCGGTCCGGGCTGGTTCAGCTTGTTTTGGAGGAAAAGCCGGTTTCCGCCGGCGGAAGCCCCCTGACCCTGGAGTCGGCGATCCGGGTCCGGGGCCTGCCCGCCTTAAACGAAAAGGCTCCCGGCGGGGCGGAACTGAAGGTCCGTTCCCTGGAATGCCTTGCCCGGGCCGGGCCGGATCTTCCCTACCAGGTAAACGCCGACGCCTCCAGGGCGGGGCTTGAGACCATACTCGACAACCGGATCCTCTCTCTGCGGAATCCGAAGATCCGGGGGATCTTCAAAATTCAAGCCGTTATTATCGAAGCCTTCGCCGAATACCTGCGGGGACAGGATTTTACGGAAATTAAGACAAGCAAGCTTGTGGGAAGCGGCACCGAGGGGGGCACCAACCTGTTCGAGGTGGAGTACTTTGACCGCAAGGTGTACCTGGCCCAGTCGCCGCAGTTTTATAAAGAAGTTATGGTAGCCTCCGGGCTGGAACGGGTTTTTGAAATCGGGCCTGTCTACCGGGCCGAAAAGCACGATACCCCCCGGCATATTAACGAGTATGTCTCCATGGATGTGGAGATGGGCTTTATCGAATCCGAGGAGGAGCTTATCGAACTGGAGAAGGGCCTCCTTGCCCATATCTTCGAGGCGGTGGCCCGGAAGAACGGCCCCGAGCTGGCCCTCTGGACGGCCCGGGTTCCCCCGCCGGACGCGGTCTTTAAGGCTCCTACGGTTTCCTATGACGAGGCCCTCAGGATCGCCAACGGGAAGGCCGGGGGCGGCCGTATCTTCGATATTAACCCCGAGGCGGAACGGATCCTCTGCGAATGGGCCCTCCGGGAAAAGGGCATAGACCTGATCTTCGTCAACCGTTTTCCCCGGCGGCACCGGCCCTTCTATACCTATCCCCTGGAAACCGGGGGAGAGGGCGCCGGCAAGGAAGCCGCCGGCAGGGAAGCCGCCGCCGCTTCTACCATGAGTTTCGACGCTGTTTTCCGGGGCCTGGAGATTACCTCCGGCGGCAGGCGGCAGCACGACTACGGGGCCTTCCTCGAGGCACTCCCCAAATTCGGCCTGAGGGCGGAAGATTTTAAGGACTATCTTTTTCTGCTCAAATACGGCTGCCCGCCCCACGGCGGCTTTGCCATAGGCTGCGAGCGGCTTACCCAGAAAATTCTTGGCCTTGACAATGTAAAGGAGGCGAGCCTCTTCCCCAGAGACCGTAAACGGGTTGAACCCTAGGGCAACACTGATTTAATCATGGTTATAAGCGCCCAGCCTCTCAGCCTAAAAATGATGGTATGAAAAAAAGCTCAAACGGCCGGTTTCGCCAGGAAATCCCCGGTTCCCGCTCCC
>JAISPH010000004.1 GCA_031275035.1 Treponema sp.
TGCTGATCCTGTTCTTGTTATCCCTGTTATCCTTCTCAATATGCCGGTCCATAGGTCAAGCCGGTATATTTTGGGGAAATATAAATAAATCCTTTGAGGATATTAAAAAACTTGATAAAATATTCTAAAATAATAGTTAAGATTATCATACGATAAGGAGAAAAGTATGAAAAAACGAGTATTTGTCGGAGTGATTGCCTTGTTCTGTTCTGCGGCGTTGTTTGCCCAGAATTACAAGGACGGGTTCTATTTTGCCCAGGATGCGGATTATGTCAATAATCAGAAGAATCAGGTGGTTATTGAGGTTAAGGGAGGTAAAATCGCTTCCGCCGCATGGAATATTCTGAGCCTTAACGCGGGAACAAAGGACCTTAAGACCATCGCCGCTTCGGGCGCCGTGCCTGCCGCCGCTACCTGGGCGACCCAGGCCGCCGCGGTGGAGGGGCACCTTGTTTCAAGCCAGGATACCAAGGCTGTTTCCGTACCGGGAGGGCCCTCCAACGCAAAGCCCTTCTTCGACCTGGCGTCCAAGGCCTTGAAGGCCAAGGCTGTTGCAAAGGGCGCTTACAAGGATGGCTGGTACTATGCGGAAGCCTCCGCGGCGGATTCCTACCACACCAAAAATTCCGCCCTTGATACCGTGGTAAACGGGACTATCGTGGATGTGCTCTGGAACGGGATACTCCAGGGTATGCCCGCCAGCGTGAATCCTTCCAAAATGATTACGTCCCGGGCCAAGGGCTATCCTATGACGGATGCGAAGAAGAGGTGGGATGAACAGGCCGCCGCCTTTGCCGCCGCCCTGGTCAAGGCCCAGAATCCGGACAGTATAAAGCTCAAGGCTAATAATGCGCCCGACGGGGTTTCCGGTGTATCCATACAGGTTAAGGATTGTCTGGATGTCGTAAAGCAGGCTCTCGCCTCGGCCAAGTAACCAAAAACGTAACAGGAGTTTTTTATGGGAAAGGGAAAGAATATCCTCATTCTCGGGGGAGGGTACGGGGGAATTGCGGCTGCCAAAAAGCTGGCGAAAAAGTACAAACACGACAGCGATGTTACTATCACACTTGTAGACAGGCATCCCTTCCACACCCTGATGACGGAACTTCATGAAGTCGCCGGACACCGGGTCGAACCCGATTCGGTGCGGGTTCCCTATGCCAAGATATTCGGGGCCTCCAAAATCAAGGTAGTCCTTGATACCATTGTCTCCGTTGATTTTGCACAGAAACAGGCCCGGTCCGCCGTAAGGGTCTACGATTACGATTATCTGGTCCTTGGCAGCGGCGCCGAGCCGGAATTCTTTGGCATTCCGGGGATTAAGGAGAATTCTTTTACCCTCTGGTCTTTCGATGACGCCATGAAACTCCGGTATCATATTGACGATATTTTCGAGAAGGCGGTGGCCGAACAGGACCGCGTTAAACGCCAGAAGATGCTTACCTTTGTTGTGGCCGGCGGGGGCTTTACGGGAATTGAAATGGCCGGGGAGCTCCTGGAGTGGCGGGATGTCATGTGCGCCAAGTGGCTGATAGCCAAAAACGAGGTCCATATTGTGGTCGTGGAGGCCCTGCCGAACATTCTGCCCATGCTGGAAGAGGAATTGCGGGAGAAGGTCGTCTCTTACATGAAACGCCATGGGGCTGAACTGCTGGTTAGTACCCCCATCGTGGGGGCTGAACCGGGGGTGGTCAAGCTCAAGGACGGTTCCACCCTGGAAACCGGCACTTTTATCTGGACCGCCGGGGTTACGGGCTGCGGCTTTGCCGATTCCCTGGATCTTGCCAAGGGTCCCTTTGGCAGAAACCTTGAAAATTCCGGGGACGGCCCCCCCAAGCGGAACCGCAAGGGACGGCTTCTCGTGACCGATGAAATCCGCTCGGTGGATCATCCCGAGGTGTTTCCCGTGGGGGACAACCTCTGGTTTATCGAAGATGAAAAGCCCCTGCCCCAGATCGTGGAAACCGCCGTGCAGACCGGCGAGACCGCGGCCCATAACATCATTGCGGACATCGAGGGCCAGGGGGCGAAAAAATTCAAGTCCAACTTCCACGGGTTTATGGTTTCCGTGGGGGGTAAGTATGCGGTCTCCAATGCCATGGGCATTAAGCTTTCGGGCTTCTTCGCCATGGCCATGAAGCACATCGTAAACCTTCACTACCTTATCGGGGTTGCCGGATTCAACCAGTGCTGGGAGTACATCAAACATGAATTTCTGGACATGCGGCAGGGCCGTTCCTTTATCCGCGGCTTTGGGGCCTACAAAACCAGGGGCTACTGGATCCTCCCCTTCCGGCTTTGGCTGGGGCTCATGTGGGTCTTTGAGGGGATCAACAAGATAGGCGAAGGCTGGTTTTCCTGGTCCCAGGGCAGCAAATCGGGGTGGATGTTCTCTCCCGGGGTGCTACAGTCCGGGGTGGAACCCGCGGGCGGGGCCGGGGAGGACCTTTTCGGCGCCGCTGACGGCGCCGCCGGCGGCGTTGCCGATCTCTTTGGCAGCGGGACGGAGGACCTTTTTGGCACCGCCGCCGATGCCGCGGGGGATCTCTTTGGCACCGCCGCGGAGGCGGTTTCAGGCGCCACGGCCGATGTGGTAAGTTCCGCATCGGGAGCTGCGGGGAGTACCTTCGAGGGTGTCTGGGATTTGAGCAAATCCATTTTTAACACCAACGGAGTGGTGGCAACCTGGTTCAGAACTACCTTTATGGACGGCATGGCCGCCTATATTCCCTTCCAGGTTTTCCAGTTAATGGTCGTCCTCGTAGAAATCCTGATCGGTTTGGCGATGATGGGCGGCCTCTTTACCTGGTGGGCCGCGGCGGTTTCGATAGTCATGTGCCTGGTATTCACCCTTTCGGGAATGTTCGCCTGGAATCAGGTTTGGTTCCTCTTTGGGGGATTCCTCCTGCTCGGCGGCGGCGGCAGGGCCTTTGGGCTGGATTGCTGGGTGGTTCCCCTTTTCAAGAAATGGTGGAACGGGACCAGGTTTGCCCGCCGGCGGCACTGGTATCTCGACGGGCCCTCAAAATAAGTGTCTGTAACGCCGATGTTCTCTTACTGGAATGACTTTTCCGGAATGCCGGAAGCCCTGGAAAGGGTTTCCGGCATTATACAGGGCGCATCGGCCTCTGAAAATCCGATTATTTCCGGGGGACTAAGCGCGCTTTTTAACGGAAAGGGTAAGTTGCTCAGGCCGGGCTTATTCCTTATGGCCGCCCAATTCGGCAAACTCCAGGAGAAGCACTACAAACTTGCGGCCGCCTTGGAAATGCTCCACCTGGCCACCCTGATCCATGATGACGTGATCGACGATTCCCCCCTGCGCCGGGGGCTTCCCACGGTGCATACCCGTTTTGGGAAACGGGATGCGGTTCTTATCGGAGATTACCTCCTTTCCCGCTGTTTTCTTATTACGGCGGAGTATACCTCTCCGCAAAACGCCGTCAACCTGGCCCGGCTTATTTCGATTATCTGCACCATGGAAATTGAACAGAACAACGACCGGTTCAGGAGTAATCTTTCCCTGCGGAGTTATCTGCGGAAGATCATGGGGAAATCGGCGCTGCTCTTTTCCCTGGCCTGTTATGCCGGAGCCTCCGAGGCAAAGGCCCCCAGGGAGGTATGCCAGCGGCTCAGACGGATAGGCTATAACATCGGCATTGCCTTCCAGATTATCGACGATATTCTGGATTATACGGGAAATCAGGAGCTGGTCCGGAAACCCCTGGGGAACGACATCGCCGCGGGGCTCATTACCCTGCCGGTGCTTTGCGCCCTGCCGCTGGACAATTCCGGGACCCTGCGGGATATTTTTTCCCGGGGGGCCTTTACCGCCGAAGAGGGGACCCGTATCCTTAACCTGGTCCGCCGGTCCGGGGGGGCCGAAGCGGCGGGCCGGTATGCGGAAAACTATACCAACCGGGCGCTTCGGGAAATCGGCGCCCTGCCGCCGGGGAAGAACCGGGATACGCTGGAAATTCTGACCCGGCGGCTCCTGATCCGGAAACAATAGGCGGGGGTTGTATCCCTATGCAGATAATTGAATGGTCCCGGTTTCTTAACGACGGATTGCCCCTGGGAGGGAAGCAGGCCTCCATGACCATCGGGGTATTCGACGGGGTACACCGGGGGCACCGGGTTCTGATCGACCGCATCGTCCGCCATAACGATAGCTCCGTGCCGGTGATTATTACCTTTAGGCAGAACCATAAGAAGGCCCGCAGGGGCCAGAATTATATGGGGGACATTTCCAGTTTCCGGCAGAAAAGCGCCCTGGTAGAGAGCCTGGGCGTGGAGCTTATGCTGGTTGTTGATTTCTCCGAATCCTTTCGGCATCTGCCGGGGCTGGAATTTATCCGGCTCCTGGAGGAACACGGAAACATGAGTTTCTTTGCGGTGGGAACCAACTTCCGCTGCGGCTGCCATTTGGACACCGACGCCCAGGCGATTCAAAGGATAAACGCCCGGCGGGGCATACCCACCGATATTGTGGAAACCCTTATGGAAGGCCCCCATCCCATAAGCTCCAGCCGGATCCGCGGCGCTATTGCCGGGGGGAATCTTCGGGAAGCCGCCGCCATGCTTGGCGGCGATTATACCGCCGACATTTCCGATGCCGCGGTCCCTTCCGGCGGCGCTGACCTTACCTGGGATCTGGCATCCCGGGGGCGGGTCCTGCCGCCGCCGGGCAAATACCCGGTGCTGCTCTGCGGAAAGAACGGTTCCGG
>JAISPH010000135.1 GCA_031275035.1 Treponema sp.
GGGTATCGTCGATCCGCAAGGTATGGATATTATGCGTGTCCATACCCCCAACAAACAAATCGTTACCGGGTCCAAATCGCCCCAGAGGGGCGGGGTATGGACCCGCAGGCGGAATCAGGACAGTTCCTCAAAGGCGTCCAGCAGAAAGGGGTTCAGCCACAGGAGCCCCTCTTTGGTAAGGGCCGTCTTGTCTCCGGCGGCAAGGCCGCGCCGCCGCCAGGCAGCAAGGGTGGCGGGAATAAGTGCTTCCACCTCCACGGAAAAGCGCCGGCGGAAGAGATCCCGGTCCGGCCCTTCAACATAACGGAACCCCATGAGAAAACTTTCCTTTATCAGCGCGGGGGAGTCCAGTTCTTCCGTCAGGCCGGCGGGCGGGCGGAAAGCCGGCGTAGCGGCGGACGCGCCGGCCTTTACGGAAGCAATGTAGGCGTCCACATCGGCGGCGGCGGTATAGCGCCGGCCCGTACCGGACGCATCGTCGATGATGGTTCCCGAAGCCGCCGGCCCCAGACCCAGCCAGTTTTCCATGCGCCAGTACCGTATATTATGGGCCGACCGTTTTCCGGGAAGGGAAAAATTGGATACTTCGTACTGACCGTATCCGGCCCGCTCCAGGGCGTCCCGCCCGGTAAGCCAGAGCCGGTCCGCGGTTTCCTCATCCGGCAGGGCCGGGACGGCGGATCTTCCCCGCAGGCTCAGGGGGGTCCCCTCCTCTACCGTCAGGGCATAGAGGGAAACATGGCCCGGATTGAAGGCTAGGAGCCTTTCAACATCCTTTAAAACAAGCGCCGCCGTCTGACAGGGCAGTCCCGTGATAAGGTCCGCGGAAAAACTGCCGCCGTAGTATTCCGCGGTCAGGGCAAGCTTTTCCGGGAGCAGCCTTCCGTCCCCCGTCCGGTGCACGCTACGGCGGGAAGATTCGTAAAAAGTCTGCACCCCCAGGCTTATCCTGGTTACACCAAAGTCCCGGCAGGTCCGCAGGAAGGCCTCGTCCAACGATTCCGGGTTGGCCTCCACGGTAAATTCCAGGGGAGGGGACAGCATCGGCATAAGCCCCCCCAGCAGGCGGGTCATGCCGGCGGCGCCCAGCAGCGACGGCGTGCCGCCCCCTATGTACAGGGTGGGAACCCGGAGGAACCGCTCCGTCCGGGGAGCCTCCTCCGGGAACAGGGAGCCCCGCCGATCCGGTCCGTTTTCGGAACGGCCAAAGCGGGCCAGGGTCCTTTCGGCGTCAATGAGCAGCGCTTCAATAAAAGCGCCGGTAAGGCGGTCCCGCTGTTTTTCGCCGGGCGCCGTCGAATAGAAATCACAGTAATCGCAGGCCCCGGCGCAGAAGGGAATGTGGATGTAGAGGGAAGCTTCCACGGCCCCGCCGGCTCCTAGGGCTGGCCCAGGCGGGTAAAGGGCCAGTACCGGAAAACCGCCTTGCCGGCGATCTGGTTCAGATCAACCGGACCCCAGGTCCGGGAATCGTTGGTATTGCTCCGGTCGTCGGAGAGGAGAAAACATTCATTATCGCCCAGGACAACGGGGTCCATGTTTCCTGAAAAAGGAATCGACTCATCCCAGAGGGCGGGAACCTGGGGTATGATGGGGGTATAGGATCGATCGGCAAGTTCAAATTCCGTCAAATCGTAGATCTCCCCCGCGGGTTTTACCTTGAGGACAAAATTGATCATCGAGATCTCGTCTCCCGGCAGGCCTATTACCCTTTTAATAAAAAGACGCCCCCCCGGATCGTTCAGGCTCAGGCGCTGCAGGGTAAAGAAGCGGATCAGGCTGTCCAGGATTCCCGAAAAGACCCCCCCCCGCTTGCCCCGGTCCAGATCCACCAGAACGACGTTTCCCCGGCGGAAGGGACTGTCCCTGGAATCGGAAAAAAAACGCTGCAACCGGTAGGAAAAAAAGATAAGCCTGTCCCCGGAGTACAGTCCCGGCTGCATGGTTTCATTTTCCAGGACCACCATAAAGAAAAAAGCGGAAATAATCGTATAGAGGATAAAAAAGGCCCCGAACCAGATCAGTATCCACCACAGCTGATGGCGCCGGCTTTTTTGAGCGGCATAAGAATACTTTCGCCACTTGCTAAACATGATCCTGCCTTGTTGCCGTCAAGGGGCCCGCCGGAAAAGCAAAGCCGCATTCCGGCCTACCGTATGGGTCTAATCCGCCCCAGGGGCCAGTAGATCAGCGCCCCCTTGCCAAGCACCTTTGATTCCCGTACCGGCCCAAAGTAACGGCCGTCCTGGGAATTGTCCCGGTTGTCCCCCAGGGGAAAGATCCGGCCTTCGGGGATGTACCAGCCCAGGTTAAACCTGGCCAGATCCATCCCGTAGCGGCTGTCGTGGGGGTTGGCCATGCGCATGATCTCCAGCCGTTTCCGTGCCCGGGTGATAAAATCGGTATACCGGCCCTGTTCCCCGGCGGCGGCGCTGAGGTAGGACGGCGGACTCAGGCCCAGGGCGCTGTAGCCGGAGATCTTCCCGGTGGCTTCCAGGGCGGGATAGTCCGCCGGATCCACCAGGCGGCTGATATGGTGGTTCATGTTCCGGGCGGCGACATATTCCCCCTCGGACACCCAGCGGTCCTCCCCGGCAAAGCGGATGCTCAACTCCCCCCGGCTGCTGACAAAATGGTCTCCCCCCATACCCACCGCCCGCTTTATCAGGAAATGGGCCTTGGGCTCCCCCGATTCGTCCCGGTCTATATCCACCAGGGAGAGGGTAAGCATATAGATAATACGCTGGGCGATGTCAAAGGCGGGACCCCGGGAAATATACGCGGGGTTTTCAAAGATGATAATATCGTTCCGTTTGGGCCGGACGGGACTGGGAAGCTTCGCCGTTCCCGGCAGCAGCTCCGGGCCGTAGATCGCCTTGTTGACAAAGATCCGGTCCTTGATCAGCAGCGTATCGATCATAGACCCCGAGGGAATCTGGTATGCCTGAAAGAGATACTGGTTGATGAGGAGTACCACCCCGGCGGCCCAGAGAAAGGCCTCTATCCAGTCGAGGACGGGATTCTTCCCCTGAAGCTTCTCCTTTTTGATGCGCCGGATCTTCTTTCTATAGGTAAGACAGGCCTCGGTAATCTCCTGAAGCCTGTCTAAAAAACCGGTTTGAGACGTCATGGTTAAGAAGTTACCACGAAGGGGCTCCGTTGACAAGTAACGGAGGGGGGCCTATAATGCCGCCATGTTTGAAAAACCTCCCCCGGAAACCCTTCCTGAAGACCGGGTCCATTTGAAACCTTTTTTAGGCATACGCCCCGGAGTTTATCTGGCCCTTCTCTACGGGGTTATTATCCTTTTTGCCCTTTTTATGCTGCTCCTCTACCCGGGAATATCCCGGCCGGGCAGCGTCCTGGTTTTCGGCTCCGAGCCCCTGGGCGCGGCGGTCCGGATTGACGGCATAACCATGGGGACCGCCCCCTGCGAGATCTTTGTCCCCCGGGGAAAACGAAGCATTGAATTGGTCCTCCCCGGCTTTGCCCCCTGGAAAACGGAACGGGAAATAGGCGGCCGCCTTGCGGGTTCCCTCTTCTTTCCCCGACGGGAACAGCTTTGGGCCGAACTGAGGGCGGAGAACCCCGTCAAAACGCTGGCGGCGGCGGCGCAGGAGTACGCCGCCTGGTCCTTCGCCGGGGAGCCCACCGTGGCCTACCAGATCCCCCTGATCCTCTCTGAAGGAGCCTACCGGACGGGACCGGCCGCGGCGGACCGGGACATACACAGTCAAATGGAAGCTATACTCCGGGGGGCCGCCCGCTTTGCCGTAACCAGGGCCGGGGGGCGGGATCTGCTGCGGGCAAAGTTCCTGATCGACAACGGAGGCCTCTCCCCTTCGCCCCTGGGCCTGGCCAAATCCGCAGGGGATATACTGGCCTATGTATCCGAAACCCCCGGAGCGGCGCTTTTGCTTGAAGAACTTCTGGTAAAGAACCGGAGGCAGACGGAAGCTTCCCCGGAGGAGCGGCGTTTCCTGGAATCGGACTGGTTCCGGGCGGCGGCGGCCGGCCCCGCGCCGCAAAGAACCCCGGCCCTTACCGGAAGGACCATAACCCTGGGCTCCGGCGGAATCCCCGGCGGGGATTCCCTGAATTTCCGGGAGCTTGCCGGGGACGGTACGGCGGGGGGCTTCTGGATCTCCGCCGGCATCGTCTCCCGGGAGACTTGGGCGGCCTTTACCGGGGCCCGGCCTCAGTGGGGAAAGGACAAGACCGGAACCCTTGCCGGGGCGGGACTGGTTACGGAGGACTACCTTGCCTCCTATGATCATCCCCATTATCCCTACCCCGCGGTCTCAGGCGTTTCCTGGCACGCCGCCCGGGCCTGCTGCGCCTGGCTTACGGAACAGCTTCCCCCCTCCCTGGCGGACTGGGAGGTGCGGCTTCCTACGGAACAGGAGTGGGAATATGCCGCGAGCCTTCCCGGCGGGCTTGAACGGATGCTGGGAAGCATGTGGCAGTGGTGCGGCGACGCCTTCGCCCCCCTCAATACGCTCGCCGCCCCCGGCGAAGCGGCGGAGGCCGTCGGCTCCCCGGAACGGTCCCTCCGGGGCGGCTCCTGGGTAAACCCGGCCAATTCCATACAGGCCGGAACCAGGGCCTCCCTGCCCCCGGACGCCTGTTCCCCCTTCGTCTCCTTCCGGCCGGTCATCGCCAAAAAGGCCGCCGCCGGCGCGTCAGATTAACCATGGACGAAGGGATCAAGATCGTCGCCGTAAACCGGAAGGCCCGGTTTGACTATGCCGTGGACGACACCTACGAGTGCGGCATAGAGCTCCTGGGAACCGAGATAAAATCCTTCCGGGACGGCAAAATCTCCTTTCCCGACGCATGGGCCGAGGTAAGCGGCGGGGAAGTCTGGCTCCGTTCCCTCAGAATTGCGGAAAATCCATTTTCATCCATCTTTAACCACGACCCGGACCGGAAAAAGAAGCTTCTCCTCCACCGGGAAGAGATCAAACGCATAACCCGGCGGGTGGATGAAAAGGGCTATACCCTGATCCCCCTCTCCTTTTATTTCAAAAAGGGCCGGGTCAAGGTGGAACTGGGACTCTGCAAGGGGAAAAAGAGCTACGATAAGCGGGCGGATATCAGGGAGCGGGACATCAAACGGGAGGTTTCCCGGGAATTCAGGAACCGCCTGCACTAGCGGGATGACCGCCTTGAACGGGAGCTTGCCCGCCGCTGTTATGTTGAAGCGCCTGTCCGTATTCTCCGCGCGGTTCGCGGCTGAAGTCTTTCAGTGCGGAAAAAACCGCGCCGGACCAGGCTTCGCCGGTACAAACCCTCACGGACAAAAGAAATTGTCGAAGCCCGCCTTCGTGTTCCGCGCGGGGGCGGGCCGGAGGGCCGGTTTCTCCTGCTTCCGTACAGCAGACATAGACGCGGCTGCCGGGCGCTAAGCGCCGCCGGAGCGGGAATTTCGCCGTTTTTTAAGGAATTCCGCCGCGCCCAGCAGCAGCAGAACCGCAAAACCGGCGCAGATCGAGCCGATCCGCAGAATTTTATTGGACAGCGCCCTGGGATGCCCGGGGCTGACCAGCCGGCCCGGCATGGTCCGCTGCTTCCTAATCCCCCCCAGGCCCACGATGCGGACAAAACGTTCATGCGCAAGGCCGTAGCCCAGATCCCGGGCATAGACCGCAATGGTATCCGAATCGTAGCGGAGGGCGTCCATATCCCCTTCAAGCTGGCGGTTAATCGTTTTTAAGGTTTCCAGGTTCGCCCGCTGTTTGTCCCGTTCCCGTTTAAGCTGGTTATAGGCCGAAATACCCATGGTCCCCGCCGCAATAGACAGTGTGGAATAGACCGCCGCCGAGACCCAAAGGGCCGCGAGGTACTTGAAGGCTCTCATTACCTAGATTTACGGATTTTTCCGCCCTGTTCTTGAGCGGGACCGCGTTCCCGCGGGGGTTTCCGCCGGAAACCGTTGACAACGGGAAAAAGCATAGCTAACATCAAAGGTGTGGTATAAGAGGCTGTTCCAATACTAACCGGATTTTGGAATAAGCTCATAATATAGTAAAATTTGCGGAGCATTCGGTCGATACTTGAAGAAACAGTGCCCTTTCCAACGGCGTCGGGCGGGGTGCTTTATTGGGAGCGCGTCATGGCAAGTGAAAAGGATCCTTCAATTTACAGCGATCGCAGCACCATCGGATCAGCCGACGAACTTGATGAATACGGGGTATGGGTCAAGAGCGAACCCCAGGATCTTTCTTCGGTAAGCGCCGAGGCTTTGCCGGAAATAGAGGATCTGCCCGATTTCAACGGCGATTTTAATATAGAAAGCGCCTCCGGCGGCGAGGATTCTTTTGAAGAAGAGGGCTTTGAATTTGAAAGCATTCCCGAGGAGGAGCCGGAAACGGCAGCCGCCGGCTCCGATTCCTTCGACGAAAGTGAATTTACCGAGGTTTCCCTGAATGATTTTCTCACCGATGCGGAGGATCTGGAGGAAACGGTTTTAGACGAGAGTGAAGTCCCGGATCCGGTTCCGGATTTGGATTTTAACCAGACCGAAAGCCTGGAAGAAGCCGCCAAGGAAGAAGTTATGTCCGATTTTGACAGCGCCGGGGCAGCCGGCGCGGAGCCTAAAGCGTCTTTCCAGAGCCCCCCGGATCTTTCCACCCAGCTCCTGATGAAGATAGCCGACGAGCTGTCTTCAATAAAGAAAGAACTTTCCAGCCTTAAAACGGAATTTTCCGTCATTCGCCGGGAAAGCGCCGCCGAAAGCAAAGAGGGCGGCTTCTTCGACGAAGAGGATGATGAAAAAATCGCCCTTACCGGGGACGAACTTGATAATATCCTCAATACCGCCGACTTTACCGAAGAGGCCGGATCCGACGCCACCGGGGCCGGAGCCGGTGATTTTGGCCCTATGGGAGCCGGGGAAGATATGTTCCCCCCCGAAGAGTCCGCGGAATCTTCGAGTCTCCTGGATCAGCCCGATATTATCGCCGCCGGGGACCCGGAAACCGGGGACCTGGACGACGGGGAGATTACATTTGACGAATCCGATATGGACGAACTGGGGAGCGAATACGGCGGGGCCCAGGCTTCCTCCAGCATCCTGGACTCCCAGGAATTTGACATTACCCTGGATTCAAGCAGCCTGGGGGACGATTCGGCCCTGACCGGCGAGGTCTCCGGGGAAGAAGCCGAAGCGGGTGTCCAGGAAGAGACCCTGCCGGGCTTTGACGAAGTCTCCGGGGAGGAAACGGGGGCGGGCGTCCAGGAGGAGGCCCTGCCCGGCTTTGACGAAATTTCCGGCGGGGAAGCGGGGGCGGACGATCAGGAGGAGATCGTCATCGATCTTTCCGACGACTTTACGGATACCCTGGATCTGGAGACCAAGGATTCGGACGAATTAAAAGACCTGCGTGAAAAAGGAGCCGAACCCCTGACCGAAGCGCCGGAGGATACCAGCTATCTTGAGGAGGATCCTCTGGGGGAAGCCGCCGGCGTCGATCTGTCCGGGGCCGTCATAGACGAGCCCGACCTGAGCGCCGGCATAAAAGAAAATCCCATCGAGGAACCTTTCCTGGACGACATTTCCCTGGATCTCGACATGGAGGAGAACCTTACGGCTTCCGATTTTTCCCTTGCGCAAGACGACGGGGACATCTCTTTTGAAGAGGACAAGGAGCTGGAGGTTTCCATTCCCGGGGAAGAATCCGTTCTGGACATACCGCCGGAAGAGGAAGGTTTTGACCAGATTGCCTCCGACGGCTTTACCGTAGAGGCCGGTGAACCCCGCCCCGCCTCCGGGGATTCCGCCCTTGCGGAAGACGCCGGAGAACCGCAGGTTTCCGCCGCCCCGGCAGGGGATAAACCGGCGGATTCGTCCATACCGGTAAACCTGAAACAGGAGCTAAAGACCGTGCTGACCTATATGGATCAGCTTCTGGAATCGCTCCCCGAAGATAAAATTGAAGAATTTGCCAAATCCGAATATTTTGACACGTATAAAAAGCTTTTCGAGGAATTAGGTCTGGTATAATGGGGCTTTTGAGTAAAGCTGCCTTCCGGGAGGAACCTGAAGAAAAGCCCAAGGGAGGGGGAAGCGGATTGTTACAGAAAGCGCTCGCTAAAGAAGCTGCCCCGGACGTAATGGGCCAGGCCCTGAAGGACCGTATTCTCCGTCTTGCAAGAACAAAGTCGTCCCCCTATACCGCCCTCAGCATCCTAAAAGCCTACGCCTCCTTTCAGGCCGGCCTCTGTGTATCCCTTAAAGAAGGGGTCTACCATGATTATGCCTCGGTGGGACTGGGCATAACAAAATCGGCGATTCCGCAAAAAGCGCTGGAACACGGCGAAAAGGGCCTTTTCAAAGCCGGTTCCGCCGCAGATCTTTCCCTTAATTCCCCCAAGGGGGATCTGATCTTCTGGGCCTTCCCCCTGGACAAGCGTGAACCCTGCGGAGCCATGCTGCTCCTCGGGGGGGACGGTTCCTTCGATCCCGCCGTTCTGGAGCCCATCGTATACGATGTACGGGAGGTATTCTCCCTGCCGGGGAAAAGCGAAACGCCGGAAATAGAGATGGAAGCCGCGTCCAGAGGGGAACCGGAGACTGCGCCGGAACTGGAACTGGAAACCGTTCCCGGAGGGGAACCGGAATCAGTGCCGGAGATGGAGCCGGAATCAGCGCCCGGAAAGGAACCGGAGACTGCGCCGGAAGTGGAACTGGAATCCACGCTCGAAGGGGAACCGAAGCCGGAGACTGCACCGGAAACCGGTCTGTCCGCCGCCGGGCAGGGTATTATAGAGGAACTTGCCAAATTTCATACCAAGAACGTCCTGTTCCAGGGGATCATCCTGGACTCCCCGGACCAGGGGGGGGATTTCTGCGCCGAAATAGCCCAGTCCATCGTCTCCTTCGGAACCGCCCTTTCCCTGCCTTCCCGGCGCTGTCTGGCCCTCTTCCCTCAAAATATAGACCGGGAACTGGCCGCCCACCGGCTTGCAAAGGAATTCCAGACCGCCTGCGTATTCAGTTTTGAGGCGGATACCCCCGGACGCGCCCTTGAGCTGACCCAGCCCTACTGGCAAGATGGCGGAACCGGTTCTTGAGGGGCTGACCGCTGCGGCAAACGGGATGCCTACGGTACTGGCCGGTAAAAGGGCCCTCCATTCCCGTTACAATCCCAAAGAAGAGGCGGAACGGTACATCGCCTCCCTCAACGCAGGGCCCGAAATCAAGTACTGTATCCTGCTGGAGCCGGGCCTGGGTTACCTGATCCCCCCCCTGAGAAGAAAATGCCCCGCCGCAAAAATACTGGTCCTCCATGTTTCGCCCTTCTTCTCAAAGCTTCCCGCAACGGAGGGGGCTGAAAACGCCGGCCCGGCGGATACCGGGGAAGGCGGCGGAACCGCCGTCTGGAGCCCCGGAAGCGGCGCCCTGTCCTCCTTTTTGGAGGAGATGATCCCCGATACGGCGGCAACGGCCATCCGCCTTATCGAATGGCGGCCCGCCCTGGACATCTATGGGGAGGAGTATCTTAAACGCCTCCGGGAAACGGTTGAATACATCCGGCGGGCCGACGCTAACCGGCGGACGGTCCTGAATTTTGGCCGCCGCTGGTTCAGGAATGCCCTGCGGAATGCGGAGATCATCCGGCGGGCCGTAGTTTTTACTCCGGGGACCCTGCCCTGCATCGTTACCGGGGCGGGGCCCGGCCTGGAAGAGGCCGTACCGGCGATTCTGCAAAGGCGCAGAGACGCCGGTCCTCAAAATCCCGGCTGCTTTATCCTGGCCGCGGCCTCCTCGGCGCCGGCCCTTTGGGCCAGGGGCCTTGAACCGGATATGGTGATCAGCACCGACGGCGGCGGCTGGGCCCTGCTCCACCTCTACGAAACGGTCAGGCGGGGGGGGGCGATCCTGGCGGCGGGCCTTACCGCCGCCCTGCCCTCCCAATGCAGGGCTCTGCCGGTTCTGGTGATAAGCGACGGCAGTTTCTGGCAGAGCCGCCTTCTGCGCAGCCTGGGGGTCCCCTTTATCAGCCTGACCCAGCGGGGAACCGTTACCGCCGCGGCGCTGGATCTGGCCTTTGTCCTTACCGGGGGCAGGGTCTTCATCGCCGGGACCGATCTTTCCCACCGGGACATCCTTACCCACGCCCGGCCCTACGCCTTCGACAGGCTGCGGGAAGAAGGGGCGGACCGGTTCAGCCCCGCCTATTCCCAAAGCTGGCTCCGGGCCCGGAACATTGCCGCATCGGGAAGCCACAGCATATACGCCGCCTGGTTTAAGCAGCGGCTGGGGACCTATCCGAAAAGGCTCTCCGCCCTGGGGGCCAATAACCAGGTCTTCGCCGTCCTGGCTGAGGGCGCGGTTCCCGGTCGGGCGGACTGTATCCCCGGCGCGGCGGCGGGCGGGACGGAATCCGCCGGAGAAAGGGTCCCGGCCCGATCCATAGGGTTTACCGAACAGGCGGTCCGGGCCGGGAAACCCGCGGAGATACTGATCGGAGCCCTGGAGGACCCAGCGGAGGGTCCCGTCATCATCAAAGAACTGGGGGATCTGCTCTTTCCCGGAGAGGCGGATGCGGAAACGGCGGTCCGGGAAGCCCTGGTTTCCGCCGGAGGAAACGGTGATGGACAGGTTTCTGTTTGAACGGAATTTGCTGGCCCTTTCTCTCCGGGATCCCGTCCTCTGCTCCCGGCTTTCCACGGCGGAGACAACCCTGGGCCGGTATAAATTTATCGAGTCCCGTTCCGGTGAGCCGGTGCCCGCCTGGGTGGACCATTCCGGGGCGGCCCATCCCCTCCACTCCCTGGTAGACCCCCGCCGGGAGGGCGGCCGTCTTATCTCCACCCTGGGGGACGAGGGCTTCCTTGTTTTTCTGGGCCTGGGAGGGGGGTTTGCCGTCCAGGCCGCCCTGGAACGGGACGGCACCCACCAGGCGCTGGTCATCGATTATGACATTAACGGCGTCGCCGAGCTTTTAAGCTCCCGGGACTATATCGCCCTCTTCAAAGATCCCCGGTTCAGCCTGCTCGTCGATCCCCCCAAAGAAGCGGTGGAGGCCTGCATCCTGGAACTGTACAAGCCCGTATTCCACGGAGGAATACGGAGCATACCCCTCAGGGCCAGAACCGGTTTTGATCAGGCCCCCTTTCTTGCCGCCGGGGAAGCGGTAAAATCCGCCATCGACCGGGTCTCCGGGGACTACTCGGTACAGGCCTGCTTCGGCAAACGCTGGTTCTCCAACATACTGCGGAACCTTTCCGCCGCGGAGGGTTTCAGGGAACCCTTTCCCCGGACAAGGCACGCTGCGGTAATCGCCGCGGGACCCTCCCTGGAACAGCAGCTTCCGGCCCTGGCCGAACGCCGGGGGGAACTCTTTCTTATCGCGGCGGATACCTCCCTGCCGAGCCTCCTGGGGGCGGGGCTGGAGCCGGATGCGGTGGTTTCTATAGACTGCCAGCATATCAGCTACTATCACTTTCTGGGGGGCATGCCCCGGCGCATACCCCTCTACCTGGATCTGGCCAGTCCCCCCTTGCTCGCATCCCTTTCGGATCATGTACGGTTCTTTATCGGGGGACATCCTCTGGAGCTCTATATCTCCCGGTACTGGCGGTCCATTCCCGCGCTGGATACCTCCGGGGCCAACGTTACCTATGCGGCCCTGTCCCTGGCGGAGAACCTGGGGGCGGCAAGGATAGAACTTTACGGGGCGGACTTTGCCTATCCCCGGGGCCGCAGTTATGCCCGGGGGACCTATATTTACCCCTACTTCGCAACACGTCAAAACAGGCTTAATCCCCTGGAGGCCCTCTTTTCGGCCTTCCTCTACCGGAACCCCTCCCTGACCCGCTGCAGTTGCGCCGTCCCTGGCGGCGTCCTCCATGACGGCGTCCTCCATGACGGTGCGGAGAACTGGTACTATGAAACCAGGGCTCTGCGGATGTACCGGGAGCGGCTTGAGGCGAAGATCCCCGCCGTTGGCGCCGAGGTGATCCCCATCCCCGGCGGCGGCGCGCCCATCGGCGCGGCAGGGGGAAACGCCGGACAGCGGCCCCTCAAACTGGTATCCCCCGGAAAGGCTTTTATGGAGGCCGCCGAATTCCTGGACCGCTACCGGAAGGGCATAGCGGCCCTGCCCCCCATGAGGAGAAAACCTTCGGCCTACCCCGGCGGGCTCAAGACCGGAGAACGGCTTATCTTTACCACCCTGCTGCCCACGGCGGCGGCCATACGGAGCCGGCGGCCTGAACTGAAAGACGGTGAACTGCTTGAGGAACTGCGCCGCTGCTGCCTGCAGGAACTGGACGCGGTGTTACGCGCGGACCCGTCGGCGCCCATGCCGCCGGCACGGATGCCGACGTCTTTTCCCGTTTAAGCGTCGCCAGGCGATATATACGTAGTTCGTTTGATCAGCCCTTTCCCCGCGTATATATGTAGTTCGCCTAATCCACCAACCCCTGGAAGTAAGAC
>JAISPH010000140.1 GCA_031275035.1 Treponema sp.
TTAGAGTGGTCAAATGCGTACAACACATATCAACACCATTCAGGACTTAATTGCCTATGTCAACGGAAATTCTGCAAGGCAAACAGCCACCATCCGCAATGTCATAACCGCTTTGAAAATAAAGTCCGATAATATCATCGTACAGACCATAATGATCCCGCCCATCTCTCCGCTTCCAAAACAATATAACATCATCTCCTGTCCAACTCCTTCAAATCATGTCAATCGCAAAAAAAAATGACTAGAAATTATACTAAAATATGACAATTTTTTATGGTTTTTTATGGGATTTTTTGGGTTTTCCTGGCATCCTTCTTTTCGAAATCAAACCCTTGCTGTTTTGTGCCATCGTCTCGCCCCATGCCCATACAGGCCATTCCCATCATTCCGTGTTTTACGGTTAAATAAGGATTGACAGTACATGGCAGTTCTGCCTGGAGACACCAATCTTTATCCAAATACTTGCACCCCCGGCAGGCTTCCGTATCGGTCCATAGATTTATCAGATCTTTTTCCCCGGCAGCCAGCGCAAGGCGTTTCCATTCGTCCCAGCGCTGTCGGCATATCACGGGGTCTTCAACATCCAGAAGTTTAATCCAGGTGATTTTTAAGGTTACCGACTCATATATCATTTTTTGTAATTCCATACTTACCCCCCAAGCCACCATTCGAAGTATTTCTCCGGTGTATTTACTTTCTCCGGCAGGTCGGCGCTTCGGCGTTCTACCAGGCGTTTTGCCGCCCGGAAATACGCTGCCTTGTATTTTGGCAAAAAGCCAAGCTCTTTTTTATGATTTTTGCTTGACAAAGGACAGCCAACACAGCCAACTCGCTTATAACCTATATCGTATAAGGGATTATAAGGCAGTTTGTATTTTTTTATAAAATCCCATACATCTTGTTCCGTCCAATCAATAATGGGATTCAAAACAAATTTTTTTTGGGGAATACAAGATTCGGTTAAGCGGCGTTTCATATCATTGTCATTATTCAAAATGATGTTTTTGTCTTTTGTTTTGCCGCTTATTTCGTGTAACGCTCTACCCTTTTTTCGTCGAGCCGATTCCTCCCACCTAACACCGGTTATACAATAGCGGCCTTCGCCTCCATATTCCTTTAGTTCTTGGCAACACCATCTTACAATTCTTGTCGGCAGACCTTTTTGGGGAATCAAGTTCCACATTGTTTTTTGCCGCCCATCCTGGAAACGTGGTATCTCAATCCTAAAATTATGGCCCAAGTCCTCTAACCGCTTTTTTTCTTTGCGGATAAAATAGACCGTTTCGGGATGATCTACTGACGTGTGGTTATGGACAAACTCACGCTTAACCTTGGCCATTATGCAAAGCTCCTGAATCACAGACGAATCTTTGCCTCCGGATATACATACATAATACCCTGCCGGATTATT
Source organism: Treponema sp. (assembly GCA_031275035.1). Next base: position 1,412 of record JAISPH010000140.1, read on the forward strand.
TTGTAGAGCCATAGGTTCAAACTCTTTTATCCGGGTAAGGGATATTTCAACTTTGTTTTGTTCCCCAAAAAGGGTTTCTTCAATCAGCATTTTTCATATATCCTCTTTATTCCGGCACCCATTCGTTAGGTGGTGGCCCGGCTTCCGTGGCAATGACGGCCTGGTTCTCGCCGACATTTTTGACTACTGCCAATTTCATCATTTCCAGCGGGACAGGGAACCAGGGTAACCATTCCGCTTTTCCATTATCCCTATTCCGCCAATATACCGCCCAATCATCCGGCCATGGCTCTCCCGTGCGCTTCTCGTACTGTTCCGGCGTTTCCCAGCGGGGCTTATTTTTCAGAGTGTTTATCGCGTGTCTAAGGGACTCACACGCATCGTGATATGGCTTCTCACAAACCGTATATACTATACCGGCAGCGACATAGCTAAGCTTTTCAAGGGCCGTTTCCAAATGTCCAATTACTTCTTTCATTTCCCGACCTCCTCCATCGTTTTTATTCCCGGTCTAATAGTTCCGGGTTATCCAATACCGGCATGTCCGCCAGCGTATGGGTTTTCACGTAATTAACCAGATCATCTTTTTGTATGTTCCCGTTTTTATCCGGTTTTAGATCTCCTCTCTGTATCATCCGCATAACAGTTTGCTCTGAAACACCCATGATAAAAGCCGCCACCGCCGCCGAAAAACAATTAGGGGTGCCGGGGAAAATATCTATGGGTATTTCAGTCAATTTTTCCGCCGCTATTTCTTCGAGCGATTGCCCTAAGATATTCATTCAATGCCTCTTCCAGATCATCTTCTGGTTCATCGATGAGATAACCGCAAAGATCCCACCAGGGAATGCGGTAAACCGAAAGAAACGTGATAACGTCAAGACGGTACTGGTTAATAATGGTAAGCAGTTCGTCATAACTGCAGTGTAAAATCCCGCAGGTTTCTTTAGGGGTGTAAAAAAATTTTGCGCCAAGCTTAACCTTTCGGATAATATTCCGTACGGTGTTTTCCCGGTCTGCTGCAGTAAGCGGGGACCGGCATTGTTTGATGTCTTCCAGATCAAACAGTTCGTTTGACGCCATTGGCCTTTTTCCTTCCATATTCAATCTTTGAGAGAAATCCCATAATCCTCCTAAGTTCCTATTCGGAGCATTCGCCCAAAGACTGCCTGCCCATTTTCTGCAGGTATCCGTCGAGGCGTGTTTTGTCTTTCAGGATACGCCCGGCCCGTTTACGGACGGCATTTTCAAACAGCATTCTTTTTTTTGACGGCGTGATAGCGGGGAGTTTTCCGGTGGACAAGAGATACCTCCGGAGCGCAGTAATTACCTTGTAGTATTGGTCCGGGGTTTCGATTTCGGCGGCGGAATCGACGCCGGCAGCCCCGGACAAAAGGCTTCGGTAATCCTCGTCGGTAATTCCCATCTCTTTTTTCAGGATATGGATACGGGCCAGTTCGTTTTTTCCTATCATCCTTTTTCTCCTGCGGGATATTAGCTTAGCTGTTTTACCATCGCTTCGGTGATGGTTTTAATTCCGGATGCATTGGCTATCCGGGCCAGTTCCCCGGCTTCGTTAACGATGGTGCGGAAACCGCCGCGGGAATGACGGGTAAGCATGGTTGCGATTTCTTTTCCTATTGAGATTCCCGTGGCCTGTGTGTAGTAGGTGGCGACATCGACTTCGGTGGCCTCCTCAAAAAGGACTATAGGTTTACGGATGCGGGACCGGAGCCGGGGAACCTGATCGATTTTTGCTTTGAGGCCTTCCTCGCCGACCAAGAGGACCGGGAGATTACAGCGCTCGTTAACGCCCCGGAGCATCTCCAGCAGTCTAACCGGACATTTGTCGGCCTCGTCGATGATCATAAGGCGCCGCTGGTACCGGCAATGCTCTTCCAAAACCGTGATACACTTGCTCATGGAATAGGGACGGGTGTGGGCGATTACATCGCACATATCCCGCAAAACCTGCACCGGGGAAAACCCGTCGACATAAAGGATATAGGCGGCATTATCGTTGTGCCGGACAAACCACTTGGAAGTGTATGTCTTGCCCCGCTCTGCGGAGCCTATGGCCATGCCGATGGATGATGAGAGTGTCCCATCCTGATCCGCCAACTCGCCCGCCAGCGACTGGAATGCGGAAACGGATGGGGTCATTACCATGGCGTCGGGCTTAATGCGGATACACTCCTGTCCCTCTTCCGTATATCCCCGTTCGGCTAGTTTGCTGATAATTTCCACCTGTTTGGTTTCCCAGCCGGGGTACTCCATCCGGGCTACACGGGAAACGGTACTGCGATCATAATTGGTAAGTTTGGCTACCGCGTAATAGGTAAGGCCGTTTACTTCGCAAAATGTTGCAAGGTCCATACAAACACTCCTCAAAAAAATAACCGGGAACTTCCGGCAACGCCGGAGTTATCCTCCCTGGTTAAAATTGACATAGGTAGTCCATCGTTCTTTTTCCGCTTCCCCCATGCGGCTCTCGTAGCTTGCCTTAAAGAGCCGGTCCTGGGATGACAGATCGTCGCCCCGGATAATGGCGTCAAGGATTGACTGATACCGTTTCATGGGATTGGCATAGACCGCCTGGCGGCGGGTTTTTTCCCCCTGTTCCCGGACGAGCCGGTTGGCAACGGCCACCGCAGCGTCAAAATCCTCGTCACTTATGGGATCTTTTTGGGTCAGGGCTTTTTCCGCCGCCGCCTGCGCCTCGATACGGGGCTTATATTCCGGCGAGGTCAAAACCTTTCCGGCAATGGCCGCCGATTCCCGGTAGGCGCCGGTAATGGTTTTAATGGTATTCCGCTTTTCCGTAATTTTTTGGGAGAGTTCTCCGGCGTTAAAGGGATTGATTTTGTCTTCGGGGCTTAAATAGATCGGAGAACCGATCCGGGGATCCATGGCCCAGGCTCCGGCGCCGGGATCGTCCGGGTCGTAAAAGACTTCGACCCGCTGGCCGGAAAGCCCGGCCAGGTTGTTCCGGTTTTCTTTGAGCATTTCCCGCGTTAACTGCGGTCCGACATAATTAATTCCGGCAATCTGGATCCGGTTACCCTTGACGATACGCCGGGCCGATTCCAAAAAGATATGACGAATGTCATTTTCGTCGATACGGTTCGGTTCCCAGCCTTCCTTTTCCTGGGCATGGCGGAGTTCCTCCAGCGGAGAACGGCCGATACCGGCGTGATCCCGGTTCTCATAGCGGATAATAGCTTCCTTTACCCTATCCGCAAAATCATCGTACCGGAGGATATAGCCCCGGTCCTTTTGCCAGGACAGGCGGCGTTCCGCCTCTTCGTCTTCGGCGGCGGAGGATCGGAGATCCCGGACGTAGCCGGGAAGCAGCATATCCTGGAGGAGCGTTTCCAGGGTGCGGAAAAACCGTTCAATGGGTTTTGCCTTGGCGTTTTTTACCTGGGCGTACATGCGCCGGTTTTCCCGGCGCCACTCGCGGGCGGTCTGTACCGTAACGGCCGCACTGCCGGCCGCATCCTCCAGCACATACTCCCCGTTCTGGGTACGGTAGAGCTCTGCGGTATCCATAAAGGACATTCCGTAGGTTTGGAGTGCCGAAACAAGATGATCAATGCGGCCGGACTTTTCCGGCGTGCCGTTATCATTATAAGTAGAATGAAATTTACCGAAACGGTATATCCCCATTTTGAGCGCCCGCGCTACGTTGCGGTGATTGTAAGGACCGGGCTCTAAATCGATACCGTATACCAGCCGGGTCCGCATATCGAGCCAGAGGTAACACTGGGGCCTGATATACTTATCCCCGTAAAGGACCCAGTAGTCAAAGATATGCTGGTCCCCCACAACAACCTGGAAGGGGGCAAGCTGGCTTAGATCCCTTGCAATATAGAAGATATTGTCCAGGGCTCGGGAGCCGCCCTGCGCGTACGTGACCAAAAGCGAATGGATGTCCCGGAGGTGGGCATAGGCGGACTGTTCGCTTCCCGTTTTCCAGCCTTTGAGCCGGGCCGCCGCCAGGGTCCGCTGGTACGCATTGCGCATGGTACAGCTTCCGGCATCCCGCCGGGCGGCCAGGTAAAAGGCTTTGAGGAAATCCAGGGCCTCATCGTCCCAGGCGTAGACTTTGCGGCCCTGTTTCGGCGTTATGCGGGGATGGTATCCGTGCGTATTAATGTCGGCGATATAGCGCCTGATGGTGGATACGCTTACTTCATACTTTTCCGCCAGCCGTTCCTCGTAGGCCAATACCGGGACGCCCGCGGGCTTCCGGATCCACTCCTCATAGATTTCGACTTTTTTGCGGTGCTTGGCGTCGCTTTTAAGCGGCGGTTTCATAGTTTTACGCTCCGTCTTCTTCTGCAAGAAGTTCGGCGAAATAGTTCGCCGCCGTGTGGATCTTGTCGTTAAGGTTAGCGGCGGCCCCCATAAGGCTTGCCAGGTCGGTAAAGAGACCAAGGTAATCATGGATGGCCCGGAACATAACGGTCTGTGCGTCAATCTGGGCCTGGCTTTTCAGCCGGAACCGTTTGCCTTTTCCGCCCGTCATGGCCTGAACATCGTTAAAGTAATCCCGTTTGGGTTCCCGGCTTAATTTACCTTCCACCCAAAGGGCCGTAATTTCCTTGGCCTTCTTTTCCGCTAATCGTTCTTTGACAATCTTCTCTTCGATTTTGCTCCAGCCGTCCGGCCTGATGCCGGTGGCCATGTACTGGGCTATGTGCCGTTCCTGTTCCCTGGTGGTGGAGGGGATTTCCGGGGGCGCCAGCGCCTTTACCTCTTCGGGGGTTAAGAGCTTGTCTTCACCGTTTTCGGAGAGTTCCGCAGGGGTAAAACGGCGGAGCCAGCTATTGGCGCTCTGCCGTGATATACCCACGTCGGTGCAATAATCGGACCAGGTGTAGGCAATATAATCGTCCGCATCGGGATCTTTGTATTGGCCCTTCAGGCCGCCGAAATACTTCCGGACAAGATACAGTTCCCGGACTATTTCAACGGTGAGGGCGCTCCACCTGGATACTTTGACACGCATCCGCTCCGCCGATTTCTGGACGTCAAGGCGGGACAGGATATGCTGGATTTTTGCCGTCCCTTCGACCAGTTCGTTTTGGTCCCGGTCCGGTGCAATAAGGTGTTTTGCCATATACGCTTATCCCGCTTGTTTTAAGAGGTCCTTGTTAACCTCTTCCCGGTTCGGCTCACAGAAAAAATCATCCTTGACTTTCCGCACGGCATCCACCTGGGCCAGGGATTCGTCGTTCAGTTCTTTCATGGCTTCCTTGTCCGGCTGTTTTTCGATACGCAGGTATTTCTGCAATCCCAGTCTTTCAAGAAGGCCCACGGTGGTTTTTTTGACCGATATGGATGTGGACTTTCGGAAGCCGAACACACCGAAGGTAAGTTCGACGGACTTGCGGTCCTTAAACAGGTCGGTCCTGTTGTACTCCGCAAAGGCGCCGACCTTGGCGGAGAGTTCCGCTATTTTTTTTCGCAGGGGTTCTCCCTGTTTGGCGGCCGCCGCCTTGATCTCGCCGATCTGTTTCTGTGCTTCGGCGTCGATTGACTCGATTTCTCTTTCGAGTATCCCCAGTTCCCGGAGTGCGGAATTGACATCCGCAAGAGTCTCCAGTTTTTCGGGGGTCGGTTTGTACCGTGCCATAGTATCCTCCTGATACGTGTTTTTGCGCCGGGCCGTCAGGCCCGGTCTATATACTCAAACCCGTGCGGGTCGAGATAACGGGTACAGGTCTCCCGGAGAGCGACGTCTTCCTGGAGGTGATCATCCATGCCGCTCTGCCGTAACCGGGCAAAACTGCGCTCATAGTACCGGGGGATGTCGGAGTGGACCGGCGCCTCAAAAAGCAATGCCAGCGTGGAAGCGTCTACGGGCGGCTCAAGGTATACCACGGGGATCTTGAGTTCCCCCGCTGTCATCAATTCCATCCGGCTTCCCCGTGATTGTTCCCAACCTTGGAGTAGGGCAATACCGTCGCAGGAGAGCATGATCTTGAGGCAGTACCGCATACAGATTTCCCAGCACTCTTCCTTTACCGGGAAACGGGCGGGGTTTTCCGTCTGTATTTGTAGCCCCCCCGCTTTCTCCAAAATTCTTTTTTCGTTTTCAAGAAAGTGTTTTTCATAGTTTGGGTGTCCCGTAATGGGACCGCAGAGATAGATCTTTTTCATGCTGTTTTCCCCTTTGGTTTGTCGCCTAAAAGCTCAAGAGCCTGGTTGATCGAATACCCCAAACTCCGCAGGTACTGGAGGCCGACGATGGCAAGCCGTTGCATGCCGGTAGGGGTAAGGTTAAGAATAATGAAGGGGATCTCCTCCTCCATGATGGGATAGTCGGTGTCCTGGCTCATAAACCGGACGCCTCTTTTAAGAATGCTCATTGCTGTCTCCTTTTGTTTGTCCCCGGATCTGCCGGGGAGTTAGAGAGGACCAGGAATAGGGCAACGGTTCGTCCGGAGGAAAGGCGTCCGGGAAAGTAAGGCAGTCAAGCTCGTCGCGGCGGCACATTTTGGCAAGTTCACGGTGGTCGTTAATAATCTCGGGCGCACCGCAGAAGGGGCAATACTGTACCCTGATCTTTCCTTCCTGGCCGACCGAAAAAAACTCGAAGCAGACGGAACAAAAATGATCGAAGCCGTTATAAAAAGCGGGATCCTTTTGCGTAATGGTCATCCTGCCCTCCTTACTTTGTGGGGATAATCCCGTTCAAAGATTTCCCGATCCTTAACCAGGGGTGCCCAGCCGCAGGCGGGGCAGTAGTTAATCGGCAGTACCCTGTCGGCCGGAACGGAAAAAAGCAGATCGCATCCGGAGCAATAATAGGTGTAGCCTCCGGGAAGGGCGCCGCGCGGTGTTTCGGCGCTGGTCTTGTTTTCGTCCAGTTCCCGCGACTCCCGGCACAGGCGGCACGGACCGCCTGCGACAACAAAGGGGCATGTTTGTGGGTATGGCAAACTACAGTCTTTCCGGTTCATGCCGTTTCCCCTTCCGGCTGTTTCCCCAGCAATATTTTCTGGTACGCTTTTTGCTCCCTGCGGACATCCGCCCGCTTCATGCCCTGCCGGTAGACCTTGTCTGGATCGACCCGTTGATTAAGCGATAATAATTTTTTGTTTCTCATCCCGCCCTCCGTTTCCGGGATACCCCGGACAGGGCAGCATGAAGCCGATCCCGGTTGGCGTTTTCCCGTTCCGCCCGCTGGCGGGCAAGCTCGTCCCTGATGGTCTCGACGGATTTACCGGTAACGGCCGACCGGGCCTCCAGGACTACCTCGTTCCAGTCGGCTTTACCCAGGAGATGGGCGATTTCCGCTTCCACGCGGGCGGATCGGCGGCGGCCAAAGATGACCCTTGTAACTAGAGACGGATTGATTTTTAGTTTTAATGCAATTTTGGAAAGAGAAAATCCTAAATCTTTCAGTTTGTATTGAATATTTAGGCCCTCTCGGTATGATGGCCTAATCCGAACGGACTTTTTGGGCTTGCCCGGAGCCGCAGGAGATGATAAACTCAAAATAAGCCTCCTTAAACGGGGTGTCTAGGAGAACGGTGAACTTCTTGCCGGAGGGGCACCGTTCTCTTTTTCTTCTCTAAAGTCAACTAAATGACCTGTCGATATTAGTATCGTCGATAAAATTCTAATTGTCAAGGGGAAATAAAATATTTTCTATGAATTTTTCAGAAAAAATCGATTTTCTTAGAAAATACTTTAATGAAAGTAATGCAGGCCTAGAGCGAATATTAGGCTTATCAAACGGCTATCTTTTGAATATTGAAAAAAATAGTATAGACAACCCTGGTAAACTACTAATTGCTTTAGCCTCAAAGGGAATAAGTACGGACTGGTTTCTAACCGACAAAGGTCCTTTGGAAAAAACAGGACAAAATATTGTCCGATTAGCCGAAAAGCAAAACGGCAAAAAAGGCAATAGTTTGACTTTTTCTCCCTTGCCAGGGGGGGAAAACGGATCTACTGTAGAAGTGTCTGAAAGGGAGGGGCCGGACAGTACCGGGGCAGGAGAAACGGACATGACGGCGGTGCTGGAAAGGGAGGATAAGGTAAGGGGAAAAGAAATCCCCCTTATTTATCCCGGAGATGAGCGGCTGAAAGAGGGAATCATTATCCCCTTCCTGGGGGATCAGAAGGTCTCGGCGGGATATGGGGCGGAACTGGAAGAGGAAGACCGGCCTTCCAGGTATTTCCGGGTCCCGGCTTACCTGGGGCATTACCCAAACCTGGCGACGCTTCCCGTCAAAGGGGACAGCATGGACCCTACCCTACATGACGGGGATCTGGTGGTTTGTGACGGCGGCGGCTGGGACGGCGACGGGATTTACGTTATAAAAACCGCCGAAGAGGCTTTTATTAAGCGGGTGGTATCCACTTCCCAGGGATACCAAGTTATCAGTGACAACAAGATATACCCTAGTTACAACGAGAGCAAAGTGGATATAACAATCGTAGGAAAAGTCCGGGCGGCCCTGATAGCCATACCGGGACGGAGAGGAGGAGTATGAATGTCTAGACTGGAAGACGGTCATTTCCATCTTCAGCAGGCCCGAGCCGCTGAAAAGAATGGTAATTTTTTGGGGGCACGCATGGAATATATGAAGTGCGTAGAATCTTACAAACAGGCTGAAGCAACGAGTGAACTTGGGAAGGCAACTGAAGAATATGAAGATTTTGTACGACGCGATCCGGTTTTTAGGAAACTTTTATATGTCCTTAATGCCGGGATCAAGGAAAACCCAGGTATTCTTCAATCGGAAATTACAGGTAAGGCTGAAGCTATGAATTGGCAGCAATTATATAACTACGATCGTCCCATCGCCAAGGATGATGTCTACTATACCCTCTATTTTGCTGATAAATTTGGCTATATTAATAGAAACAAGAAGGGGCGATCCTACGAATTATTTTCAAATGGGGACATTCCGATGTTAGAGAAACCAATAGCTACAGAGACAAGAGATACCTCTAGTTCTACGTTTACTGCTTCTCCAAGCCAAGGCTCAAGTGGGGAAAATTATACAAATCGCCGTTATCAAAAGGTCAGTAATTCTAGAAAACAAAAAGAAACAGCTTGGAAAGTTACATATATAATTTTTTTAATTTTTTCGGTGACACTTTTTTTGTCAGGACTGTTGTTGAAAAGTACATTCATGTATATTTTAGCTGCTTGTGTTGGTGTCTTCGCCGTATATAAACTTATAAAAACAAAGTCATAAAAGAATATGAAACGGGGAACACTAGGGGCTATTCTTTTTCAGTGCGCCGTGCTTTGTTTTCCCGGCCCGTTCGGGTTTGAGATGGGAATGACGTTTGAGGATGTTGTGGCCATCTGTACAGAAGAACCGAAAAAAAACCCTTTTGAATGGTACAATGTAACGCCTATAAACCGCCATGTTTTTTTCGACCGTTATTCTGTTTTAATAGACGAGAGGGAAGGTCTCTGTCAGATAATGGCAAGCGGGAAATGCCCTGTGTCAAACGGGTACGGAAACGAATTAAAAAGCTGTTTTTTCTCTTTGGTAGAAGAACTTGAAGACAAATACGGGCAAGGCGTTGTTGTTGACGAGCTTCTTCCGGACAGTATTTATACGTCGCCGAGAGACTGGGTAAAAGGCTTATCGGAAAAAGAACGTATTTTAGAATGCCAGTGGGAAAAAAGAGGACTAGACAGTTCTTTGGAAACAATAAGGCTCCGTACTTCTGCTTACAATATTCTGGATTCCTATACAGTTTATATAGGTATCGTATATACTTTTACCAACAACACAACTGTTTATGAACGGGAGCGAAAGAACAGGAAGAGCGTATTGTAAGAGGGAGGTTTTGTTTTACATCCCGCGAAGAATCAATCCCCGAGTTCATAGATGAACACACGGATTTTATGAAAAACAACTTTTTAAAAAGAGTACGGCAACCATGGCCATGGATCATTTTTATATCACTGGAATTAATCGGATGGGAGAAAAAGAAACAGTCAATTTAATGGAAATACTGCTAAAAGAAACGAGAACGGTTAAAAAAATGCGTCGTGATTACCGGTTTATTGATTCCGAATATATGTACGCCGCTCTTGATGACGCATACGAGACAAACCGTGTTAGACTTGAAAGTCTATGAAACAGGTTATTGTTTTTTTTAAACGACATTTTTTAGTCCGTGATACAATAGTTGCAGTGGCTGTTTTCTATGGTTTCATTTTTTCCCTGGATAAATTTCTAGGAAGAAAGTTCGTCAGTCTTATACATGTAAATGACAAGGTGCTGTTTCCCATATTTTTAAACTCCGGTATAACTTTATTGGGTTTTTTAATTACCGGTTTAAGCGTACTTGTGGGATTTCTTAATAACGAAAAGTTGAATCGTCTTAAAGATGCGGGGTATTATAAAGATATATTTGGCATATATTTCAACGCAATAGTAGTTTGTGGAATATTTATAGCGTTGTCCTTGTGGGGTTTATTATCTCTAAGTCTACTAATATGTCATTTAATCAGTATTGCCATGTTTTTACTTGTAGCCCGTATTTGGCGTTGTGTCTGGATTGTTCAGCAAATCGCCATCATCATTAATAAATAACTCCCCAGCCGTAGCCGTTTTTGTTTTTCTCTGTGGGATACTATTCCCGGAGGCATTCCATGATCCACCGCGATTATATTTGTTCCGTGCTTGCCCGTTTCGAGGGCAAGGCCATCGTCCGGGGTTACGTACCCTGCAAACTGGGGACCTGGTATCCGGGGGGACCCGATAAGGGAGAGCCCCTCGGCGCATCGGGGGTAACAATTGCTACCGGCGTAGACCTGGGACAGCAGACCGCAGCGGGCCTTGCGGGACTTGCCCCGGATCTTACGGCAAAACTCCTCCCCTACCTCGGTCTCAAGCGCCAGGAGGCCCTGGAAAAACTGCGTACGGATCCGCTTACCATCGGCGCCGAAGAGGCCGCCGCCATAGACCGGGTCATACACGACCGGTATATCAACGAGACGGCCGTCCTTTTCGGTCGGGAGGCGTTTGACCGCGCCCCCCCGCAGGTGCAGGCGGTAGCGGTATCGCTCCATTATCAGTTCGGCACCCCGGCCCGGGAGGCGTCACCCGCCCTGGCCCACGCCTGGATGTCACTGCGGACCGGCCTCTACCGGGGCGCTGCCCGGTTCCTTCGGGAGCCCGGCGGATGGAGCGCGGATCACCGGCAGTACCTTTCGCGGCGGCAGGCGGAGGCGGCTTTGCTGGACGAGATCGACTATGCCTAATTATGGGGACTCGCTCCCAAAGGAGAGGTATATATGGGGTTCACCCAATTTTTTCCGGCTTTTATTTTGATTGCGATTGTCGTGGTCGTTTTGCTGACGGAGATCGTCAAACGGCTCGACAAGAGGGACTGGCTCAAGGGATACCGGGTATATGTACCGGCGCTCCTTTCGGGGGGTGTTACCTGGCTATTGCGCATCGGGGAATTCTTTCCCCTTAACCAGGCCTATTTCTGGTGGGCGGTTATTTTTTCCATTTCCGTCTTTTTTTTCGAGGCTATTCTTAAACGTGCAAAACAGGCGGTTGAAGGCCGCAAGGAGGGATGATGTGCGGACGAAAGGTGTTATTGTTTGTCTTTTTGTGTTGTGTTTGTTCGGGTGCGCTACACACCGAGGATCTCTACCGGCCGGTGTCGGACCGGGAACTGAAGCGGTTAGAGGACTATATTCAGAAGTCCGGGCAGGAGAAACAGACCTGGCTCTTACAGGCGCAGCAATCGCTGGAGGAGTCGACCGCGTTGAGGACCGAAGTCAGCGGATTGAGGAACACAGTGACCGGCTTACAGTCCTCCTCGCTGTCCTTGCTGAATCAATTGCAGGATCAGCGGGACAAGACGGCGGCCTGGGAGACCTCTTATTACGCATACGTGGACGAGACCCGGTTACTGTTGGCGGAGAAGGAGCGGGAACTAACGGAACAGGACCGCCGGATCGGTGACCTCCAGGTCTCCCTGGCAAAGGCCGGCGGCCGGGCGCTTGTGTGTATGATTATAGCCGGAGTCCTGCTGTTGTCCTGGATTGGTTATATAGCGATCAGGGCATTGCGGTTTTTTAAAATTTTGCCGGTATAGAGGAGTTGGACAAAAATGGACGGAGAACTGATAACAGAAATAGGGCGGAACGTGGGCATTGTTGCCTCCATCCTGGCGACGGTGGGGACCGCCATTAAGGCGGGGCAGTGGAAGGGGGAACACGGCGAGCGCTTAAAGGCGGCGGAAACGGCCCTGGGAAAAACCATGGAGCAGTTGTCCGATATGGACGAACGGGTGGACGGTATAGAACGGGAGCTTGCCGAAACGCTGACCGCTCTGAAAAAAGACGTAGAATATATCCGGCTGTCCATGGACGAAGAAAAAGAGGAGCGGCGGCGGAATGCCCAAGCGTAGCCTGATGGAGCTCAAGGGCCTGGTGGACCGGGCCTACCGGATGTTCCAGTACGACGGCATGACCGCCCGAGAAATAGCGGAGATCCTCAACGATGAGGGCTACCTTGTCTCGCGGTCCGGAGTCGGCCGGGCGATCCGGAAAAAAAAGCTCGACATGAAACGCTTCGACGAAGCGCTCCAGAGCGCCCAGGCCATTGTCAAGGCTACCGAGGGGCGCCCCGGAACGGACATCGGCGAGGCGACGCTCCAGCTGACCCTTACCAAGCTGCTTGAGGAATTAAAATCCATTGAGGATTTCAGGGATATGGGCAACAGCGACATCGTGCTGGCGGTTGCCCGCATATCCCGCGCCCTGGCCGCCGTATCGCGGCTTAAACTCGATTACGAAAAGGGCTACCGGGCGGGCTGTTTTAAAATGAAAACCGCCGCTGCGGAGGAAGCGGAAAAGACGGCCCGGAAGCGGGGTGTTCCCGACGAGGTCGCCCTGGACATCAGGGCAAAGATTTTGGGGCTCGACGATGGATCCGCTCCGCAATAAGCGACTCGAAATCCTCCTCCCCTTTCAAAAAACATTTTTGGAGGACAAAACGCCGCTCCGCATTTGGGAAAAATCCCGCCGTATCGGCGCATCCTGGGTTCTCGCCCTGGAGGCGGTACTGGACGGCATGACGCCGGGGGGAAGCAATACCTATTACATATCGTACAACCACGATATGACCAAACAATTTATTGACGACGTAAAATACTGGACCCGCCTGTTGCAGCTTATTGCAGAGTACTACGAGGCCGAAGTAGCCGACGAAAACAACAAAACCTTTAAGGTGTATACCCTGGTCCTGGCTTCGGGGCACGAGATAAGCGCCCTGCCGTCCACCGAGTACGCCATACGGTCGAAGCAGGGGAACATCGTTTTTGATGAAGCGGCGTTTACGGAACACTTTGACGGGATCAAAAAGGCGGCCCTGGCCCTCCAGATTTGGGGCGGCAAGTTTACCATTATCTCTTCGCATAACGGCGACGACAGCCCGTTTAATTTATTTCTTAACCGGATCCGGGCCGGGGAAGAGCCGGACTGGTCGGCCCACCGAACCACCTTTGCCCAGGCCATTGACCAGGGGCTCTACAAAAAAATCTGCCAGAAGCAGAAGCGGGAATGGACCGAAGCGGGGGAGGCGGAATTTGTCACGCGGGTCCGCCGCATCTACCGGGATAATGTGGAAGAGGAACTTGACGTTATTCCCGCCCGTTCCGGCGGGCGGTACTTCCCCCGGTTCATGCTGGAGCCCTGCGCCGACTCTTCCATCCCGATTTTGCGAAAAGCTTTTGAAGATGCGTTTCTACACGATCGGCGGGAAAAGCGGGAACGGGCCGTAGAGAAGTGGTTTAAAAAAGAGGTGGTGCCGGTTATAGCAAACATTGACTATCCGGTAAGCATCGGCGAAGACTTTGCCCGGTCAGGCGATCTCACCTTATTCTGGCTTACCGAGTTGGTCGAAAAAAAGCACGCATCCACGGCGGCGGTTATCGAACTGCGGAACTGGCCCTTTGATCAGCAATGGCAATTTTGGGAACTGTTAATTGCCGCCCTGGGGGACCGTTTTCTTGGCGCCGCCCTGGACGCCCGCGGGAACGGGCAGATGATCGCGGAAAAGGCGTCCCTCGAATGGCCGGGCCGGGCGCTTTCGGTTATGCTGACCCGGCCCTGGTACGGAACCTGGTTTCCGAAACTGAAGAGCCGGATTGAAGACCGGGAATGGACGCTTCCCCGGGACGAATACCTCTTCGGCGATTTTGGCGTGGTCCGGCTCAAGGCGGGGTTCCCGCTTATCGAAGATCGCACCGCCGAAAAAGGTCTTTCAAGCGTTTCAAAAAAGCGGCACGGCGACGGCGCGGTGGGCGCGGTGTTATCGCTCTATGCGCTGGAGGAATGCGCCGAAGATACCGCCCCGTATGCGGAGATAACGGGCGGTAATAATGATACGTTCTGGCGGGGGTACTAATATGGCAAAAATACGGAAAGCGGATTTGGAAAACCGGATTATCGACATCGGCATGTTCCGCAGTTTTATTTCGGCGGCGGACGATGCCTCCGACTGGCTTTCCCAGGTGGGGGAATCGTCCCGGATCTTCGGGGAAATGTTGGATGACGGCAGGATCCTCTCTCTGGTCGATCAGCGGAAAAACCGGGTGCGCTGGCTGGACATGGCCCCGAAAGACGGGGACCATGCGAGGCTTAACGAAGCCTGCGCGGCCGCACTCAATTACAACACGATCCAAAAAATAGGGAACCAGTTACTCAATGCCATCCCGAACGGCATCGCCGTTTCGGAGGTCGTCTGGGAAGTCCGGGACGGCCTCTATGTTCCGGCCGATTTTATACCGATTCCGCGGTCCCAGCTTTCGTTCCCGCTGTTCGGGGCGGACTGGCGGGTGCCGGTCTACACCCCCACGGGGCGGCGCCTCGACGAGCCCCGGAAATTCCTCGTCCACCGTAACGACCGGGGAACCGGAAACCCCTGGGGAAGTCCCGCACTCCGCTCCGCCTACTGGCCCTGGAAATTCAAAAAGCTCGGTTTTAAGTTTTGGATCATGGCGGCGGAACGGATCGGGGTCCCGTCCATCCTTGCCATTTTCGAAGCGCGGAACGATACCGAGGTAAAACAGCGGGCCAACATCCTGGTGGACATACTCAAAAAAATCAGGAGCGGCGCCAGCGCGGCCCTGGGAAACGTTAAGGAGGTTAAATACCTGGATGCGTCCGGGGCACTTAAAGATTTTGAGATTATCGTTACAACCTGCAATACCGAGATAGCCTATGCCATTACCGGCCAGAGCCTTACGACCAATCAGGCCGAGTACGGGACGAAAGCCCAGGGAGAACTCCACGAACGGAGCTTTGATGCGGTGACCTTCGGCGACGCCCAGGATCTGCAGTCCGCC
This sequence comes from Treponema sp., assembly GCA_031275035.1. The sequence goes on from JAISPH010000140.1 coordinate 16,769, forward strand.
CTGCAACTCCTCTTTGACTGGTTTGCCGAAATTAATTTTCCCGGCGTGCCGCCGCTGCGGTTTGAAATTGACGCCGGGGAAAAAGCATCATGGAAGGTGCTGACCGAAGCGATTGACCGGGGGATCCCGGTGTCGAGGCGGGCGCTCTACGATCTTCACAAGATTCCCGAGCCGGAAGACGAGGCGGACACGTTTACGAAACCCGAGGGTATGCCGTCGATGGCGGCGGCCGGGGACTTTGCCGACCGGGACCACTTTTTTTTTCGGAACCGCCGGGACGCGTGAGAGAGGAGCGTAACGCCGCCCGGCTGGACCGGATGGAAGTGCCGTACCGGCGCATCATTACGCAGAGTCTCCTAAGACGGGTCCGTGCCTGGTTCAAAGAACTGGAACATAATCCCGGCCTGCTTGATGACGATACCGCGGTACTACCGGAAGATTACAAGACCCTGAACGCCATCCATGAGCTCTTAATGAAAGCCTGCCTTATGGGGATGGACGCAGCGGGCCGTGAGCGGGACCGGCTCGGGGACAGCTTTGCCGATGATCCGCTACGGCTCCCCGACATGCCGGTCGGCGTACTGCCCTATGAAGAAGCGGTACGGTTTCTTACGACGCAAATTCCGCTGGATAGAAAAGCGTACTACGATCTTGACGATAAGCTCCGGCTCCGGGCCTTTACCGTCGGGCGGCTTAATGATGGGGACGCGGTTAACCGGGTTAAAGGAATAATTAGAACGAACCTCGAAAAGGGCGGGACCATAGCGGACTTTTATGCAATGACCGATGACGAAATCCTTGACGGTCTTGGTTTCGGAAAAGGGAACATGTCGTACTGGGAAACCGTCTACCGGACCAATGAAGCAACAGTCCACAATGCGGGCCGGGCAATGGACTTTGAAAACGTCCCCCCGGCCGCTCTGGAACTGGTGGGGATCCGGGACGTCCGGCAGAGCGACATCTGCTACGAGCTTACCAAGCAGCCGTTTATCCGGCCGTATAACGATCCGGTCTGGCAAACCTTATGGCCGCCGTTTCATTTTAATTGTCGTACCACGGTCCGGGGCATCTACGATATAGCGGAGCTGGACGAGTACGGCGGGGCGGAGGCGGCGTACAAGCTAGGAACAAAGGCGGAGCCGCAGGAGGGCTTTGGGGGGTACCCGCTGGACAAGGAGAGCTACTGGCGGCTTACCCCGGAGATGTCCGAACGGGCAAAGCTCTATGGGATTGACGGGGAGCTTGTTGTCGCCGCGAAAAACCTGGGCATGGAAAACTACGCCCTGGAATTGATGAAAGACTACAAAACTATCTATACCCCGGCTTCCGGGGACGGATATGTAAAACAGGCGCTCAATTCAATCCACACGAAAAGGGAAATCGGTCTGGCAAAGAAAGCGGCGGATGACGGGCATCAGCTTTATTTGTTGCCGGAATCACCGGTGAGACACATGAAAAATCCGGACATTATCATAGACAATGATGTCGGCGATATTAAACAAATAAAATCTTCAGTTCCCGCAAGGATAGATGATGCTGTTAAGGATGCCGGACACAAGGGGGCTACAACAGTTTTACTTGAGGCGCCTCCTTCCATTCCTGAAGACGCTATTCTTTTTTGGGTTCAGGATCGAATGAAACATAGCATTGTAAATAAGGTAATTGTTTATTGGAACGAAAAGCATTTTATTGTACAATAAAAAAAGCCCTACCGGAAAACCCGTCCCTAAAACTGTGGCGGGCGCCGATAAGGGCCTTTCATAGCTATAGTATCGCCCTTTCCCGGTGTTTTGTCAAGCTCTTTTTTCCAAAAAAAACCGCCGGGCGGCCAACCCGGCGGGCATCCTGTGTTTGCGTCCCGGACATGGAGCGGCATCCGGTTAGCCCGGTCTTTCCCTGGTTGTCAGGTAGCCCGGCCGGAAGCGTCCCCCCAGCCGGGTTGGTTATGTTGTTAAAAGGTTTTATCCTCCGTCAGAGTATACCGGACAGGGCTGTTTCCGGGGCCTTTACCGGGAGCCGCCCGCCGGGCCCGGATTCCGGGGGGTTGGCGGGTCCGGCGGGGTCCCTTTTCCCCCCCGGAATCGGAAAATACACGCGTGTACACGGGTAAGTAACCGGAGGGGCCGTCTCATTTTACGATTTGGGGTTTTGGGGACCGTTTGGGGGCAAAATCGGATAGTTGGCCGTGAACACTTCGACCTTGTTTCGTTGGGTTTTATGCCGGTTGGTCATGGCGCTGGCCATTTTGTATTCCAGGGTATGCCAGTTGTTCCGTTCGGAAAACGTTACCAGGCTCTTGTTCCGGAAGGAGCTCAATAAAAATTTCCCCTTGAGCGTTTCGAGGGTGGTAAGCAGGGCGTCAAAATCATCCTGGGTGTACCCGTCATAGTGCCCCTGGTTCGATCCGACGTAGGGCGGGTCCAGGTAGAAAAAGGTGTCTCCGGTATCGCGGCTTGCGATAATCTTCAGGGCATCGTAGTTTTCGATTTGGACCTCTTGGAGCCGGCCGGCGTAATCGTCGATACCAAACCGCGCCCGGTTATTGGCGACGGATCTACCGTGATGACTGCCGGTACGGCCATAGGCATATCCACCGGTCAGCTTATGGCCATACGATCCGTTTGCCAGCATCCATACGGCCCAGGCCCGTTTTACCCGGTCGAACATATCGGGGTTGGCGTAAATGATCTCGGCGTGGTGGTGCTGTTTCCGGCTGTGGAGGCTTGTGACAATCTCCTTTTTCAGGGCGGAAAAATCACGCTGGAGGACCTCGTAAAAATTGATAAGTTCCCCGTTGGTATCGTTGATAACTTCTATCGGCGAGGGAGCCTTGGCAAAGAATACCGCGGCGCCGCCCAAAAAGGGTTCGCAGTAAATCCGGTGTTCCGGGATCAGTTCCAGAATCCGACGGGCAAGCTGCTGCTTGCCGCCGTAATAGGAGAGCGGTGTTTTCATGTGTTTTCCTACAGTTGGACTTTACCCGAAGACAAAAACAACCGATAAAGAAACCACCTGGCGCTAGGTCGGGTGGAAACAGGTTATCCTGGAGGCGCGCAAACGCCTGTCCGGCAGGGGCTACTGCCGGGCTCTGCCCGTTTTGGTATTGCAGCCTTGCGGCTTATCCGGCAACGCCGGAGAATGGTTATGCCGGTCCTCCTTTTTTTATTTCCAAGATACTTTTTTCGAGCTTGTTCTGGAGGCGGACCCATTCCGGATCCGCAATGTCGTATACCAGATAATCGGCAAACAGCGCCGTAATACGTCCCGCATATTCCCGGACAAACTCCAGGTTGTTTTTAACCGGCGCCGTTTTTTCTCCGGCACTCTGTCCGTTATTGTTCAGCAAAGGCGGCCGCGGCTGTTCCGGCGCTTCGACCGCTTCCAATTCCTCGACCTCCTCGGGGTAGCGGAAACCGGTAAAATGGATCAGGGCGAGCGGCTCAAAAATCGTAACGTGCTTAAACCAGGCCGCAAAATCTTTTTTGTCTAATCCGTCGTGGGCGGCGAGCTCGTCACGGGATAGTACCTCTTTGCCGATTTCCCATCTTCCCCGGTAGATTATTTTCTGGATACCGATGCCGTTCTCCGCCGCCAGCCGGTGAAATTCTTTTTGCGGTGAACGGCGGGGATCCCCGTCCCATTGCCGGAGCGACAGGACGGCGTTACCGGAACGTACTTCCGCTATCCGCTGTTCCCATAGCCCGTAGTTTTCCCGGATGGTGTGGATTTTAATTCCCTGTTTTATTTTACCCCTGAAATGGGTTAACCGGCCTTCCTTCGGATGTCCCGAAGGAAAAGTTTTGGCGATCATCAGGACATGGGTTTTCACTTAAATTTTTCCTCGAGATTGCGTATTACCTGATCTTCCAGGTGCTGGCATGGCCATATCCGCCACCACTTGCCAATGGTTATCGTTTTGCCGTAGCGGAAAAAACCGAGAAGCCGCATCCAGGTAACGGGATCCCAGATTGACCGCACAAAGGTAACGTGTTTTTTTAGCAGGATTTTGTATAATTTGGGCAGTTTGCGCCAGGGATTCCCCGGCTCATACAGGACAGCCTGTATGTCCCGGTAGGGATAACGGTACAGTACGTCCTGGACAAAGAGCTGTGTCCAGCTTGCGCCCAGGGAATAGCCGTCTACCCGGATTTTATAGTCGGGATACTGACAAACTAAATCCATCAATATGTTTCTAACATTTTTATATTGCCGCAAAAATCCGGCGTGGATTTTGATCTCCTTATTGTCGCTAAACCACTGTTCGGCAGGCTGGCGGATGCGGAAATCGAAATCGTCCCGCCAGTCCTTACCTTTATCTTTGCTCTGGCTTCCCTGTCCCGTTACGTGGATGGTTCCTTTCGGCTCATAGCTGCTGCCGACAAAAGGATTTGCCGTCAGGTGAGTAACCTGTACCCGGTAATCGGTCTGTGCTGTTGACGTCCACGGCCCCGATACGACTTCCTTAAAATGATTTACGTTTGCCACAGAAAACATACAGCCTCCTTTTTGCTTTATGGATTTGCCCTGAAAAATGCCCGTGCAAATCCCGGGGAGGTAATCGCCCGTAACGCCGCCCGGTCCAGTTTTAAGTGTGCATATTCCGGCGGGCAGTTCATTTTTGACCAGTCCCGGGCGTTGTAGCGTTTTTTTGGACTTATATATACCAAACCCGGAGGGCGTTCTTTTACGGCGGGAGCCGGTTCGTTAAAATAACCCCAAACATCCGTTCTTTTTATTTTTTGTCCGCCGAATTGCCATTGCTCAAAGGTATAATGTGGTTTGCCAAGAAACTGCCGGAGAAAACCGACCGGATTCTCCAGTGCCCAAAACTTCAGGGGATTTTGCATCCGGCATATCCAGATAATGTGCAGGCACGCTTCCACGATTTCCAGACCTGCCTTAAAATCCCGTGATCTTTTACAGCCGTTTTTTGCCAGACTGAATTCCGTACACGGCGGCGCAGCGAGAATCCCGTGTATATTTTTTGGGGGTTTGTAAGCAAGAACGTCGTATTCCGGCAGGGTAATCAGGCGCACGTCATAACCGGCCTCTTTATAGGGTCTTGACCATGATCCGGTTCCGCCGCACAGATCCAAAATAACTTTTTTCCTCATACTTTTATTACAACACAGATATTTTTGCATTTTCCGCCGCCAGGAGCCCCTGGCAAAGCCGATCCCCAAATTTTGTCTGCTACTATAATTCCATGAGAATTAGAACGCTGGAACTTGCCCGCACGGGAACGTGGGGACAGGACGGGGCAACGATAACCCAACAGGATCTTGCCGAAGTTAAGGCGAACTTTGCCGGGGCACCCCCGCTCACCCTGGGGCACCTTCGGCAGGGACAAACGGAAGGCCCCCGGTACGGCCGGGTGCTTGCGGTGGATCTGGCGGAAAAAGGAAACCTCCTTTTGGGTACGGTCGAGTTCGGGGACGTTGCCGACGGCGCATACCAAAGGGGCTTATATGACGGCTGGTCCGTCAGTATCCCCCGGCGGGCGAAAGACGGTACGCGGTATCTCCATCACCTTGCCCTGCTGGGAGAGACGCCGCCCAAAATTCCGGGGCTCAGGGAGGCGGGCGCCGTGGCAAACTACGAGTATGCCGACGGCGATCACATAGAGACGTACACCTTCGGGGGTACGATAAAAGAACGGGAGGATATAAGCGTGGATCCTGCAAAAGAATTGGCGGAACTCAAGGAAAAGTTTGCGGCGCTGGAGGCAGAAAACAAAAAGCTCCGCGAGGAAAAAGAGGCGGCTGAAAAGGCCGCCGCCGAAGCAAAGGCCCCGGCAGAAAAAGAGGATAAGGGCGCCGCCGCGCCTGCGGCCCCTCCGGCAGAACCGGACGGGGGAAAAGATTTTGCGGACCGCCTTGCCAAAATGGAAGGGGAGGTCTGCAAGAGCCGGGTGGAGATCCTCATGGCGAAGGTCTCTGGGAAAATCCCGGAGGGGCTTAAGGACAAAGTGCGGGGCCTTGCCGGCCGGATTGCCGGCGACGATGCGGCCTTTAACTTTTCCGATGGGGGCAAGGATACGAGCGCAAAAGCCATTGAGCTTTTGGGCGAGATTCTTGGCCAGTGGCCCGCCCCGGTAAAGACCGGGAGCGAGGGATTCCAGTTTGCCGACGACAGCGGCAAAAGCGCCGACTGGGGTAAAGTCGCCGCAGGCATGTAGGGGGTTACTCCATGGATATTGATTTTGTAGGCGACCGGGGGGTCGTGTTACCCGATCATCCGCCGATCGTTGATTCGGTTTTGATCGCCGCGGGTAAGACGTACCAGGCGGGGACGCTGCTTAAATACGCTTCAGGCGGCGCGGTCGCTTCGGCGGACGCAACGGCCGGACAAAACGCCACGCCCGCCGACCAGGTGGACGCGGTACTGCTTGAGGACATTGACACGACCGGAGCGGCCAAACCGGCGCGGGTACTCCTGCACGGACTTGTGGTACGGGCCCGGCTCCTTAACGGGACCGGGGGATCGCCCGTTCCGGCAAGCGACGCCATGGCGGATACCCTGAAAAACCGGGGGATCTACCCGCTCCAGAGCTGGGACCGTTCGGTTGTTAACTAGCGGTTTTCGTACCTATTTTTTTCAGAGGAGAGAATATGTCTGTTGTGATAATAACGCCCGCCGATATTGAGCGGGTTGTGGCGGACAATCCGCCCACGGCAAGTAATGCGCTGGATTATTTTAAGCGGCGCCCGCTTAAAAATTCTGCGTATATCGCGGTCCGGGATATACTGCAGGAGATCGGCAATATCCCCGTGATCAGGCGGGGCGACACGGGTGTCCGTCCCATGGCGCAGTCCGGCGTCAATCTGATTGAGCCCATGCCCATCGAGATTGACGATACCTTTTCCGCGGTGGAATTGGATGAGTACGAGCGGTCGAGCCAGGCGGGGAAACAGCAACTCGTCCAGGAAAAACTCCAGCAGCACCTTACGCTTATCCGGGCGACCACCAAGGCCCTGTGCATGCAGGCGCATAAGGGAGCCATTGATTACATGATGAAAGCCGGCGCGTCCCTGGTTCGGTATCAGGTAACCTACGGAACGGTGGCGGTTATCAACAATGCCAAGACGCTGGCAAACCTCACCGTAGGCGATCTCCTTGCCGCCGTCAACACCGGTATACAGGCCCTGGCCGCAAACCAGGTAGGGGGGCCGGTGGATCTCGTGGTGGCCGCCGATCTCTTTGCGGTAATTGCAAACCTGGTAGCGTCGCAAAAAGCGTTCAACGCCGCCATCGGATCGGGGTATGTGGATCTGGCCGGTTTCCGTTTCAAACTCGACAACGACAGCTACGTTGATCAGGCGGCGAACGGGACCAAAACCACGCAGACCCTCTGCGGTCCCCGGCAGCTTATGATCCGCGCCGAGAATGCGGGGCAGAGCCTGCCCTACTGCAAAATCGACGACGTGGTTTTACGGGAAGCGGTACCCTTCTACTCCTTCACGAAGGACAGGACCGATCAGCGCGGGACGGATGTGTTTTCCAAAAGCAAACCCTTCCCCCTCGTGAACGTCCGGGGCATCAAGATTATTCAGTTTGCGGCTTCATAATATAGCGGGTCCGGGTTGCCCCGGACCCTTATTGTTTGGAATAGGTTAGCATGGTAACGGTCGACGATATTAAAAAAGATATTACCCCCCAGGATTATCAAACCCTGACGTTGTCCGATGACAATAACGCAAAACGGGCAATTGAAAAGGCGGTGATCTGGGCAAAGGGAAAAATAGGCTCGACCGGAAACGCATTCGACGAAAACAACGAGGTGGTAGCACAGATCATTGTAACCCGCGCCCTCTACGAGCTCTATTTTTTCGTCGGCTACCCGGACCGGGCCAAGGCCAAAGAGGAGGATGCCGCCGACTTAATTGAATCCTATTTTGGGTCAATCAAAACAAAAGCCGATGCGGCCGGGAACGATCCCGGTCCGGCGGGCGGGGCGGTTGCCCTGCCGGAACTGCCGTACTATGGGCGTTAAAGTGGTAAAGCGGCCGCCGCCCTGCGCGCCGCTGTTGGTTGACGGCATCCCGGAGACGATGGACCGGGCCGCGGCGTATCTGCGGTCGAGCGCGGATCGCAAGATAAAAAACGGCGTGCCGCCGCCCAACAGCCCGCTTACCGCCCGCGTAAAACGGGGCGATCAAACCCTGCGGGATTCCGGGGCGCTGGCCCGGAGCATCGCCCCGCATGCCGGGGCGCTCTGGGCCGACGCCAGCACGCCCCTGAAGCAGGCAAAAATACTGCAGCGGGGTGGCACCGTCCGGGCCAAAGGCCGCGGGCTCTGGATCCCCGCCGGACCCGAAACGCGGCAGTTAATGAAACGGTACGGAGCCAAACGTCCGGGTGCGCTTATCGAGGCGTTAAAGGCCGAAGGCTACGGCTTTTTTTATACGCCCCTCTCGCGGGTATTTTGCGCATATAAAAAAGGCAAGGCCCTGAAAAGCGGCAACACCGGAAAAGCGGGGAAACCGTTTGCGCTCTTTGTCGTGCGGTCTTCTGCGACGATCCCCGCCCGGCCGTTTTTGTATATCGACCAGAAAGATGAAGCCTACCTGGTAGCGCTTATCAGACGGGGTATTGTCCAGAAATTAAAAGAGGGGGGACAGCATGCTAGTCATTGACGCATTGGCTGCAGCCCTGCGGAGCCGGGGAATCCAGGTTATTGAACAGCCCCAGGCGGCACTTAACACCAACGCCCGGCTGGAACTCTGGCTTGAGGGGTTTACCGCAGGCGGCGAGGGCAAAACCGGCAATCCCCTGGATTACGAGACCATGACCTTCCGGGCCGACGTGGCCGCATCCGGCGTCGCCCGGCAATTCGTGGGTGCGCTCCGCAAAATATTGAGAACCATGCTGGAGCTCGGGGAATCATCCCTCGATGTCCCGGTCACCGTTGGGGAAAACGCAGTCATGCTGCTTAAAGCCCACTTCGAAAAAACAAGTCCGGGGACGTTTGAATACGAAGACGAACTGTCCCCTATGCCAGCCCGGTTTCGGGAAAGCTGGCGTATAACTATAACGTACCGGGCGACAATTGTCCCGGAGGAGGATTAACATGCGACCAGGCGGAAAAGACGGTTTTTTATACCGCATTGTTTTCGGGACGGTTATTGTCGGTGACGGAACGATTACCCTCGATGCCGGATTTTACAAAATTGTGAGCCGGGCGGCATCGGGATCCGGCATCCCGGCTCCGAGCTCGGATATGCTTAGCCGGGGCTACAAAACCCTGGGGCCGGGAAACATCTACTATGCCGAACAGGGCCAGGACATGGAAACCGGGGACGCCGTTATTCCCCTGCAGCTGAAGCGGATCAGCTTTGTTACCGACGTGCAGGACTCCGGGCAGAAGCAGAGCCACGACGTAACGACCCAGGCGGATGTGGATTCCGGAAGCCGCTCCTACATTCCCGGCGCGTTCCAGGAACGGACCGGAACGATCAGCGGCGTTGTGGATGTGGACAGCGAGGAACAGCGGGAACTCTTTAACGAGTACCGGCAGATCGTTTACCAGGACAGCATTAATGTCGGCGTTGCCCCGGCGAAATCCCTGGAGCACGAATACATGATGAGCCGGAGGGAGACTACCGAGTCCGGGGAAACGGAAATGTGGGAGTACATGCCGCTCATTAGCGAAAGCATCCAGGCTCCCAAACCCATGGACGGCGTACAGTCCTTCAGTTTTAATTACCGCATTGACGGCAAGCGCGGACCTTGCATGATCGTCCGGGAGGTTGCCTGATGGTACTTTCGGCCAGGGGAAAATACAGCTATGTCCCGCGGTTCAACGGCAACCGGGCGCTTCCCGAAAACGAACAGGTGGAAGTGGAGATTATCCGGCCCAAAGCTGAAGAGCGCTCGGATCTCTACAGCATCGATGTCGAACGGGAAATGGGCCTTGTCGACCTTGAAAAAAAACAGGCCAAGGCCCCGTTCACGTTTAAAAACCGCTACCGGGTATCGGCGATCCTCCGCAATCATATCGGGACGATCAAAAACCTTGCGGTCGAGGAGGCGGGAAAATCCCGGACCATTGCAAACGGCGCGGAACTTGCGGAAAGCACCGCCTTCGGCGTCAGTATCCTGGTCCAGGAATTAATTGCCGAAGTCCTCAACGATAAGCTGTCCGAAGATGAAAAAAAAAGTTCGTCATCGGCTTTGAGCTCGTCTTTGAAGGATGGCACGCCGAAAAGTGGCACGCAGACTTCGACGAAAAACGGGAAGAGTTCTCCTTCGGATACCTTAAACGGGGGGAGTTCCGAGACTACCTGACGGATGATTTTTGGAAAGCCCTTGCCATTTGGAAGCGGAGCCGGCGATACGGCCTCCCTTCCGGCAGGGGCTGGGTTTTTGAGAGCGGGGCGGTACTGGATCTTTTGGATCTGTTTAACAATACCGCCGATTTTTTGGAGCGGCGTAAAGCCGGGATGAAGCGGGGCACAGGTGCCGGTACAAATAACGGAAGAATTACGGGTACTCGTCGAAGCCGAAGTTGAAAAGGCTATCAAGAGCCTGGAGAAGTTTGACCAGTCCGTTGATGCGTCGGGAAAAACTACCGCCAATCTCGGCGACGCCCTTGCCAAAATGGAAAAGCAGGCCCTCCTTATGTCCGCCGCCGTGACGGGGGCCGGGCTGGCCGGCGTAAAATTTGCTGCCGACAACGAAAAGCTCCGGGCCTCCCTTGAGGTACTCCTCGGGTCCGCCGAAAAAGCGGAATCGGTTTTTGAGGAGTGGATACGGTTTGGCGCCACAACGCCGCTCTCCGTGGAGGAAATAGGGACGGCCGGTAAACAGCTGCTTGCCTTTGGCATCGATGCCGAAGAGGTTACCGCCACCATGCACCGGTTGGGGGACGTTGCCCAGGGGGTCGGTTCCGGGCTCGGGGACATTGCGGATCTCTACGGCAAGGCGCGGGTCCAGGGGCGGCTTTTTACCAACGATATTAACCAGTTTCAAGGGCGGGGGATCCCCATTGTCCAGGCTTTAGCAAAGGAGCTCGGTGTTGCCGAAGGGGAAATAAAAGAGATGGTGGCGGCCGGGAAGATCGGTTTCCCGGAATTGGAGCGGGCTTTTGTTGCGCTTACCTCTAACGGCGGTCAGTTTGAGGGGATGATGGAAAAACTTTCCCAGACCACGATAGGAAAATTTTCTACGGCCATGGATAACGCCCAGCAGGCGCTGGCGTCTTTCGGCGAACTAATGTTGCCCATGGTTAACGAGGTACTTGATTTTGCGACCGGCACCTTTGACGCCCTCAATAACATGGACGAGGGGACCAAGCGTTTTGTCCTCGGTATGGGCGGCGTTATCGCCATATCGGGGCCGACTATCGCGGCGATAAAAGCTATCAGCGCGGCCATGACCGCTGCGGCGGCTAATCCGTATATGCTCGCTATCGGTGGAACCATAGCCGCACTGGGTTTGGTTGCAGGCGGTATTAATGCCCTGGCCCATGCCCATGATGATCTCATCAACAAAATCCAAAAACACAACGATGAGGCCAAAAGTTTGCTTACTGTGTACGCCGCAGGGAACGAAGAGAAAGTCCTGGATCAGGAAACCACGGATAAGCTTATCAAACTGTACCCTGAATTAACCGGACAAATTGAAGCGTATAAAACGACTGTCAAAGAAGCCGCTCTAGCGCAGGAACAACTGAACAATCAAAAATTACTTGACGCCCAGGAGGGCCGGATAAAAAGGATACGCCAATTCCAGGACGATCTCTGGGACCTCAATCAACAAATCGCAGAAGCGGAACAGGCACAGGCTTACTGGGCAACACAGGAACAGCGCCCGGTAGGAGCGGAAACTATCTTGCCGGATCTGGAAGCGCAGAAGGAACGGTTGTTAACAAACATCCGGCAGATACGGGATCAGGTTAACGCGGAACTCGAACAGTTCGGCAAGCGGATCAATTTTAGCGGAGAACTTTTAACCCTCGAGGCAGTGGTAGATACCGGCGACGGCAAGTTGGATCCCCCACCGGTGACCCCTGCGCAAAAAAAGAAGTGGCAGGAATGGTACAGCGAAATTACCAAGGTCGATGTTGCGGCCATCGGGCAATCGGGGACCCTGGCGGCGGAACTGTACCTTGAGGGTTTTACCCGGACCCTGCAATCCGGCCAGGGTGTTGCGGAGGCGTTGGGGGAATCGTTTGATCTTGCGGGTGCGCTCCGGAGCGAACAGGATGAGATACGGAAGGCCCTGCAGGATCTCTTTGCCATAGATCCTAAAGACATAGACGATCCCTTTGCCTGGATGGATAAATCAATCGCTCCCCTGGTACGGCGGTTTAAGGAGTTGGGCGGGCAGATCGAAGACCTGGACCGTGCCGACGCTCTGGAGGCGTTCCGCAAAAAAATAGAGGACCTGGGGAAAACGGAGTGGGATCTTGCCAGGGAAACGGCCGCCGCCGCAAGCGCCCTCAAAAGCGAACAGGACCAGTTGCTTAAAGACTATATCGTTGCCACCTTCGATAAAGAAATACGGGACCTTACAGCCGACGAATACGATCTTGCACGGGCAACATACGAGGCCGCGGGAGCAACCGAGGAAGAACTGGAAACGCTTGACGAAAAGATAGCCAAAATAAAAGAGCTCAAAAACCAGCAGTCGGAACTAGATGATTGGCAAGCCGTACTTACCGAAAAAATAACCGAACTGCTACAGGGGATCACCGGGCTTGATGAAAAGTCAGCCGGGGCGTTTGCGAATATCGCGGCTAATCTTGCGGCCATTAGTTTTGACGGTATCCTTCAGGGTATTGAGGATGTGGGTGAGGCCTTTGCCCAGGGGGCCAGTGCCGGGGAGGCGTTCCGTAACGCCATGGTTAGTATGCTTCAGCAGATGCTCGATATGCTGCCTGTACTGTTTTTGCAAGCCGGGCTCCAAATGATCATACAGGGTAACTGGCCCATGGGCCTGGCGTTTATTGCCATGGCGGCCTCCTCCGCATTTATCAGCGGCTTTGTCAAGGGTACGATTAACCGCATGGATGAGGAGGCCGAAGCGGAGGCCAATACCAACGCCCGCGGGAATGTCTACAGCGATACGATCCTGGTGCCCTATGCCAAGGGCGGCAGTTTTACCAACCAGCTTGTAAACGGCCCCACCTATTTCCGGCACGGCGGCGGCCTTGGCGTCATGGGCGAAGCGGGACCCGAGGCTATCGTACCGCTCCGGCGCATGGCTAACGGCGATCTTGGCATACAGTCGGAAGGCGGCGGCGGTACGCAGGTTGTAGTCAATATTTACAATAATTCCGGGGCCGAAGTTACAACCGAAGAGCGTAATGACCGGAACGGGATCCGGCAGATAGACATCATGATAGGGGATCTGGTCGGCTCCCAGATAAGCCAGGGACGCTACGACAATGCGATAGAATCACGGTTTGAAGGGCTGCACAGGAGGGGACATTAATGGCCGCCATCGCCTGGCCTGATAATTTGCCGGTTACGCTTAATATTACAGGGCTCCGGGGACAATACAAGGATCCCGTCATACGGACCGACATGGATACCGGCCCCGCAAAAACCCGGCTCCGGTATACGAGGCCGCCGAAAAATTATACCGGAACGATTATTGTGGATGAGGCAGGTCGAAAGCAGCTTGACTCTTTTTACCGTATTACCACCCGGTACGGGGCGCTCCGGTTTAATTTTACCAATCCGCAAACCCTGGAAGTTCGGGAGTACCGTTTCAAAGCTTCGCCGGACGAATCGGGGACCGGGGACGGCCTCTATACCATATCGCTCCAATTGGAGGAGTTGTAATGACCGGTGCCGCCACGGAAGCATTGACCGCCCAGGAAACCGGCGAGGTATTTCTGGTAACGGCCGATGTCGCTGTCGAGAACGAAATACTCTTCAGAATTGTAAACAACACTGAAGACATTACAAGCCGGGGAAACCGCTACGAAGCGTTTGCCTTTGCGTTTATTCTGCCGGGTACCAGCGATTCGGGCATTAAATCGGCATCGTTTGAGATCGACAATGTGGATCGCAGAATCCAGGAAGAGGTAACGAAAGCGGCGGGAAAAGAGATAACCGCGGAGTTTAATATTATCCTTGCGTCGGATCCTGACGTTGTTGAACGGGGGCCGTTTAAGTATATCCTCCGGGACTTCCAAATTACCCGGCAAAAAATCAGGGCGACTCTGTACGACTTTTATTTAACCGATCTTAATATTCCGGGCCTCCGGTATACGCCGCAAAATTTTCCGGGGCTGTTCTGATGCTGCCGTCATGGGTTTCCCGGTACGTGGGGATTCCGTTTGTTTCCGGGGGCCGGGATGGTACCGGCTGCGACTGTTACGGCCTTATCCGGTTGGTTTTGCTGGAGGAGTTTGGCTACCGGCTCCCGGAGCTTACCAACTCCTACGACGCTTGTTGTACCGCCGAGATTAACCCGCTCTTTAACCAGTACTTACCGCTTTTGAGCGGAGAGCGCATCGTCAAGGCCGAAGCGGGGGCGGTAGCCGTTATCAGAGTCCGGGGCCTGCCGTCCCATGTCGGCGTTTTCGTCGACGGGGAATATATACTGCATACGTTACGCAAAATCGGAGCGCATTGTACCCGGATGGGATCCGGTTTTCTGCGTGGTGGATTAGAGGGGATTTATCGTGCCGATCCATGTTACCGTATTACCGCATCCGTTTGACAGTTTTACCCGCTTCGAAAAAGAGGTCTCCCCGCAATCGATAAAAGAGCTATATGCCTCGCTTAATACCGGTTTTGGTATCGGCCACTGCCGTTGTCAGATAAACGGCGAGATTATAACTGATTTTGACTACGTGCCGCCTGACAATTCCGAGGTATATATCAAGGTTGTTCCTTCCGGGGGTGGGGGCGGAAGCGATCCGGATATTCTTGGTGGCGTTATGGTGGTACTGGGGATGGTGGTGACGATGGGCGGGATCGTACTTACCTTTTTCCTCCCCCCGGTGGGCGCCTTTTTGATCGGGATGGGCGTCTCTATGGTGGCGGGAGGTGTGACCCTCGCACTGTATAGTCCGCCCAGTTTCCCCACCGTTCAGGATACTTCCCCCATCTCTCGGCCCGGCATCCGGGGATCCAAAAACACCTCCCGGCCTTACGGGCATGTACCGGTTTTGTTCGGTCGGCATCTTGTAACACCCGATTTTGCAGCGTTGCCTTACATTGACATAGCCAACAATGATGAGTATTTGGTCCAGCTTTTTTGCGCCGGTTATAACAACATGATCCCGGACCCTGCTACCTTTAAGGTAGGGGATACGGCTCTGGCCGAACTGGGCGCTACCAAAGATATTCATGCCGTTCTTGCGGGGCTGGATCCGCTTATCCAAGTAGAGCTTTTGGATGGTGACGGACCCGGATCGGTTTATCCCCGGCGGGTAAAGCCGATTGAGATTAACCGGCAGGTAAAGCAGTATCTTTCTGATGATTCAGACGGAGCGGTTGTCACAACTACTCCGACAGGTACAACAAAAATAGTTGTTAATTTTGCTTTCCCCCAGGGGCTCTTTGGCGTCGACGGTAAAGGCAGAATAATCCAGGTTTCGCTCTATGTTAACATCTATTTTAAACGATCGGATGAGGATGATAGCGCTTACCGCCGTTTCGGTTTTATTGGAGACGGAGCAATTGTCAGCGGTGATTACCGGGAGGGTAGTTATCACTCTGTCAGCCGGGATGTGGAGCCCGGTGAATGGACCATAAAGGTCGAAAATGGCGGCCCTTATAATGATGCTGCAAGATACCGTTATGATGCGCTCTATCTGTTGTCGATAAATGCCTTTCAGGACGGCCAGCCGGTAGCCCCGGAAGTCCAGCGTCACGTACAGCTTATCGCCATAAGGGTAATGGCGACAGACCGGTTTAACGGCATCATCGATAATTTTAATTTTGTTGCCCAGGCCAAACTCCCCTCGTGGTCCGGGTTGGGCACGGGCCCCGAAACCTGGAATACCGCCGAATCCAAAAACCCGGCGTCGGCTCTCGTCTATGCGTTACAAGGTACAATTAACCGCAAGCCGGTGGATAGCCAATTTATTGACTGGCCGGCCGTTGAAGCGTTTTTCGCATGGTGCGAAGATCATCAATACTATTGTTCTGCGGTTTTAAGCAACAAAATAACGTTGATGGAATTGCTTACGCAGATCTGTCATACCGCCCGGGCAATGCCGATAAAACGGGACGGTCTCTTTTCGCTTGTCCAGGACATTGAGCGTGGTGCACATGTCCAATTGCTTACGCCAAAAAATACCATCGACTATTCAGAAACCCTTGGCTTTGCGGATATTCCTCCGGCCCTGGAAATGCGTTTTGTCGACGAATCTTCCGGCTGGCAGGATGAGGTTAGGACCGTTTACGATACACCGTCGGGGGAAAAAGAGGATACGGACCCGGCCGATTTCCAGGATGCTCCGTTGTGGGGGGTAACCAATGCCCGGCAGACGTTCCTTTTGGGGCGGTACGATTATGCCTGTATACATCTTCGGCCGCGCCAGCACACTATCACCTTAGACATTGAGTACTTAATAAGTTACAAAGGCGCTTGGATCAAGTATTCAGGCGATACCGCTTTGTCGGGTGTTGCCTGGGGCCGCATTGCGGAGATCCACCAGACGGGCGATTTTATTACAGAGCTTACACTCGACGAAATGGTACAAATGGAGGCCGGTAAAACATACCGTATCCGCATCAGGACTGCGCAAAACACCCAGCACGAATATACCGTTGTCTTTGACGGTACCTACACCAATACGATAGGGCTTGAGGATCCCATACCGGTATCCGACGGAATACAAACCGGAAACCTCTATGCCTTCGGCACAGTGGGCGAAGTTACGCTGGACCTGCTTGTTGTCGACATCGATCCCATAAATGATACCAGCGCCCGGCTTACCTGCATTGATTATGCCCCGGATATTTTCGGCGTGGATGATCCCGATTATGTAATCCCTCCATGGTCCCCCCATGTTTCCGTGGGAGGCGCTGTGGACTCAGGTGTCCCCGGATCGCCGCCGCCGGCATTCCTGGATGAAGTTCAGGAAAAAGTAGTCAACATAGAAATCGAAACAACGAAACGGCCGACGTACAACGAAATTGTAAACGGTTTTACCGAAGCGGGGGTCACCGTTATTCCCGATCCGTTAACCGTTGCCGCCGTGGGCGGTTTCCGGTTTATTGCGCTCTCCTGGCACAGACAAACGTCGCTTTCAAACCTAAAAGAATATCAGATACAGGTGTCCGAAGATACCGTTACCTGGTACGCTCCCCGCTTCGATGGCGTTGACTGGAAGGGGACCGAAGATGCTGTCTTTGTAACGGCGTCGACGTTTGTTGTCCATCCTAATATTCCTCCGGCGGGCACCGAGGCGGCGCCCCAGGGGCGGTTACTCTATTACCGCATTCGTCAGTGGACCATGTTGGATGCGTATTCCGCATGGAGCGAAGTGGTCGGAGCCTCCACTACGTTAACGGATACCGGAGATTACGGCGTTAATTCCATTTCGGCCAATGCGCTCAAAATAGCCGAGTTTTTTGCCCTGTTTGCGCACATCGGGGAGACCCTTATTATTGATCCCGCCTACGGCATATCCTCGGAAGAACAATCCTGGGCGCAGGGGGATACCCGCGCCGTATTAAATGCGCGGGAAATTGCATTCCAGTATTTTTTAAATCAGGTGTGGCAGACGATGGCCCGGTTTGGTTTAGAGGGACTTGAAACATCGCAGCTATTTGCCTTAAACCAGTTTTTTTTAACCAACGACGACATGCAGGGACGGCGAAGCAAAGGGTTTGACATCGGGGCGCCGTATCTTTCGGATAATTCCAGGGTGGTACATTACGACGTTAATATGCTGGATCAGTATGGACAGGAATTATTTACCATGGCGGGAACCGGCGCTTTAGTCGGCGACAAAGAAAGCATTGCCTTGGCCCTCAAGGCAACGGCCCCCTATGCTACCGAGTCCAAAGCCCTATACGGCAATTTCAGGCTGCAAACCAATATCGGCATTACCTCGCTATTTACCGTTGATTTTTGGATGTTGTATAAATGGTATGAGGAACAGGTATTGTTTGAAATCGGGAACGATACCGAACAAATAAAAATAGAGGCGATAAATGACGAACCGTATATTAACGATCATGCTGTTGACGGCGTATGGCTTAATGATCATCCTACCGATGGGGTGTGGCTTAACGAAATACGATTGGCTCATACACGGACAGGCCATTACCTAAACGGAACCTGGGAATATATTGTTTTAGAAGAGTTTATCGCCGATAGGTGGTATCACGTCGGAATAATCCATGCGGCGGATCATATACAGGTGGCAATAAATAATCAGGTGTTTCCGTTTGGCTCGCAGGAAATAGTTGATCCCATAGTGGTAGATATTAATCCCATGCAGGGACAAATTGACGGCGAATATCCTTTAATGGCCGTGGACGAAGTGTTAATCGATGCTACCGTAGCAGAAACATTATCGGTATTTTATCAAAACACTATTTTGCGCCGGCCCTGGGGTAAGCTCGATGATCAATACCCGTGGTTTGTTATCAATGTAAAAGATCCTAATTATTTTAGGACAAATATATTTCAATCACCGGACTTTGCGGCGGCGGTCCAGGCAATTATTAACGGAGGCACATAATGGCTACCATAGATTTAACTCTTGGCAATTTTATCGTACCAAGAATGAGTTCTTTTACGCCGCCCTGGGGAACGGTACAAACAGATCCGGATCATCCGGGGCTTTCGACGCAAGAGCTTATAAATGATATGATGATGGCCTTTAACCGCATGCGGCCGCTCGTCGTAACAGAAACTTCAACAACAACGGAAGTTCAAGCCGACGCTTCGCTTATTTTATCAGGCGGTATAACGTCTTTAACGCTGGGTCAGGGCGCTTACAAAAATGTTTCTTTAACGATCGAGAATAATGCCGCTGATGATGTTGTACTGCTTAACGGATCCAAAATAATAACATGCACCCTTGGCGAGATACTTGAGCTTCGGTGGAACGGTACGGAATGGCGGGTAAAAACCAATAAGCTGATTGGTGATTTTATTGAGCAACGGCCGTCGGAAAAATCGCCGGATGAAAAATGTCTTGAAGGGACCTGGGTCGATTGGTCGGATCGTGCTGTCTTGTACGGCATATCGGATGCCGCCCCTCCGGAGTATGTTGATTATTATTCCCTGGTGGGGAGCGCAATTGCCGCTAATACCACACCTGTCGTTTGTTATCACAAGCAAGGGGACGATTACAGGTTATACAAATTTAAAAGCCAGACTGCCGCCTACACCGTGCCGGCTGAATTGGATCCCGTAAAATGGGACTATATTACACCCGGTGTAATTGATACGAGAGAGTCCTGCCAGAAATTAAATTATCGTGATTCCGAGAGCCAGGAAATTGTTGTAACGGATGATCTGCAAATTGGCAGTCAAATAACTGCCGGAATATATGCCGGAAAATATATTACGGAGGTCATGGTTCCGGGCGGAAAATTCTTTAGTGTAACTGGCGGATTTAGACCACCCTTTGTTTCAGGCGGTGTACAGGGAGACGCCATTCGTGATATTCAGGGCGGTTTCGCGGCGGAAAATCAGGACTTTGTTACGGACGGAGCATTTGAGGTTATAAAAAATCGTTATCCACCCACCAGCGCAGGTTTCCGCCTCTACTGGGGAGATTACAGTATGCGGCTCCGGGCTTCCCGTGTCGTCCCTACCGGTTCCCAGGTCCGGCCCGTAAACCTGTCTACCCGGTTATGGCGCAGAATCAGCTA
>JAISPH010000235.1 GCA_031275035.1 Treponema sp.
CTTAACCAATATTAGTTTTGAGCTGCATAAAGGCGAGATCTTGGGCATAGCGGGCCTGGTAGGCGCGGGGCGGACGGAACTGGCGGAAACCGTGTTTGGCGCGGAACCGGCGGACAGCGGCGAAATTATTCTTGACGGTCATAAAGTCATTATCAGATCGACCCGCGAAGGTAAAAAACATTCCATCGGACTGGTTACGGAAGACCGCAAGGAAACAGGGCTTGTCCTGAATATGAGCGTAACCAAAAATATCACTATTACAAAACTCGATGATGTAAAAAATGGTCCGGTATTAAGTAACCGCAAAGAAACGGCGGCGGCGAAAAAATATTTGGAAAAACTGAATATTAAAACCCCTTCGGTTAATCAGCAGGTTGTCAATTTGTCGGGGGGTAACCAGCAGAAAGTCGTACTTTCCAAATGGCTTTTTTCCGGGGCGGATATTCTTATTTTGGATGAGCCGACCAGGGGAATAGATGTGGGAGCGAAATATGAAATATATTGCCTCATGAATGCCCTGACCGAACAGGGGAAGTCGATTATTATGATATCATCGGAATTGCCGGAGGTGCTGGGGATGAGCGACAAGGTATTGGTAATGCATGACGGTACTATCAAGGGTGAACTGGCGGGCGCGGATAAAACCGCCGAAAATGTCATGCAGCTGGCCATTGATTGAGGCATGTTATGATGAACAATACGATCAAAACCATAAGAAACGCCGTCAGAAGCAACAGCCTCCAGATGGCTATACTGGCGGTTATTATCATCACGGGAATTATAGAACCAAGTTTTTTTAAAGTTAATAATATCATCAATGTTTTACGCCAGGTATCTATAATCGGAATCATAGCCTGCGGCATGACATACTGTATTATTGGCGGGGTTTTTGATCTTTCGGTTGGTTCGGTGGTGTCCCTGACAGGGGTTATCACCATACTGTCGATTAACGCCGGTACCAATGAATTTTTGGCGATGTTTCTGGGAATTATGGCGGGCCTTGTTATCGGCTGTGTTAACGGGGCGCTTATCTCGGTAATCGGCGGCCGAAGCGGCGAGGCGTTTATCATTACCTACGGCATGCAGGTTGTGGCGGCCGCCGTCGCCTTGTTTCCCTCAAACGGCTTATTTATCGCCGGTCGTGTTTCGGACGGTGTATTCAAGTCATTGGGCAAGGGCCCCATGCCGATTATTATTTTTCTTGGCGTTGCCGTGATATTACAATTTCTCCTGGTTAAAACAAAATACGGCCGGCAGTTGTGTTATATAGGGAGCAACATGAAAGCCGCCAAGATGAGTGGGATCAGGGTAATACCCAACCGGATCAGCCATTTCGTGATTTCCGGATTTCTCGCGGGACTGGCGGCGTTAATTTTATGTTCCCGGGTGACATCGGCGAATCCCACGGCGGGGCTTGGTTTTGAGATGGACGCCATCGCTGCGGTGGTTGTGGGCGGTACCAGCCTAAATGGCGGCAGCGGCAGTGTTTTGCGTACCGTAATTGGAACCATAGCTATTGGTATTATGAGCAATGCGTTGAATATCCTGGGCATTACGGCGTATCACCAGCAGATTGTAAAGGGATTCCTTATTTTAATAGCGGTGGGATTGGATATCTGGAACAAACAGGCTAATCAAAGGGAGATGGCAAATGAGAAAGCCTATGTGGAATAAAATATCCATATTTCTTGTTAATAATATGGTTTCACTGGTGTTGTTCGTTTTTATTGTGGTTATGGCGTTTATAAAACCATCGTTCCGTACCTGGGATAACGTAACCAATATCATAAATGAATTTTCGGTTTACGGCATTACCGCCTGCGCCATGACTATCGCCATTATATGCGCGGAATTTGATCTTTCGGCCTCATCGGTATTCGCCTGGTCAACGGTGCTTTTTGTTATCTGTATTAACGCTATTGGCATAGCGCCGGCGTTTTTGGCAACCCTGGCTGTCGGCGCCTTAATGGGCGCCCTTAACGGAATCCTGGTAGCCCGGGTAAGAATGCCCGCCTTTGTGGTTACCCTGGGTACCATGACGGCAATCAAAGGGCTTGCCTACGTGGCAACCAATGCCCAGCCGATCAATACGGATAATCAAATACTCTATTTTATAGGCAAGATCAACATCGCCGGTTTAACCGTTAGCCCCATGGTGTTTTTGATAGTACTTATTTTATTTATTCTCCTAATGAAGTATACCAGATTTGGCCGTAATATCTACGCCGCTGGCGGCAACTACGAGGTGGCCATGCTGTCCGGCATTAATGTGCGGTTCTGCAAATTTATTATTTTTGTCCTATTAGGCGCCTGTGCGGCCCTATCGGGCATGGTTTATTGTTCCCGTATCATGGCGGGCTGGGCCCCGTATGGATCGGATCTTTCCCTGTATTGTGTAACGGCCGTGGTAATAGGCGGTACCAGTCTTGTGGGGGGAACCGGCGGGGTAGCCCGGACCGTATCCGGCTTATTGGTTTTGGGCGTATTGTTTAACGCCCTGACCCTGCTTGGGGTTGACGGTTCCATGCAACGATTTATGCGGGGACTTGTGCTTATCGTTATTATTATGGTGGATGCCGCCGTAAACAGGAGCCGTAAAATTTGATCCCTGTTTGCGGGTGCATATAAATAATTTTTTTGAGGAGGAAAAGAATATGAAAAGATTTATCGCCATTAGTGCCGGGATATTAACGGCAGTAACCCTGATCGCCGGCTGCTCAAAATCGTCTTCCGCCGGCGCTGGTTCCCCGAAAAGGATCTTTATGTCCAGCGCATATTACACAGCGCCCTATGGGGCCCCCTTGCAGGAAGCTGTCCGGGAAAAAGCGGAGGAACTTGGTTATGTTATTCAGATTGTTGACGGCGAGGCCAACGCGGACAAGCAGTTGACACAGTTCAAAACCGCGGTGGCCGATGGTTATGACGCCCTTATTTATTGGCCGGGAGATCAGGCGTCCACTCCCCCCATTGTAGAATACCTCAATTCCACCGGACGGCCATGGGTTGCCCTAAATACGGTGGTGGATAACTCGGTTATAGATCAAGTGCCCTGTATGGTCGCCTCGGACGAGGTTGAGATTGGCCGGTGGCTTGGCCGATTGGCAATTGAATATTTTGAAAAAAAACCGTCGGACACAAAAAATGTCGCTTATATTGAGGGAAGTCCCGGTTCCAGTTATACCACCAACCTTACCATCGGTATTAATGAGGTAATTGCGGGCAGCGGTATTACCATCCTTAACGATCATCAGTACGCCGACTACGATCCTTCCAGGGCTATGGCTATTATGGAAGACCTGATTACCAAATTCGGCGAGAGGATCGATTTGGTCGTGGCCCAGGACGGCGGCATGTTTCAGGGCGCCTATTCCGCCCTGGACGCCGCGGGTTATATAGGCAAGGTTGGGATTATCTGTCAAGGCCAGGATCTGATCGTAAAAGAAAAACTGGAAAGCGGCGAGTTGTACGCCAGTGTCGCTCAGGATCCTTTTACCGAAGGCAGTCTTTCCGTGGTAATGCTGGACAAACTGTTAAAGGGTGAATCGGTTGAACGTTGGGTGGATAATCCTACCGGTCCTATTTACGCGCAGGATACCGGAAAATTCAGCTGGTTCTGAGTTTTAGGTTGTTTTTAAGCGGAATTTGTCCGGAAACCGAGGTTTCCGGACGACCCTTTTGAAAAATCACGACTGACGTTTATACGCCAGGGATTCAGGTTTTGTCAGGAGAGGAAGATGATTTCTTTCCTGACAAGCAATTATCATTAGTGTTTCGCTTAAGAGGGGTTACATGGTGAATGAAACAAACGGAACAATTTGTATTCCCGATCATGAATTTAAGGAACGCATTCAAAAGGCGGCTGTGATTCTTTGCCGTGGAAACTTGGATGCGCTTATTGTTAATTCCAATGAGGCCGATTATGCGAATGCCCGTTATTTTTCCGGTTTTTGGCCTCTGTTTGAGCGATGCGGTGTGGCAATTTCCGCCGGGGGGGACGCTGCGCTTATGGTGGGACCGGAAAGCCGTCATTTTGGCAGTGACCGGAATAAACTTGATAAGTTATTTGTTCTCAAGGCATACAGGGAAGGAGCGGACCCTGCTTATCCAGAACTGGCCGCCGATTCCTTTACCGATGTATTCAAATCGATAGGGGTTACCGGTGAAAAATTGCGTATTGGTATTGCGAGTCTATTGGATACTTCTGTGGTAATCTATGATGCGATTAGAGAAGCTTTCCCCAAGGCGGAATTGGTACGAGCGGACCACATTATGGTGGAACTTCGTTCCATTAAATCGCCCAATGAACGGGCATGTCTTCGGGAGGGATACCGCATCGCGGAGATCGCGACTCAGCAGGTCATTAAAGAAATTAAACCCGGCATGACTGAACTACAGATGGTTGGTGTTGCCCAGCGTGTAATTTACGAAAATGGCGCTGAATATGAAGGGCTTCCTATGTATGTTTTTAGTGAAGCTTCCACCCGTCATGCTATTTCCCGGCCCGGTTATCGCAAATTTGAAAAGGGTGATATTGTCCAGCTTAACCTTTCCGCCAAGATAGACGGTTATTCCGCCTCGATTGGGTATCCTATCGTTCTTGGTAAACTTGAGGGGAGGCGACGCGATATCGTTCTATTCGGATTGGAAGCGCATCGGTGGAGTCAGAGGCAACTCAAGGCAGGCGTCATTGCTGCCGATGTCGCCAAGGGTTTCTATAAATATTATGTGGATAATGGCTATAAGGATTACTTTGTTTACGGTCCGCTTCATGGAACTGGTTTGATTGAGGTGGAAGCTCCATGGGTAGAGTCCATATCAAACTATGCGTTTCAACCCGGTATGTGTTTTCAAATTGATACCTTTATTGCTGCCAATACTTTTGGAGTACGATGGGAAAAGGGAATTGCGATTACCGGGGACGGATATGAGCTCTTGTCCCCTGAAATAGGCAAACTCTACGAACTGGAATACTGATGAGAGAAGCAGCCTTATGGCAAACGGGTTTATCTTTGACGATAACAGGTATCAATTGTGAATTTATTCGTAAGCGGGTTTAATACCCAAGAGCCCGCCTTTTGGCGGGGGAGCCTCTGGAGCGGTTTTAATCCGGCTAAAACATTGGTTTGTGCGGGCATTAAACCCGCATAAAATCCATCAGCCCTTTCAGGGCTGGCAATTAGTAGTAGGATTTATGTGCCGCTATTCAGCGGCACGGAATTGTACTTTACAGAATCAACCATACCCCGTCCGCTCTGCGGCGGGGAGAGTCATTTTATAATGAGGAGGAAATTGTATGGCATACTTTAATCAGACAGAAACGGACAAGCGTATTGAGGCCCTTAAGGGCATTCTAAACAAACGCGGTCTGGACGCGGCTTTGGTTTATTATGATGAACTGAATATCGCTAACGGATGGTATTTAACCGGCTGGTGCCCACAGTTTGAAAAGGGGGCGGTATTGGTTCCTATAGAGGGCGCCCCCCTGCTTTTGGGCGGGCCGGAAAGTGAACCCTTTGCCAAAATGGCTTCGGCCATAAGGGAAACCCGGTGTTTCCCGGTGTTTATGGTACCCGATGAAGAATATCCCAATGCGCGGATTATAAATTTTCAACAGTTGAACGATGAACTAAAATCGAAAGGAACGATCCTGAAACGAATTGGATTTGTGGGGACCGCTGCCATTCCCCACCAGGTCTATAGTGATTTTGTGCAGGGCTTTGCCGGTGTGGATATCGTGGATATAACCGATGAATATGAAACCCTGCGGGCCTATAAGGATCCCTGGGAAGTTGAGCAGCTTAAAGCCGCCGCAGCCTTATGCGACCTTGCCTATGAAGCCATGATTGGGGCGGTCAAACCGGGGGTACAGGAATTTGAAGTTGCCGCAGCAGGTGAATATGTATGCCGGAAAAATGGAGCCAATAGTTTTGCCTATTCCTGTATCGTCGGTAGTGGTGAACGGGCCCAGGCGGTAGTCCCCACGGCTATTAACAAGGTACTGAAAGACGGAGAATTGGTCATGCTGGGTATTGCGCCCCGGATCAACGGATATGCCGGTACATTTGGTGATACCGTACCGGTTAACGGTACCTATACTCCACGCCAGAAAGAACTGTTGAATCACATGCGGGAAACCTTCCGCCTGACCAAGGGGATGTTAAAGCCCGGGATGAGCGGCCGTGAGATTGATGTACCGGGCCGTCAATACTATGAAAAGCACAATTTAGAACGGTACATCGTGTGTCCTTTTGCTCATTCCATTGGTCTTATGGAGGCGGAAGCGCCTTTTTTCGGACCAAACGGTGATTTTGTATTGGTACCGGGTATGACGGTAATGGTGGATATCAGTTTTTTTGGTCACCCTGAATTATACGGCGGCCGCATCGAGACAGGTTATGTGATAACCGAAACTGGTTGTGTTCCGATGTCGCCGAAAATGGATGCCTATTTTATGCAGGATCTGTAAATGAATTTCTGGAGGAGGGTTTGCTGATGGAATTAGGAAAAAGGATATGGGTATTCGCGGACGGCGACTTGCCGCCCCATGGTGACAAGGAGCCTCTTGGACATGAAGCCCTGATGCTGGTAAATAACAATGCACAAGCCGCGAATATCGAGTTGGAACTTCTGTTCGAAGATAAGGAACCTGTTTCCGGCATTCACATAAAAGCTCCCGCAAAAAGGGTGACTTGTTACCGGATGGATTATCCCGTGGGAGAGGAAAAATACCAGATTCCGTTTGGACAATATGCAGTGATTCTCAAAAGCGATGTACCGGTGGTGTGTTTATACGGCAGGCTGGACCGTCGTCCTGATATGGCGTATTATCCCATAGGGGGTTATAGTCTTTAAAAGAGATTGGTGGAGTGCAGTCGGTTTATGCGCTTATTGGCGTTGATATGGAAGCGGGCGTTTTGTAAGGAGGTCCACCACGTCACTGGGAAGTCATGTGAATGAAAAAAACGTAAGATTATTTATCCCGGTTGCTTGTGGAATTGCCCTTTTTCTTGGTTTTGAAAGTGGCGGTTTTCAACTCGTGCTTCTAAATATAGCCTCCGAATTTAACCTTACTACCACTATGATGGGAGTTTTGGTGGCATCCCAATATACGGCAATCACCCTTGTTCCGCTGTCGTGTGGCTGGATTGCGGATAGGATCGGCAAGAGGCTGGTACTGTTGATTTTTATGCCGGTCTTTGCAGGCGGGTGTTTGGTGGCCGCGCTTTCCGGCGGGATCCCGGTATTTATCATTGGAGGCTTTCTGATTGGCGCCGGGTACAGCGTATGTGAATGTATCGCAAGTTCAGCTTTATCCGACTCATTTCCCGGCCATGAAAACAGATATTTAAATATCATGCAGTGTGCGTTTAGTCTGGGAGCTGTTATCAGTCCCCTGCTTTTCAATTGGCTCATATCCACCCATGGATTCACTTGGAGGTCGGTCTTTCTTTTTTCCGGATGTGGTTATGTGCTTTTATATCCGCTTATGTTTTTTTCTCGATGCCGGACAGCGGAAACCGCCCCGCAAAGAATGGCTTTTGGAGCGGCATTTCGTTCACATTTTTTGGTTGTTCTGTTGTTTTCCATGCTGATCTATGTGGCAATGGAGACGGGAATTGCGTATTTTGCGGATTCTTTTTTTGTGATGGAATATTCCAATACGGAGTTAGGAGCATACGCCATATCCGGCTACTGGTTTGCCATGGCCGTATCGCGTTTTTTCTTTTCACGGATGAGAATGAGACCCCGTAGTATGGTACTGATGGGATTTTTGGCTTCTGCCCTGCTTTTTATCCCGCTTTTGATTGTAAAAAACCAGTGGCTGCTCTTGATGATGTTTATAACGATCGGCGCCATGATGGGCCCCGTATGGCCCATGATCATCGGCATGGGAACTTCTTCGTATCAGAAAATAAGCGGAACAATTGCCAGTATATTGACCGCCGCGGGAGGTTTCGGGGGCGTTCTGACGCCAATCTTGATTGGAGTGGTGGCGGAACATACGGGGTTATATGGGGGAATTTGGTATCTGGTAATAATATCCATAATTGGATTCTCTATTATGAAAGTATGGGGGAAACAGGTTTTTTAGAAAATTTTTGCGTCTTATGTTAAACCATTCAAGTGGACAAAACTGGCCAAGGATATTATAGGGAGTATAAACGAAGTTAAAACCGCCCCTTCAAACTGATTTGAGCAGAACATTAGTTATTTTAATAGAGTTGTTCAGAAAAATCATTTTCTGAACAACAACCGCTTAAAAACAACAAAAAACGTGGATTTCTTAATGAAGTCTACGTTTTTTGGGAGACTTGTAGTGGGGTCTAATACCCAAGAGCCCGCTTGCGCGGGGGAGCTTCAGGGTGGGGAGGTTCATTCGAAAGTCTGGTTTAATCAGCTCTTCGAGCTGGCAATTAGAAGAATGATTCATGCGCCGCTATACAGCGGCGTGGAATTGTACCCCGTCGAACCTTTGCTTCGAGCTCTGCTCCGGGGAGTCTCATGCAGCGGGATCAGTCCCCTGTTTCGGGGCCGGCATATGGGATAATGCGGTCCGCCCGCCGGTGCTGTTTGGTTCGTCCCTGCGGAAGCGCCGTGTCCCTAAAACGCCGGGGACGGCTGAAGGCGGGATCCGCGGGGAGGCGGGGGGCAAAGGGGTTGGTCCCTATAATTCCGCCGGGAAAGATCCGCTCCGCCAGCGCGTTTAGTCCGTCAAGCGTTATTTCCCCGGCGGTCCGGTTTTTCCAGTGTTTGTCCGCAAGTTCTTCCGTATAGTTATAAAGGGGAAATACTTTAAAACCGGTAAAATTGTTTTCGTAGTGGGTAACCGTAGGAATTACCCCGGCTTCTTCAATAACAACATCTCCGCCGCCGGCTTCTCTTTTCAGCCTGATAAACATAAGGGCCCCCAGCAGGGTAGCGTTTACGGTTTGGGCGGATATAAAATTTCCCAGCGAATAAAAGCAAAGCATGGATCCGCCCTCCTGGCGGGATATATATTCGAAGGGCTGAATAACATGGGGATGATGTCCTATCACCAGGTCGGCCTGATGCTCCGCCAGGAGGAGGCTCAGATCCCGTTGTTCTTTGCTGTAATGATGCTGATATTCGTTGCCCCAGTGCATGGAAACGACGAGAAAATCGCAGAGGGGGCGGAGCAGATCAATCTCCCGGACCATTGATTCATCGTCAATTAACGAAACCAGATAGGGTTTATCCTTGGGCAGGGGAATGCCGTTGGTTCCATAGGTATAGGAGAGAAAGCCCAGGCGTATATTGTTTTTTTCGACGACCACCGGCTTGTTCCGTTCTTCCGCGGAACGGTGGATACCGAGGATCACCGGGAATTCAGGCCCGCCGCCGGAACTGCCCTTTACGGAAGCCCAGAAATCCATGGTGGCGAAAACCGCCTTCTCTCCCTTGTCCATGATATGGTTGGTGGAGTGGTTAATCACGTCAAAGCCGGTTTTCAGAATAGCCTGCCCCGCCTCTTGGGGAGTATTAAAGGAAGGATAACCTGTAAAACCGAATTCTTCTCCTGCGAGGAGGGTTTCCTGGTTGATAAAGGCGATATCCGCCGGCTTGATGAGGGGCTTAATCTCCTCATAGTAGGATTCAAAGTTATAGCCCCCTTCCGGAGGAGGACGGATCATTATATTGTGGAAGAGATTATCCCCGGCGGCGATGATGGTAAGCCTGTCAGGCGGGGGCGGTTCCCTGGGCGGCTGGTCCTGTTCCGGGACAGCCTTGGAACTGCAGGAAACCAGGAGAAGACCAAGAAGGCCCAGAGCATGGAGGCCCAGGATTCGCCAGGCGGAGCGCCGGACAGCGTACTGTAAAACAGAAGGGAACCGCATAGCCCTAGCCTAACACGGCAGGTCCCCGGCTGCAAAGCCGCCCTGCCATAAAAGTACCCCCGGAACGGGCCGGTCCCTACTGGCCGGGTTTTCCGAAACGGCTGTTAATCGCCAAAGCAGGATCGACCGCTTTGAAATACTTGAAGATACCACAGCCACGATAAGTACCAGACCCTTTACCAGCTGCTGGACATAGTCGTTGATATTGCACATTTGCATTCCGGTAGTCAGAATTCCCATCATTTATGTGGATGAAGGGGAGTTTACCGCGATCCCATCGAGGAGGGCTTCTTCGGCTGCGGCGGGGTGGCGGAAATTCCGGTTCTGCAGAACAAGCTGATCCTATTGGCCCGCGGTGGTTTCAAACGCCACACCAGCGTCGGCGCGGGCAGGATGAAGGCCGTACTGAAAGAAGCCTTTACCACCTATCTGCATTACGGCGTTGTGGGTATTGGGGGCGGCAGATGACCATACAGGAAGTTGTGCTTCCGGCCTTTACATTTCCCGCCTCCCTATGGTCGAGTCTGCGGCCAGGGCCATAGCGGACGAAAAGGCGCCGGGGATCGCTGCGGACCGGGCGGGGCGGATCGAGTTTTAATCCGAAGGCGCTGAGGCGGCGGCGGAGGAACACGGGAAACCGGGATTGACCTATCCGGGTCTGGACTATATACCGGTAATCGGCGAAGATCAAAAAAACGATAGACATAATCCGGGAAGCGGCCTGCGGCGGATACGGGGAATGTTTGCCGCTGGGACGGGTGGAAGAGGCGTATGGTGAAGTTTTGCGGCATTGATGTAGGAACCTCCGGGGTTAAGGCCATGGTCTTTGACGAGAAGGGGACGCCCCTGAGTGAATCCTACCGTCCTTACGCTATTCAGGTTGCCCCCGGCGGGACCCGGCTTCTGCGGGCATTGGAACTCTGGAATCAAACCAAGACGGTATTCGCCGAAGCTGTCAGGAAAGCCGGCGGCAATATCAGCGCAGTCTGCGCCGATTCATTCGGCGAATCCTTTGTGGCTCTGGATAAAAATGACGAAATCATCTGCGACCCCATGATCTTCACCGACCGCTGGGGGGAAGCCGAATACCGGGAGGCCGAAAAAAAAACCAGCGCCGAAGAAATAGCCGGTCTCTGCGGCCTTCCCCTTTCGCCCAGCTACAGCCTGTCCAAAATACTCTACCTCAGGGATGAACGTCCTGAGATATATGAAAAAACGGCGAGGATACTGTTGATCCAGGACTTTATCAATTTTATGCTCTCGGGCCGGACCGCCGCCGATTATTCCACCGCGTCCCGGACCATGTTTTTTAATGTCCGCGAATGTGTCTGGAGCGGCGCCCTTATGGAAAAATTCGGCCTTGATCCCCGGCATTACTCTCCGCCGGTTCCAATGGGCACGGTTGTCGGAACCCTGCGCAGGAGCCTTGCCGGGGAGTTGGGGTTAAGCGACGGTATAAAGGTGGTAGCCGGCGGCCACGATCAGCCGGTAAGCACCATCGGCGCGGGGCTGCGCAAAGGTTCCGCCGTCAATTCCATGGGAACCGCCGAATGTATTACCCCGGTCATCGGCGCCATGCTGCCGGAACGGTTCATTGTGGAACACGGCATCCCCGCCGAGCCCCTCTGGGAAAAGGGAAAGTTCTGCTGTCTTTTGTATAACACCACTTCCGGCCTCCTGGTTGACTGGTTCCTCAAGACCGTTACCGGCGAGAACCCGTTGCCCTATGCGCAATTCGACCGTAATATCCCGCCGGAACCCACGAGGATCATGGTACAGCCCTACCTTATGGGCAGCGGTACTCCCTACATGGACATCAGCGCCAGGCTCGCCATAACCGGCATTGATTATGGAACCACGAGGTACGATATATACCGCGCTATATTGGAGGGCCTGTGTTTGGATCAGCGGCTTAACCTGGAAATACTTTCCAAAGAACATAGTACGGTGGAAAATATCATTGTTGTGGGCGGCGGGAGCAAGAGCCGTTCCTGGCTCGGCATCAAGGCCGATATTTTACAGATACCGGTAAGTATTCCCGCGGTCAGGGAAGCGGGAGCTCTGGGCTGCGCCATCCTCTGTACGGCGGCGTCCGGCGTTTACGGTACTGTCGAAGAAGCCGCCCATGCCATGAGCCGCCTGCAGGAAACCATCGAGCCGGATCAGCGGCGCAGATCTTTTTACGATGAAAAATTTGAACTCTACCGCAAACTCCACGGGCATATACAAGAGGAAAGTTCTTTTGCCGCCCGGCGGTAACCGTAAAGCCGCCGCCCTTATGAAAGGGTATGGATGCTGAATACCCCCGGAATGCCCCGTATGTTTTTGAGCACCTGCTTTTGGTTTTCCGCCCTTTCCAGCTGCAGGGTAAAAAATCCCGTAAGCCGGTTGGGGGCGGTTTCCTCAAGCCGGCCCTCGATAAGGTGGCCCTGATACTTTCTGGCGGCGCCTTCAATTTCGGAAAAAAGATCCTGGGACAGTTTCGCTTCAATCTTAAAGTGTTTTATCAGATGGGAACCGGCGTTTTCCCATTCGGTATCGATCTTCCGCTCCTCAAAATCGGGAATATGCGCCAGGTTGCTGCAATTTTTCCGGTGAACGATAATGCCCCGGCCCCGGGAAACATAGCCTGTGATGGGATCTCCGGTCACGGGGCGGCAGCATTTGGCAAAACGGATCATCATGTTTTTTTCATCCTCCACCCGGACATGGAGGACGCCGGCATCCGCCGTCTGCTGGATGACGGTTTGCATCGCCGGGGTTTTGGCCGCATCCCTTTCCGGCGGCGGGGTTCCGGGGAGGGGCTTTTTTTTGGCGACGACATTTTTTTCTATGATGAGGGAATCGTCATTCTGTTGAAGCCAGGAACGGATCTTGCTGCGGGCCTTGGAGGTCTTGACCAGGCGAAGCCAGTTAAGATGGGGGTGGGCATTCTGGGAGGTGAGGATCTCCACCACCTGGGTATTCTGCAGTTCCGCTCCGAGGGGGATAATGGCCCCGTCGGCTTTGGCGCCCGTGCAGTGTTCCCCCACGGCGGTATGGATGTGATAGGCGAAGTCGATGGGAGTGGCGCCCATGGGAAGCTCTATCACCTTTCCCCTGGGACTGAAGACATAGATGGAATCCCTGAGGAGTTCCCGCTTGATATCCTCCAGGCAGGATTCGGAGGGCCGGTTTTCGCCGTTTTCGTTTTCGATACGTTTCCAGTCCCTGAGACGGTTTACAATGGAAATATCCCGGGGCCGTACTATTTCCTTGGCGGAACCCTTCTTGTAAAGCCAGTGGCTGGCGACGCCGTATTCGGCGATTTGGTGCATTTCCCCGGTACGGATCTGTATCTCCAGCAGCCTGCCGTTCTCCTCTTCTCCGGCCGCGGCCTCCGCCGTTTTCGTTCCGCCCGTAAAGGCCATTACCGTGGTGTGGAGACTCTGATACCCGTTGGATTTGGGCATGGCGATATAGTCCTTAAAGCGGCCCTCCAGGGGTTTCCATAAACGGTGGACCATGCCCAGCAGGGTATAGCATTCTTCGATGCTGCCGCAGAGTATTCTGATGCCGAAGAGATCGTAGAGATCCCCGGCGCTTTTACCCTGTTTTCGAAGCTTCTGGTAAATCGAGTAGAAGTGCTTTGCCCTGCTGGTGGTTTCAACCTGAATGCCCGCGGCTTCGGCCTCTCTCCTGATAATGCTCTGCACCCTGTCGAGAAAGTCATGCCGTTCCCCCTTCTTGAGGGAGACTATATCCTTGATGTGAAGAAAGACCTCCCGGTGCAGGTACTTCAGGGACAGATCCTCAAGCTCATCCTTGATCCAGGAGATGCCCAGCCTGTCCGCCAGGGGGGCGTAGATGTCCAGGCATTCCTGGGCCGTCGCCTTGCGCTGTTCGGGGCTTAGATCGTCCAGGGTCCTCATGCGGTGAAGCCTGCCGGCCAGTTTGATAAAAATGACCCGTATGTCCTTGACCATGGCGAAGAGCATTTTCCTGATATTCTCCGCCTCCTGAATGGTTTTGTTGGTGGCGGAAATATCGGCAATCCTCGTAACCTCTTCTGCCATGAGGGCCGCTTCGGGACCGAAACGTTTAAGAATCTCCGCGGCGGTGATGTCCGGGCCCGCTTCTTCCGCTCCGGCGTCCAGGGACCCCTGAAGCAGGGAGGCGATGACGGTATCCGCATCCAGGTTAAGATCGATGAGAATGGAAGCGGCCCCCAGGTCCGGTTCCCGGCGTTTAGAGAAACCCGCCCAGCGCAGCGCCTGGAACACACGTTCCCTGTCGGCGGCGCCGTAATTTTGGAGTTTTTCCGTAAACGCAACAGTGTCCATGGTCCATATTATCCATAAACCGCGCCGATGACCCGGTCCCGGCCCGGCAGATCCTTCTGTATTCTGATATTCCGGTACCCGCAGTTTTCCAGTATCCCGGTAATGGCCGGCATTTGTCTAGGGCCGGCCTCCATAAAGAGGGCGCCTCTCCTCTTGAGCCGGTCCCGGGCTCCGGCGATAAGGGGGCGGATCAGGGC
>JAISPH010000246.1 GCA_031275035.1 Treponema sp.
TTTGACGAGGCCATCCGGTTCTACAGCCGTATTTTGGAGATGAACCCGGACGACACCGTCAGTTCCCTGATATACAAGCACCGGGGCATGGCGAATTTCGCCCAGTCCAAATACGCCGATGCGATTGACGATTTTACCCGGGCCCTGGAACTGGACCAAAAGTCCTACAAGGCCGCCTATTACCGGGGCATGGTCCATGCGGTAATGCAGCAATATGCCGAAGCGGTGGATGATTTTTCCCTGTCCTTGGGAATCAATCCCTACCAGCCCTTCTGCCTGTACCGGCGGGGTCAGGCCTACTACCACATCGAGGATTATCCCCAGGCCCTGGCGGACTGTGAAGCCGCCCTGGTGCTGGACCCCACGTCGGAGCCGGCCCGGAAATTCCGAAAACTGCTGCTCAACAAACTGAAAATGTAACGCGGCCGCGGCCAATATCCGCCAACGCGGGACTATTGTCCGGCATTGGCGGATATTGTTTCAATCAGGAACCGGACCGCCGTTGCAGATTACCCATGGATAATCGGTAAGACCGTGGTCAAACCGGCCCGGGCGTTCAAAGTGGAAGCCTACCAGCTTCTCTTTCCCTAGGGTGAGACGGATAAAATTTTCCCCGTCCGGCTTCCCGCCGGTATTCTGCGGGATTTGCAGGAGGATGTAAAAACCGGTTAGACCGGCTCTTCGATGCGGTGATGAAGGGATAGTTCAATACCATGCCCCTGGGGCGGCTGTGTTATATTGACAAGGACGGCATATTTTACTATAGTCTCTTCTGCTTACAATAAGTCTCCTTCGTCTAGTGGTTAGGACATCGGGTTTTCATCCCGACAACGGGGGTTCGACTCCCCCAGGAGATGGAACGAAAGAACCCTCCGGGTTTTTTCGTGTTGGAGTTTGCAAAATAAACTCCATGGACGCTTGCTTGCTTTATGGAGAGTCGAACCGGAGCGTTCTGGTATCATGCCAAGGCGTAAGCTTTGACGAAGAGTGCGGCGCAGGGATGCGCCGGCGGCCTGGAAGCCCGAAGCAGGCTTTGGCGAACGGGGCAGGGGGCGGTTCTGCAGGACTTTTTGTGCGGGCCATAGAACGTTTATCCGAAAGGGTTATAGAGAAACTCAAAGCAGAGATTGAAGCGGCCCAGGGTAATGAAATCTTTGCCCTGGGCTATCTTGATGACCAAGGGCTGGTAGTCAGGGTCGAAATTACTGCCCGGGGTAATGCCGGCGAAGTGCTGGCCCTGGGAGCCTTCGGTTCGGGTCCCTGCAAAAACGGTCCCCGCATATCCCGGGATACGGAGGAAGATCGCTCCCGCCGGGAGGATTCGCCGCTTCCCGATGTGCTTATCCATAATCATCCTTCGAATTTCCTTGCCCCCAGCGATAACGATCTGATCATTGCCTCCCGGGCCGCCGAGGGGGGCGCCGGCGCCTTCATCATTGATAATGCGGTCCGGGATATTTATGTAATTGCCGAACCCGTCCGCAGAAGGGCAAGGATTCTGCTGGATTCGGAGGCCGTCTGCGCATCCCTGGAAACGGGGGGCGCCGTTGCCCTCAGGCTTCCCTCTTACGAACCCCGCCCTGCCCAGTTGGATTTGATGCGGCTTGTCGTCAAAGCCTTTAACGGGAATGCTCTGGCGGCGGCGGAAGCGGGTACCGGAGTGGGAAAGTCCTTCGCCTACCTGCTCCCGGCCGTAACCTATGCCCTGGCCAACCATGAACGGATAGTAATCTCCACCGCCACCATAACCCTCCAGCAGCAGCTCTACGATAAAGACATACCCCTGGTCGCCACCGCCCTTGCCGCAGACGAAACCTCCGCTTCAAACGAAAGCAGGAAACTCAAGGCGGCGCTCATTAAGGGACGGGGGAACTATCTCTGCCGCCGGCGGCTGGAGGATGCCCTGAGGGAGCCGGTTTTGGATGAAGATGAAAATGAGGAGCTCCGTTCCATCGTAGCCTGGTCGGAAACTACCCGGACCGGAAGCCGTTCGGACCTGTCCTTTATGCCTGCGGAAAGCCTCTGGGCCCGAATCTGCTCCGAAGCGGATACATGCATGGGCATGCGCTGTCCCGAACGGGAACGCTGTTTTGTGCTTGCCCTGCGGAAGGAGGCGGCGGACGCCCATATTCTGGTGGTAAACCACCACCTCCTCTTTGCGGATCTGGCCGCCAGGCAGGAAGGAGCGGGGTATGATAACACCGTGGTCCTTCCTCCCTATACCCGGGTCATTATTGACGAAGCCCATACCGTAGAAGGGGCGGCGACTTCGTTTTTCTCAAAGGGTTTCAGCCGCCTGGGGATATACCGTCAGCTGGGCCGGCTTTACCGGAAGCGGCGGAACCGGCAGATGGGGCTCCTGCTGCGCATTGCCGCCGTCAGTGCCCAGGAGGATCTCCTGGACGACGCATCCGGCGCCATCCGGCAGCTTCGAAATGCGGCGGATGCGCTGGACGGGGCGGCGCTGGAACTCTGCGGAGAAGAAGGGGTTTTCCGCCTCGTTCCCGCCTGGGAAGAGCGGATCGCCGCGGCCCTTATCCCCTGCCTTCTGGACCTCAGAAAGCGGATTGCGGTTCTTACGGGAATTGTCAGGTCCATGCTGGATGGAATTGATGAGGATAATCCCGCAGTCCGGGAGATTAAGGCTGTGCTGAGAAGGCTTGAAACCGCGGGCGGCGTCTGTTCCGCCTGCGTTGAGTACCGGGAGCGTCCCGGCGAGGTTATCTGGATAGAACGCCACGGAAGCGCCGGTCCCGGCGGACGGGAAAGCTGGGCGGAGATTAACGTAACCCCCATCGATGTGGCTCCTTCCCTGGAGGAATCCCTCTTCAGGCCCAATAAAACCGTAATCTGCCTTTCCGCCACCCTGACCGTGGCGGAATCCTTTGCCTACTGGAACAGCCGGTCCGGTCTGGCCCTGATTTCGGAAAGGGAGGTCCTTTCGGGGATATTTCCGTCCCCATTCCCCTACAAGCAGGCGGTTCTGCTGGGAGTTCCCGCCGACGCCCCCCTCCCGGACCGGGAAGATTACCGGAACTTTGTAAACGAGGCGGTCTTCAGACTGGTTGAACTTGCCGGCGGTTCCGCGCTGATCCTCTTTACCTCCTACGAGGCATTGAAAAGCGCCTATGACTCCGCCGCGCCGGGGCTGGAAGAGCAGGGAATACGCTGCCTTAAACAGGGGGACGATGACCGGAGCCGCCTTTTGGCAAGCTTCCTTTCGGACAACTCCAGCGCGCTTTTTGCCACCAATTCCTTCTGGGAGGGGATAGACGCTCCGGGAGATACCCTCCGGCTGGTGATACTCTGCCGGCTTCCCTTCAGAACCCCCAATGATCCTGTTTTTGAGGCCCGCTGTGAAACCCTGGAAAAAAAAGGGGGCAATCCGTTTATGGATCTTTCCCTTCCCGGGGCGGTGATGAAATTCCGGCAGGGTTTCGGCAGGCTGATACGCCGTTCCAGCGACCGCGGGGTAGTGGCGGTGCTGGACGGAAGACTCCTGCACAAGCGGTACGGGGCATACTTTCTAAAATCCATCCCGGAAACAGGGACCTGTTTTTCAAATTTCAACGTCCTTCTACGGGAAACGGAGCGTTTTCTTTACTCCCATTAAACGGTTCCTGGCGGAACTA
Source organism: Treponema sp. (assembly GCA_031275035.1). Next base: position 3,633 of record JAISPH010000246.1, read on the forward strand.
TGAGCCGCTGTCGAATACCGTTTTTCCCAGACTGGAGGAAGCGGCGTCCAGGGCGGAACGGCAGCTGTCCAGGGCTTCTCTTTCCTGTTTCAGTCCGGTAAAGGCATAGACCGTGTCTCCCCGGCCGCTGACCGACACTTCGGGGACCGCATAGGCGCCTATTTCTTTGATAATCCGGTCCCGGGCTGCGGGCAGATCGCGGGGACGGCATTCTTCCGCAGCGGGATCAAGATCCGCCGCTTTAACATCCAGGGGTTTGTTCCATATAAAACTGTACGCTGTCTTTCTGAAATTCTCCAGCTTTATCTTTTCATTGTTCCGCCCCATAATCCCATGACGCAGGGCCGGTATAAGCCAGAACAAAACGGAAAAAACCAGGGGAACCAGTCCCAAAACGACGGCAAAGGGGATCTGAATATCCCAGGGCGACGACGACGCCCCGAAAAGCTTGTAGAAAAAAGAATAGGCCTTCGCAAAAAGCCGGAATCCGGGAATCCGGCCGGACCGGAGGAGCCGTTCCAGGTTCAAGGTGCAGTAGAGAAAATAGCCCCCGAAGGCAAGATTTACCCCGTTGATAAGGGCGAAAGCCTGGTTCATGCGCAGGGAATTGGAGGAAAAATTCCAAAGTTTTTTGAGGGTAGAACCGGAATGACCGGTTTGAGCGTCCGTTTTAAGCATCAGCGGATCAAACCGGTACACCACCGTACCCGCTTCGGTAGCCTCGGGAAGACCGCCAAAACGGACACAGTAAGCGGTAATTTCATTCTCCGCCTGCTCCGGTTTAAGCCCGGTGAGGGCCATAAATTCGGGCAGGGAAATGACCCCCCGGTTGGCCTGAATATGGGCTATTACCGCCTTCTGTTCCCGGACCGGCCATCCGGAATTGGGGTCCCCGTCTCCAAAAACAAACGAAAAAACCGCCCTGTGAAGGGGTTTTCCCTTGGACCGGGCCGGAGCGGAAGAAACATAGCGGGGCTTGAAAAGCTCCGAATAAAACCAGAGCCGTATTATCAGATTAAGAATATTACCGGCAAAGTACATGCCCCCGCCGCCGCTCCGCCGGGACCGGCTGTCGGAATTGGATTTTGAAACGGAAACAACCGAAAGAACCAGCGCCGCCAGGGCAATAAGCATAAAAAGAAGGAAATAACCCACCAGCATTACCACGATCCAGACCTTAAAAATGGCGGCTCCGGTCTTTCTAAGCCCCCGGAAGAGTTTTTCGCCCGTTTGCCGCAGCCGCGCCGGAAAACTCCGGTACCTGCTGACAAAACCATGGGGAAAAGAGTAGAGAATTTCCCCGGATTCGGTTACTTCCAGGCGGCCCCGGTATTCGTCCGAAGCCCGGGGAAGCAGCTCCCGTACCGTTTCCAGGGGCAGGGCGGTCCCGGCAACCATATCCGCCGCAGTTACGCCCCTGCGCTGCCGCCTTAAAGCGCCGGTCAAGCGGCGGTAGGCTTCGCTATCCCTGGTCTGTTTCATTCGCAATGTCCTTTTCCAGAATCGAAGCCAGGGTAATATTCCTGAAATACTCATTGATCATATTGGTTACCCCCACCCAGACGGGATGGCTCAGACAACTGCTGATTCTATCGCATTCCTTGCTGCGCCGGTGGCAGGCAATAAGATCCAGCTCTTCCCCGGCGGCGTCAAGGATTTCCTTAATGGTTAACTTATCCAGAGGTTTGGCAAAACAGAAACCCCCGCCGGGTCCCCGTACCGAGGACACCAGCCCGGCCTTGCGCAGTTTGAAAAAGATCTGCTCCAAAAAAACAGGGGAAATGTTCTCTACCTCCGAGAGATGGTTAATCGATACCGGTGAACCATCTTTGCCAAGATTTGCCAATGCCAAGGATGCCCGAAGCGCATAACGACCCCGAGTAGTAATTCTCATAGCACCCCCTCGATAATTTTGACAATCATAATAAAGTATTTTTTTGTAAAATAAAACCCATTCTTGCAAAAAAGACCTAAAATAACCCCCCGTTGCAAATGAAGTTCCCCGTCCTGAAGAACGGGCCTGCCCGGAGACCCGTCCGCCGGTCCCGGCGCAGGAGAAACGGCTGTATCCGGTTGACAGCGGACCTTCTTCCGTAGTAACCTGAAGTATACCTTTACGGATAATCCTAGGTAAAACGCAAGAAGGAGATCTATATGGCTCAGGCCAGTAAAAACGCCCGTACCTCCAGCACAACCCAGAAATTCTTCTGTTCCTGCGGAGGAGAAATCAAAATGAAGACCGTTTTTGAAAACGGCAAGGTTAAAAATCTTGCCGAATGTGAAAAGTGCAAGCGCACTGAGCGGCGCCCTTCGGATTTCAAGTAAATTTTCCCGCCGGCGGGCGCCGCCCGCCGGAACGCTAATTCCTTGACAGACATAGGTTTAACAGCGTATTCTCAGGAAAGGTCCTGGTCTTCGTTGGACCCTCCTTTGGAGGGAAGGGGTCCGGTACTCCGCTCCCTTGAGGGAGTCTTATTATTTTATGTGGGGGTTTTCCTTTGGCAGGTAAAAGTAGTTCCGCTGAAAAACGGCACCGGCAGAGTGAAGAACGCCGCCTTCGCAATAAGGCGGTTAAGAGTTCGGCCAGGACCAGCGCCAAGAAATTTGTGGCCCTGGCCCAAAAAAAGAATGTCGGCGAAGCCGAGGCGGCTCTGAAAGATATGATCAAGAAGCTGGATACCGCTTCCCGCAAGGGGATTATCAAGAAAAACGCCGCTTCCCGGAAAAAATCGAGGATGCAGCGTCTTTTTAATTCGCTTAAGGCGGCGCAGTAGCTCCGCTCGTCCTTATGGTCGCAGGAGAGTAACATACGGCGGCCGGCCTGGCCGCCCGCAATATACCGATCAAGATCCGGCAAGGGGGATCTTGTAATGAGGGAATAATGCCGGGCAGGAAATTCACCAAGGCTGATATTGTCGATTCGGTGTATGAAAAAACAGGAATGAACCGCAAAGAGATCCGCACGATCATCGATCTCTTTATTGACGAGATAAAAGACGCCCTTATGAAAAGTATGATTATAGAGCTTCGGGGATTTGGAACCTTTGAGGTACGGCTTCGGAAGGGCCGCCAAAGAGCCCGGAATCCCAAAACCGGAGATCCCGTATCGGTTACTTCCCATGGAATCGCCGCATTCAGGCCCGGCAGGGAACTGAAACAGGATGTCTGGAACCTTGGCGGCCCCCCGGAAGCGGCAGGATTTTCCCCGGACGAAGTCAAACCCGGAAAAACCGCGGGGGCCGGCGGCAGCGGCGCATGATTACAGCCTTTAGCGGCGGAAAAGGCTGGGGGGGCTTCTTCGTTAATCTTGCCGCAGTACTGTTGGGGGCTCTGCTCTTTGCCGCCTCCTTTCCCAATCCGCTCGCGGCCGGGGGGGTTCCCCTTCTGGCCTGGATTGCCTTTATCCCGGTCTTCTGGGTTGTCAGCCGGGTATCGATTGGGGCCTCAATCTTCTGGGGCGCCCTTTACTCCTATACCGCCTACAGCCTGTTTAACTACTGGCTTGCCGTTTTTGATCCCAAGGCGGGCCCCATCGTCAGCCTGATCTATGTCTGTTACTTTATCGTGCTCTTTCCCCTCTTAAAACTTGCGGCGATCCTCTTTCCCCGGCGGGGCTACCTGGTCCAGTGGCTTATCTGGCTGGGTTATGAGTACCTCCGTACCCAGGGCTTTTTGGGGTATCCCTACGGCATCTCCGGCTATTCCCAGTGGAGCCTTCTTCCGGTTATACAGATCGCCAGCATTACCGGGGTATGGGGGGTCTCCGCCCTGGTGCTGTTCCCTTCAAGCTATATAGCCGCCGCCCTAGGTTCCATTAAAACGGAAGCCGGCTCCCGGCGTACAGCGGAAATTCTCCGCGCCTTTCTCCGGCGGGAAGCCCTGCCGGGGGCATTCTGGGCCGCCGCCCTGCTGGGAACCCTCGTTTTCGGCTTTGTTTCGCCGGTGGATTACTCCGCCGCTCCCTCCGCCAGGATAGCCTTGATTCAGCACAATTCCGATCCCTGGCTGGGGGGCATTCCCGAATTTCGGAATAATCTTGAGGTGCTCAAACGCCTCTCCGAAGAAGCTCTGGCGGCGGGGCCCAAGCCGGATCTGGTGGTCTGGTCGGAAACCGCCTTTGTTCCCCGTATCTACTGGCATTCCACTTACCGCACGGATCAGGCCTCCTATGTCCTGGTCAAGGATCTGATGGATTTTCTCGCCGCTCAGGATGTTCCCTTTGTTATCGGGAACGACGATGCCCGGAACGAAGTGAACGAGCAGGGCCTCTGGGAACAGGTGGACTACAATGCGGTGATGCTCTATGACCGGGGAGAGCTCAAAGGACTGTACCGGAAGATACATCTGGTTCCCTTTACCGAATCATTCCCCTACAAAAAACAGTTTCCCGGAATATACGAAGCTCTGGAAAAGGCGGACACCCACTTTTGGAAAAAAGGTTCTGAGGCGGTGGTCTTTGACAGCAGGGGTCTTAAATTTTCCACTCCCGTCTGTTTTGAAGATACCTTCGGATACCTTTCCCGGAACTTTGTACGGCGGGGGGCGGAAATCATCGTCAACCTCTCCAACGACGCATGGTCAAAGAGCGTTCCCGCCCAGATGCAGCATTTTTCGATGGCGGTTTTCAGGGCGGTGGAAAACCGCAGGTCCATGGTCCGGTCCACTGCCTCGGGGCAGACCTGCGCCGTGGATCCTAACGGCAGGGTTCTGGCCATGGCGGAGCCCTTTACCGAAAGCTGGATTACCGCGGAGGTGCCCATTGCCGGTATACAAACTCCCTATACCCTCTACGGCGACCTCTGGGCCCGGATCTTTACCGCCCTGGCGTTAATTGCCTTGCTTTCGGGGAGCGCCGGGTATACAATAAAACGCATAAAATTAAAAAGGGAAGGATAAGATGAGCACCCGCAAGAAGATACTCATTGTGGACAATGAAGTTATCAATCTTGAATTTTTTGAAGTTATGCTCTCCAAGCTGGGGTTTACCGTCGAAAAGGCCATGGACGGACTGGAAGCCCTGGAAAAGGTCAAGAAGTTTCATCCCGATCTTATTATGCTTGATAACATCATACCTAAAATGTCGGGATGGGAGATCACCAAGACCCTCAAGGGGGACCCGCTGTACCGGGAAATCCCGATTATCATGTTTTCGGCCCTGGATGATGTCAAAGATAAAGTTGAAGGTTTTGAACTGGGGGTGGACGATTATATCACCAAGCCCTTTAATTTTTCCGAAGTCCTGGCCCGTATCCGGGCGGTGCTGCGGAACCGGGAACTCTTTGGCCAGATCGTAGCCCGGGAGTCCCGGCTGAGTCTGGCGGAAGAGTTAAGCGCCGATATAAAGCAGAATGTGGTTGATTTTATCACCAGTATGGATGAACTGGACGACGCCATTGCCATGGTTTCCGGTATCCGGGATGCCGGAAACGAGCGTATCCTGCCGAAGCTGCTTGAGACCATCAAAGAGAAGGCCTCGACCGTCCGGTTCCAGATTGCGGAACTGGACGCCAGGATCGAGCGGACCATGACCGAATGGGAGCATTTGAAGAAAAACGAGATAGGCCTTAAAGCCCTGGAAAATCAGATTCGCAGCATCAGGAACGGTTATGTTAAAGAGTGAAGGTAAAAGGAAAGACGGCGCCAAGGTGGTGGTCTTCGGCAACAGCACCAGTTTTAACGGGTTCCTCCGTTTCAAGGAAACGCTCAAGATCCAGGGTAAATTCAAGGGGACCATAGAGGCTACGGGAGCGCTTATTGTGGATAAGGGCGCGGTGGTGGAGGCGGATCATATTTCGGTCAGTTCCTTAACGGTCTACGGAACCGTCATCGGCGCCATTCATGCCATGGACAAGATCGACATGCTCAGCGGCGCCGAGGTCCGGGGAGACGTCAGCGCCGCTCATCTTAGAATTGCCGACGGGGTCCTCTTTGAAGGGCAGTGTTCCATGACCTGGGTGGAGAAGGAAGTGGAAATTTTCTCCCGGCCTACGGAAGAAATAAAGGCCGATCTTCGAAGGGTAAATGGCTGAGGTTTCGGCGGAAGCGGTGATCCGGGGCTTAAGCGCCGCTTCCCGTTTTCTTGTAGCCGCCGAGTCCTGTACCGCCGGGCTGGTAGCGGATCTTCTGGCCCGTGTTCCCGGAGCCTCCAGGGTATTTTGGGGTTCCTTTGTCTCCTATACCGTTAACGCCAAGGAACGGATGCTGGGCATTGACCCGGAATTGATACGGCGTTTCGGCGCAGTAAGCAGGGAAACCGCCGAGGCCATGGCCCGGGGAGCCCTGGCCAGGAGCGGCGCCGATCTGGCGGTGGCGGTAACCGGTCTGGCCGGTCCCGGAGGAGACGGCACCTCCGTTCCGGCGGGTACCGTTTGGATAGCCGTTGCCCGGCAGGGCGGGGAAGGGGAGGCGGCGGTTTTTAGGTACGCCGGTTCCCGGAACGAGGTGCGCGCATTCGCAGCTTCCGAGGCCCTGGGGATGCTTTTAAGGCATATCAACTGATACTCCGGGGCCGAAATTTCAGGCCGCCTATTGACAGAAAAGGCTGGGAGGTTTATTATATTTTTCAGAAGATAATTACTTTTTTCATTCCCCTGGGAGCGTCTCTATCGGCGCTATCCGTGATTAAGAAATAACCTGCAGGAAACGAACACGTTTGAAAAATGTGTGATCCATAAATCCTATCTTTTCTCGTTTTGTTTACCCGGGAGCATATTATGTCAAGAGGAGTTAGATCGTAAAAATGACAGATGATGAAATAAGCCAGGGACAGTTAAACATCGGCGAAGGTTTTGAAGAATCCGGCGACCGGGCCAAGGTAGTGGTCCGGGCCCGTCCCCGCCGTACCGGTACGGAAGGTGAAACCGAGGCTCCCCGCCGAGGGCCGGGCCGGCCCAGGGGCCGGCCGAACCTCAGGACCCAGCAGGGCGGAACAGTTTTTCCGGCGGCTTCAGAAGATACGTCCTTCGGCGAACCTTCAAATTCCGGGGGGGTATCGGCGGTTCTGCCCCGGCTGCCCTCCATGCCGGACATCTACGGCAAACCGGAACCCCGTTCGGATCAGGACGGCGGAAAGCCCCGGCTTTCCATCAACGAAATGATCCGCCTTAACATGATGGACCTTCGGGAACTGGCGGCCTGCTATAATATTTCCCACGAGGATATGGTGGCCCTGAAAAAACAGGAGATCATCTTTTCTATCCTCAAGGCCCACACCGAACGGGGCGGGATCATCTATGCCTACGGTTCCCTGGAAATACTGCCCGACGGCTACGGTTTCCTCAGAAGCCCCCAGAATTCCTACCTGCCGGGTCCTGACGACATCTACATCAGCCCCAGCCAGATCCGGCTCTTTGCCTTAAAAACCGGCGATACCGTTTACGGCCAGATCCGCAGCCCCAAAGAACAGGAACGGTTTTTCGCCATGCTCCGGGTGGAGACGGTGAACTACGACGATCCCACGGTGGCCCAGAACCGCATCCCCTTTGACAATTTGACCCCGCTGTACCCCAACCGCAAGCTGGATCTGGAAACGGTAACCGAAGGCATCAGCGAGCGGGTTATCAACCTGTTCTGTCCCATCGGCAAGGGCCAGCGGGCCCTCATTGTGGCTCCGCCCCGGACCGGAAAGACCATCATGATGCAGAAGATCGCCAACGCCATCACCAGAAACCATCCCGAGGTTTACCTTATCGTGCTCCTCATCGACGAGCGGCCCGAAGAGGTTACCGACATGGAACGTACCGTCCGGGCGGAGGTCATTTCCTCCACCTTTGACGAACAGGCGACCCGGCATGTCCAGGTTACCGAGATGGTCCTGGAAAAGGCCAAACGCCTGGTAGAACATAAGAAGGACGTGGTAATACTGCTGGACTCCATTACCCGGCTGGCCCGGGCCTATAACCAGACCGTTCCCACCTCGGGAAAGATCCTCTCCGGCGGCGTTGATTCCAACGCCCTGCATAAACCCAAGCGTTTTTTTGGCGCCGCCCGGAACATCGAGGAGGGAGGGAGCCTTACCATTATCTCTACCGCCCTCATCGAGACCGGCAGCCGTATGGACGAGGTTATCTTCGAGGAATTCAAGGGGACGGGCAACCTGGAGATTAACCTCGACCGCCGTATCAGCGACCGCAGGCTCTTCCCGGCGATCAACATCAAGAAGTCCGGTACCCGGAAGGAAGAATTGCTCCTGACCGAAGAGGAACTTCAAAAGATCTGGATACTCCGAAAGGTTATCAACCCCCTGGACGACATCGAGATCATTGAGCTGCTGATTGACAGGATGAAGAAAAGCAAGAATAATGAAGCGTTCCTCCGTTCCATGAATACGGGTACGGCGGGAACGGATTAATGGCATTCTGAAGGAGTTTTACATACATGAAGGAAGGCATTCATCCCAAGTATGAACTAACCAGGATAAGCTGCGCCTGCGGAAACGTTATCGAGACCCGGTCTACCGCCAGGGACATCAAAATTGAAATTTGTTCCGCCTGCCATCCCTTCTTTACGGGCAAACAGAAACTGGTTGATACCGCCGGCCGTATTGAACGGTTCCGCAGGAAGTACAATATTAAAGAATGAGCCTCCGCGGAGCGCAGACCAAAAGTCTGACACGGTATCTTTAGCGCTGCGTCAGTTGAGCCGGAGCAGAGCGCGAACCGGAAGTTCGGCAGGGTATTAAACCAGGCTTTCGAATAAACCGCAGCCCGGATCAGCGCATAGCTTCTCATCGGGTATAAGTATAGCAGAGCGGCGTTTTTTTGCCCCTAAAATCCTCATCCGTCAGAGAAGAACTGAGCTCTTCCCGCTTTAGTCCGGGAAGATCCGGCGGAGCGATTTTGCTGTTCCTGAGCCGGGCGCTGAACCAGAGTTTTCCTCCGGGGGCAAGGAGGGTTGCGCATTGGACGATAAGCCGGGGATGATCCCGGTCCAAATCCAGGACACGGTCCATCTTTTTTGAATTGGAGAAAACCGGAGGGTCCAGGATTATCTGATCCCAGCGGCGGTCCCGGCGGCGGGCTTCTTCAAGAAAACGGAAAACATCCGCCCGGATAAACCGGTAGATCCCTTCCGGTTCCGCAGAAGAATGAACGGCAGGGACAAAAGACCGGTCCGGTTCGGACCCTGCGGGTACAAAGCCGGGGATCTTAAAACCGTTGAGGGCAAAATTCTCCCTTCCCCAGTCCAGATAGGTATTGGACATGTCCACCGAATCCACCTCCGCCGCTCCCCCCGCCGCGGCGCAGACGGAAAAAGAAGCGGTATAGCAGAAAAGATTAAGGCTGCGTTTTCCCGCCGCTTCGGAACGGACCAGGCTGCGCATCCGCCGGCGGTCCAGAAAGAGCCCCGTATCCAGATAATCCGAAAGGTTGACCCGGAAACGGAGATCCCCTTCCCGGACATCCCGGGTAAAGGCGGCGGTCCCCTGCCTTTCGTACTGGGCGCCGCCTCCGTTGCGGAGACGGGTTCTCCGCCGCTCCCTGAAGAAAATGCGCCCGCCGGGGATGTCCAGGGCCTGCGACGCCGCCTCCTTCATGGCACAGAGCCAGCGTTCTTCCTCGTCTTCGGCCTTTTCGTAGGGACGCTTAAAGAGGGCCCCCGCCAGGGCGCCGCCGTAATAGTCAATGAGGAGGGGTATTTCGGGAATATCCCGGTCATAGAGGCGGTAGGCGTCGGTTCCAATACGGCGGGCCCATTTTTTAAGGTGCCGCTGCCGTTTCCGCAGGCGGTTAAAGAACATCTCCGCCTGGATTCGGGTCTTTTCATCTGCGGCGCTTTGGGGGAAATACCCGGTTTTAATCCTGACCGGCTCCATGTTCCCCGTCCTCTTCCGGCTTCCTCGCCTGCAGCATGACGCAGAACATGGCATAGCCGGAGGACAGATCTTCTTTCTGAACCACCACCCCCTCGGGAACCTTCAATTTGATGTTGGTAAAATTCCAGATTCCCCTGATACCGGCCCTGACCAGGATGCCCGCCGTTTCCTGGGCCTGGACGGAGGGTACGGTAAGAATCGCCGCCGTAACTCCCAGGCTTCGGATCCGTTCTTCCATATTCACGGCGTCAAAAACCGGTACCCCGTGGACATTGGAGCCTATTTTCTGGGGGTTTTTGTCAAAGGCCGCCGCCACCCGCAGGCCGTGGCACCGGAATTCTCCGTACCCCAGAAGGGCGGCCCCCAGGTTGCCCGCCCCCACAAGCACCGCATCGAGGGGGGAATCCCATCTTAAAAAATGTTCAATGGCCTCAATAAGAGCCTGAACGGGATAACCCTTTTTGGGCTTGCCCATTATACCGGTGATGGACAGATCCTTGCGGACCTGAATGGGTTCCAGGTTCAACTCCTGGGCAATTACGGTACCGGAGACAAAAGCGTTTCCCTCGCATTGAAGCCTGCGTATGATGTGCAGATACGAGGGCAGCCTGCGTATTGAGGGGGCCGCGGAAATTTTTACCTTTGCCACAATGATAACGATAAATTTAAATCGATAAAAAGGTCAAGATTGAAACCCGCCGCCGGAGGGACAGGGCGCCTCTCTGTTTTACGGCGGCTTTAACTTTTACTCCGTTTCGACTATTTTTGTAAGGGGAACTGCGCCGGTTTTCTCTCCGGGAATCGGGCCGGAGGACCCCGTAAGGAACAAAAGGTATGGCCGGAATCATCAAAGCGCTCTTTCTTGACATTGACGGAACCCTTATTTCCGGCGGAACCGGTCCCTTTAAGGATGATGTTGAACAGATTGAAAAAGCCCGGCGCCGGGGCCACAAGGTTTTTCTCAATACCGGCCGGTCCCTGGCCTTTATTCCCCGGATGATCCGGGAAGCGCCTTTCCTTGACGGGATCGTGGCCGGCGGCGGAGCCCACGTGCTCCTTGGGGGAAAAACCATATACCACAAGTGGATACCTCCGGATCTGCTCTCCGAAGTTGCCGCCCTCTACCTTAAAAACGGCAAGTGGTGTCTTCTTGAGGGAGAAACCGGGAATCTTATCATCAATGAAAAAAACAGCCCCTATCCCAAAGTCCGCCGCCGGGATGATTTTTCCGGCAAATATGCGGGGATTTTGATTACCAAGCTGACCATGGACAAGCGTTTTACCCCGGAAGAACAGGCCTTTCTGGAAAGGCATTTTCACATCTACGATCTGGGAATCCATGCCGAAGGAATCATCAGGGGCGAAAGCAAGGCTGCGGGCATGGAGACGGTCCTTAACGCCCTGGGGATAAACCGGGAAAACAGCATCGCCGTCGGGGACAGCGAGAACGACATGACCATGATCCGTCATGCCGGCATAGGCATCGCCATGGGCAACGCCTGCGCCGCATTAAAGGCCGCCGCTGCGGAGATTACCGCTCCCTGCGGGCAGGGCGGCATAGCCCGGGTTATTGAACGGCATCTGTCCTAGTCCTTCCGGCCTTGAACAGGGGTCCCGTTTATAGGATGATAAAAAACAATTTTCAATTGTTGCAGAAAACCGAGGTATGCAATGAACGCAAGAGAAACTGTTCTTTTGGCCCGTGAAAAGAAAACCGTCGTCCCCGCCTTTAATATACCCCATCTTCCCATGGTAGAGCCCGTGGCCTCCGCAGTGGCGGATGAAAATATCGCGGCCATCATACACGTAGCCCGGGTGGAGTGGAAAAATTTTACCGTTAAAAGCCTGGAGGAGGTGGCCGGGGAATACCGGAAATTTGAAAAACCAGGCCATACCCTTTTGGGACTGGATCATATTCCGGTGATAGACGAGGAACAGCAGCGGGTGGATTATATGCCCCTCATCCGCAGGGCCATTGACGCCGGTTACCAGTCGGTGATGATAGACGGCTCCCGGCTTGATCTGGAGGGCAATATCGCCGCCACCGCCGAAGCCGCCGGGGAAGCCCACCGGGCGGGTCTTGCCTGCGAGGGGGAACTGGGGGCGGTGATGGGCCACGAAAGCGGCCCCATAAGGCCCTACGAAGAAATATTCGCCTCTAAAATGGGCTTTACCGATCTTGAAGAGGCCCGGCGCTTTGTAAAAGAATCCCGCTGCGACTGGATCTCCGTGGCGGTGGGTAATATCCACGGAGCGGTGGCGGAGGCCGCCAGAAACCAGAAGAAGCCCGAAGCCCGGCTTGATGTGGATCATATTGCCGCCCTCTACGGCGTAACGGGCATCCCCCTGGTACTGCACGGCGGCAGCGGCATCCGGCTTGATTATATCAGGCGGGGCATAGAGGCGGGGATAGCGAAGATCAATATAGGAACCGAAATACGCCAGGCCTACGAGAGGAGCCTGGAACAGCCGGGGGGTAAAATTCCCGCAGCCCAGGAAGCGGTTTACAAGCGGGTAAGGGAGCTGATTACGGATATAATGGGACCGCGGGAAACCCGGCCCGTACTGTACCCCTAGGAGTTTACTGCGCTTCGCGGGTAAAACCCCGAAAAATCGCCGATCAGGCGATTTTTTACTCTGCAAACTCCGAAAGGATGCCCAAAAACCTACAAGTGCAACAGGCTCTTGGCCGCCCGGCGGCGTTGAGGAAGCCGCGGAAACCGTGTTCCATACCGGCGAAGCCATCGAGCCGAATCCCAAATACCGGGATTTTACGCCGAAAAATTTGAACTATACCGCAAACTCCATAATCATGCAGGGGAAGAGGGCGCTTTTGCCCTAAAAGGCGGCGTTTGCGTATAATTTCCACCGCGAAGAAAACGATTTCCCCGTTTTTTTTGTTGACTTTGAACAGGGATAAAATTTATAATCTTATCTTCAAGGATTGAAATGAAAGCTGTAGCGGCATTGAAAGCAAAAAAACCCGCCGAGATTTCCTGTGTTGATATTCCCATGCCTTCAATTGGGGATTATGAATGTTTGGTCAGGGTCTATGCCTGCGGTCTTTGCAGCAGTACCGACTTAAAAATAGCCCATGGGGAACATCCTTATAATCCGGCCCTTACCTATTCGTACCCCTGTATTCTGGGTCATGAAGCCGCCGGGGAGATCGTGGAGACGGGAAGCAAGGTCCGGTATTTAAAGCGGGGACAGCGCCTTATTTCGCCTTTAACGGCGGTGCCCGGCTGCGGTTATCTTATGGCCTACGGGGGAATGACCGAATACTCCGCAGCCGCCGACTACCGGGCAATGAAAGAAGACGGCGTTGACGTGCCGGTTTTGCACAGCGCCGCCGAGGAGCGCGATTTTTTAACCCAGGTTATTCCTGACGATATTGCATATACCGACGCTGCCATGATCCTCACCTTCAAAGAAAACTACAGCGCCATAAAAAATTTTGATATTAGGGAGGGTATGGACATCCTTATATTCGGGGACGGCGCGGTTTCCATGGGGATAAGCCTTTTCCTCCGTACCTTTAAGGTTAATTCGGTGATTGTTGCGGGTCATCACGATGACCGGCTTGAAATGATTAGCCGGGTTTCGAAACCGGATCTGCTTGTTAATTCCCGGACCGCCGTCATCCGGAAGCTTCTGGGAAACCGGAAATTTGACCGCGTAATAGACGCGGCCGGCAGTATCGAAATTATAAAACAAGGCGCGGAGCTGCTGAAGCCGGGCGGCAGAGTTTGTCTCTACGGCACCCTTCCCAAGGGTAAGTCGGCGCTGGATCTCTACGATATCCCCAATAATACCGGGATACAGACCCTCAGTTATCCCTATCGGGAACACCGGGTTAAAGATGAAATTATTGCTTTTATGCGTCAAGGATTGGTAAGGGCCGGAGATTTTTACAGCCACGTACTTCCCGCGGAACAGGCGAAAGAGGCCTTTCGGATGGTTGAAACAAGGGAAGCCTTTAAGGTTATCCTTACTTTTTAGTTGAGACACCGGAGAGTATTATTGATACTCCATATAAAGACATATAGAATGGAACAAAATATGTTTGACATTTTTGAAATGTCATAATATAATGTCAAAATGTATTTACATTAAAGGGACAATTGGTTTCCGCAGGGCGGGATCTTTGCGGCTGAAAGCATATAAGGCTGCTGACTTTTTAACCGGGCTTTGTTTACCGGTTCTTCGGACTGGTATTAAAGTAATTTTTGAATTCCCTGAGGAATTCTATCTGATGATGGAGGAAGAGAATAATGAAAAAGGTAATGGTTCTTGCGGCGGCGCTGGTAGTACTTTTGGCTCTTATGGGCTGTAAGGGGAAACAGGCGTCGGGAACTTCAGACAAGATCACGGTTGGTGTGGTAAACATCTCCATGGAGTCTGAGTATTGGGCTTCTTTGGCAAAGGGCGCCGAACTGTTTGCCCAGAGCAAAGGCCTGGGTTATGTCGTCATGTCCGGCGATAGTCCCCAGAAACAAATTGATAACGTCGAATCCTTTATCAATCAGTACGGAAGCAACGGGATTATCTTCTTCGATCCGGTCAGCGAATCGGCCACTCCCGCGATAGTGGAAATGTGCGAAGAAGCGGGGGTCAAGCTTGCCATCTATACCACCCTGGAAAAAGGACTGTATCCCACCGACTTTGAAAACTTTGTGGTCTTCATTAGAAACGACAATGTGGAGTTCGGTTACCAGGCCTGCGTGGATCTCTTTAATTCCATCGGCGGCAAGGGCAAGGTGGCGCAGATGTACGGCGTTCCCGGCAACTCCGCCGCGGCGGAACGGGAAATCGGCATGAAGAGGGCCCTGGAGGAATTCCCCGATATCGAACTGGTGGATACCCAGATTGCCAACTACCTCGGCTCCGAGGGCATGACGACTATGGAGAACTGGATTGCCAAGTACGGCGAGGACTTAAAGGGCGTATTCTGCCATTCCGACGGTATGGCGGTAGGCGCGGCGGAAGCTTTGAAGAACGCCGACATGGTGGGCAAGATCAAAATCGTCGGTTTTGACGGCACCAAGGCGGCTTTTGAATGTATCAAAGACGGCAGTATGTACAGCACCATGTTCCAGGACGGGTATGCGGTCGGCGGCTACGGCGCCGCGTACGCCTGGTCGGCCAAGACCGGCAAGATCGATGTTAAAACCATGGATCAGAAAAAGCGGATGTTCTTCTCCGTCGTCAAACTGGTAACGTCCGCTAATGTGGACGAGATGGTCGCCACCTATGTGAATTCGCTGCCTACCTACGACTTCGATAATCTGGACTTCCCGATTGTGGGTATCGTCCCCAATCCCAAGCTCTAAGGCTTTGTCCCGGGCTTGTCCGCTTTGTGCGGGAAGTCCCGGGACGGAGGACTTTTTCGGGAACCGCCAGCGGATTGTTCTGTATGCGGTTCCCGTCTAAGCCTTGAACGGGGGCGGAAAAACATCCGCCCCTGTTTCGAATTATTTTATCAACGGAGGCAGTATGCGGATTGCCATAACTAAAAATGCGGCGGATGAAACGGTAGCGAGCCAGTTTGTACAGAAAATCAAGGACGATGCAAAAATGGGCGTAATCCGCAGGTACGCTCCTACGATTGTCCTGGTGGTGATGACCCTCTTTTCCATGATATTCGTTCCCGGATTTATGAGCTGGAAGAATTTAAACAACCTGCTCTATCAAATGACCCTGCCCCTGGTTTTGGCCACGGGCCTGACCTTCGTGCTGTTGATCGGCGGAATCGATCTCTCCCTGGAAGGGGTTATGGGATTTTCCGGTTCCATCTTTGCCCTGTTGGTGCTTAACTCGAAAAACGGCAACAACCTGGGGTTCCTGGCGGTGCTTATCGTGGTCGCCTCCGGGTTTCTTATCGGGGCAACCAACGGTATTCTGCATGTAAAACTGCGGATACCTTCATTTATGATAACTTTTGCCATGGCCAGTATCGTCAAGGGCTTCGGCGTTCTCAGTTACCGGAGTATCCCCGCGACTATCCGGAGCGAATCGATCATCGCTCTTTCCCGAAATTCTCTCTTCGGCGTCATTCCCTACATGACCCTTATAGCCATGGGGATTTTCTTTGTGGGGGTTATTATTCTTAACTATACCGCCTTCGGCAGGGCGGTTTACGCCATCGGCGACAATGAGTTGAGCGCCCGGGCGGCGGGCATCAATATAGACCGGGTAAAAATCGGGGTATTTACCTTCTGCGGCGTGATGATCAGCATTGCCGGTCTTTTGGGCGCTATCCGGTTGAAGATAGGCAATGTTGAAATCGGCTACAGCCAGCTCTTTCCAACCATTGCGGCGGTTACGGTGGGGGGTATTTATCCCGGAACCGGCGGCATGCTTCAGACTATTATCGGCGTACTCATCTATACGGAGCTTTCAAATTACCTTACCCTGATGGGGGTTAATACCTTTTATAAACAAGCCATCCAGGGAATTATCATCCTGGTGGCGGTAGCGCTTTCCGCTACCAGAAACAGAAAAACAATCGTTAAATAAAGGGCTGCGGTAATGAACAAAGAACTCCTGTTTGACATGAAAGGCATAGGCAAAACCTACGGGACCACCGAGGTTCTGAAAAACATAGACATGCAGATCTATAAGGGCGAGGTAATCGGCCTGATCGGGGAAAACGGAGCGGGGAAATCGACCCTGCTCAAGATTATCGCCGGAGTTGAGCAGCCTACCACCGGAACCATGCTGATGAACGGCGTTCCCTTCAACGCTAAGGATGTGGTGGACGCAAACCGCCAGGGGATAGGCATGGTTTTTCAGGAACAGTCCCTCATCCTCAACCTTACGGTGGCCCAGAATATTTTTCTTGGAAGGGAAAAACCCTACAGTACCGGAAAAATTATCAACTGGGCAAAGATGAACGCCGACGCAAAAACGGTGCTGGCCCGCCTTGGGGTCGATTCCATTCAGCCTAATAAGCGGGTCTACGATTTGAACTTTGTCCACCGGCAGATGGTGGAAATCGCCAAGGTCCTCGATATTATTTTAAAGACCAGCGATACCGGCGCGCTGCTGCTGCTGGACGAGCCGACCACGGTGCTTTCCAACGACGAGATCGAAGTGCTTTTCAAGGAAATAAAGCGGATCAAAGAGAAGGGGGTGTCGGTTATCTTTATCTCCCACCGCCTGGACGAGGTCCTGGCGGTAACCGACCGGATTTATATCTTCAAGGACGGCGAAGAAACGGGGGTTGTCAATACCGCAGAGGCGGATACCGCCCTGCTCTATGAAAAAATGGTCGGGCGGACCACGTCGGGCAGGTACTATCTGACCAACGAACAGACCGTCCCCGCCGACGAGGTGGTGCTTGAGGTAAAGGGCCTTGGGAAGTACGGGTATTTCAAGGATGTCAGCTTCCAGCTTAAACGGGGCGAGGTGCTTGGTTTCTGCGGCGTCGAAGGTTCCGGAAAGGAAGAGCTTTGTTCGGTGCTCTGCGGGGACGATCTCTTCACTGCGGGTACTATTGAGATGAACGGCAAACCGATACGGAGCTTTCGATCCCCCGCCAAGGCGTTGAACACCGGCATCCTTTCCATTCCCAAGGATCGCAGGCTGGAAGGTATGATAGGCACCCTCCCGTTGAAGGATAACATCATCGCCTCAAGTCTCGGGAAAATAGCCAGGTTTAACATCCTTTCGGGAAAAAATATTAAAGAAATAACCCTCCGCTGGATCTCTAAAATGGGGGTCAAGTGCGGCAGCATCGAGGACCGGATGGATCATCTCTCCGGGGGAAATGCCCAAAAGGCGATCTTTTGCCGGGTTATCTCCAGCGGATCGGAAATTCTGATTCTGAACCATCCCACCCGGGGGGTGGATGTGGGGGCCAAAGAAGAACTCTACAAAGCTATCCGGGAGATAACCAACGACGGAAAATCGGTTATCCTCCTGGGCGATACCCTGGATGAGTGTATCGGCCTTGCCAGCAGAATCCTGATCATGAAGGACGGGCTGATACAAAAGGAATTCCAGTGCCCCGGCAATGCAAAGCCTGAACAAATAGAAATTGTCAAATACATGATGTAGCGGGAGAGGAGAAACAAGTGGCGTACACAAACATTTTTAATTCAAATAAATATTTAAGGACGACGGCCAAGTATGTGGGAAGGTACTCTTCCGTACTGGGGATGCTCCTGATTTTCTTTGTTTTTACGCTGCTGAGCAGCAACTTTCTAAGCGTCCGTAATATCAACAATATCCTTTCCTCCGCGGCGCCCATCTTTTTTGTGGTGATAGGCCTTTCCTTTGTTATCCTGACCGGCAGCGTCGATCTTTCCACCGGGGGGGTTGTTTCCTGTACCTGCGTGATTGTGGGATTGTACATAGGCGATGTGGGCAATAAAATTCTTTGGGTCGCCCTGGCGGTAGGTATCGGCGCGGGGCTGCTTAACGGACTGCTCATCTCCATGCTCAAGATACCTTCCTTCATCGGCACCCTCTGTACCTACAGTATCTGGAAGTGCGTCGCCCTGGTGCTCTCCGGTTCTTTTAACAAGGCCATCCCCCTTGACAAAGTGTCCGTTATCGCATGGTCAAGGGAGGCCTGGTTCATATTTCCCGTTACCTATCTGATTGCCCTGGGTATCTACTTTATCGCCCTTTTCATAGAGCGTTATACCACCATGGGAAAGAGTATCTACGCGGTGGGGGCCAATGTGGGGGCGGCTAGGATGGCCGGCATCAGCATTGTTAAGGCCCAGATCGCCGCCTATCTTATGTGCGGCATCGGCAGCGCCCTCTGCGGCGCCTGCTATGCCCTGCGGACCCGGTCCAGCTATCCCAGCATCGGCGACACGTTGAACCTGCTTGCCATGGCCGCCGTGGTCATGGGAGGAACTTCGCTGGCGGGAGGGAAGGGGACCGTAGCCACCACGCTGCCCAGTGTCATAACCATGGTTATGCTCCAGACCGCCCTTAAAGTACTGGGACTGGACGCCTATTGGCAGGAAATTGTATTTGGGATAGTACTTCTGGGGGCCATTTATATTAATGCGGATCGTTCGGGCAGCAAGGATGTGATTATAAAATAGGCCCGTCTTTCAGGGCGGGATCGCTGATTGTACCGGCCGGGACTATACCCCGGTACGAAGATCGGTTTATACTATCCTCAGATTAACATTTAACCGGGGCAAACGGGGTATTGATCCCGGCCTTCCAAAAATAGAGGGGCGCCCTCCGGCACTATCCGTCTGAAATAGGGGAATCTCTGGAAACCCCGGTTGGATTTCCGTATAACTTTCCCCGGCCTGCCGATCTGTACCGGCAATCCGGTTTACACCAAAGTACGTTCCGGATGGAGGAATTTGTGTATAAAAGCGTGGACTCCAAAGTTAACTTCCCTAAACTGGAAGAAGAAATTCTGGCCTTTTGGGAAAAAAATAAAATTTTTGAAAAATCCCTCAGCCGGCGGGAAGGGGCGGAGGAGTATGTTTTCTACGACGGCCCCCCCTTTGCCACCGGGATGCCCCACTTTGGCCATTTTGTACCCAGTACCATAAAAGACATTATCCCCCGGTACCAGACCATGCGGGGGAAGAGGGTCGATCGCCGTTTCGGCTGGGACTGCCATGGCCTTCCCGTGGAAAATCTTATCGAACAGGAGCTGGGGCTTAACTCAAAAACCGACATAGAAAAATACGGAGTGGCGGAATTTAACGAAGCCTGTCGGGCCTCGGTGCTCCGCTATACCCGGGAATGGCGGCAGGTTATTACCCGGCTGGGCCGCTGGGTTGACTTTGACCGCGATTATAAGACGATGGAGCCGGACTACATGGAGACCATCTGGTGGGTAATGAAGTCCCTCCGGGAAAAGGGCCTCCTCTACGAGGGCCACTATATTCTGCCCTACTGTCCCCGGTGCGCCACGGTACTTTCCAATCATGAACTTAACCTGGGAGGTTACCGGGATGTCCATGATCCGGCCATCACCGTGCGCTTTAAGGCGGCGGGGATCGCAGAAGGAAGTCCTGCGGCTGCGGACCCGGTCCTGTCTTCTACCCTGGACGAAGCGGCCTGCCTTTTAGCCTGGACCACTACCCCCTGGACGCTGCCTTCTAACCTGGCCCTTACCCTGGGGCCGGACATTGATTATGTGATGGTCGAGGACGGGGGGGTCCGGTATATTCTTGCGGAGGCCCGGCTTTCGGCGTATTACGGAAACTCCGGGGGAAAATCCGATGCGGTTCCCGGCGATTACAAAATCATCTGGAAGAAGAAGGGGGCGGATCTTATCGGCATTAAGTACGAACCCCTCTTTCCCTATTTTAAGGAAGCGGCGGGACAGAATGCCTTTAGAACCTACGGAGGGGATTTTGTCTCCACCGAAGACGGGACCGGTATAGTCCACACCGCGCCGGGTTTCGGCGAGGACGACGCCCGGGTCCTCAAGGGGACGGGGGTTCCCGTAATCTGCCCCGTGGATGCGGAATGCCGTTTTACCCCGGAGGTAAGCGATTATCAGGGCCTCTTTGTCAAAGATGCGGATAAGGCCATCATGGAACGGCTCAGGGCGGAGGGGAAGATTATCAAGCGGGAACAGATCCTCCACTCCTATCCCCATTGCTGGAGATGCGGCAGCCCCCTGATCTACCGGGCGGTGGGCTCCTGGTTTGTGGACATTCAAAAGATCAAGCGGGACATGCTGGAGGCCAACAGCCAAATCCGCTGGGTGCCGGAACACATCAAGGAAGGCCGGTTCGGCAAATGGCTGGAGGGAGCCCGGGACTGGGCCATCAGCCGCAACCGTTACTGGGGAAATCCTCTGCCCATTTGGAAATGCCCCGATTGCGGCAAGACCATCTGTGTCGGGAGCAGGGCGGAGTTAAAGGAGCTTTCAGGAACCTATCCCGAAGATCTCCATAAGCACTTTGTTGACGGGATCACCATCCCCTGCGGCTGCGGCGGCGTTATGACCAGAATTCCCGAGGTGCTTGACTGCTGGTTCGAGTCGGGGGCCATGCCCTACGGCCAGAACCACTATCCCTGCGAGAACAAGGAATTCTTCGACAGCCATTTCCCCGCGGATTTTATCAACGAAGGGCTGGATCAGACCAGGGGGTGGTTCTACACCCTTACCATTTTAGGGGCCGCCCTTTTCAAAAAGCCCGCCTTCAAAAACTGCATAGTCTCGGGGCTCGTCCTTGCCTCGGACGGCAAAAAGATGAGCAAGCGCCTCAAGAACTACACCGACCCCATGGAGGTGGTGAACAGCTTCGGCGCTGACGCCCTGAGGCTCTTCCTGATCCACTCGGCGGTAGTCAAGGCCGAGGACCTCCGCTACAGCGACGAGGGAGTCCGGGAGGTGATGAAGAGCATCCTCATCCCCCTGTGGAACGCCTACAGTTTTTATGTTACCTATGCCAACATTGACAAGGCCGAACCGTCGGGGGCGCCGGATAATCCCTCCAACCCCCTGGACAAATGGATACTTTCCGAGGCGGAGAATCTTGCTGAAAGGGTGGGGGAATCCCTGGACGCCTACGATCTTTCCCGGGCGGTGGATCCCATTCTTGAATTTATCGATCTCCTCAACAACTGGTACATACGCCGCTCCCGCCGCCGTTTCTGGAAGAGCGAAAATGACGCCGACAAGGCCGAGGCCTACGGTACTCTCTACGACATCCTTAAAACCCTGATTACCGCGGCGGCTCCGTTTATGCCCTTTACCACCGATGCCGTCTGGCAAAATCTCAAGCTCCCCGGCGAACCGGAATCGGTACATCTGGCGGATTTTCCCGTACCCAGGGAAAACCGCCGGGACCGTGAGCTTGAGTACAAGATGGCCGCGGTACGGCATGCCGTTTCCATGGGGCGGTCCCTCCGTTCCCAGTACAACATCAAGATCCGCCAGCCCCTCAAAACCGTGGAACTAGTAACCCGGAATCCCGGAGAAAAAAAGGTGCTCCTGGAAATGGAGGACATTATACAGGAAGAACTCAATGTAAAGAACGTTGTCTTCCGGGATAACGAAGAAGATCTGGTAGAGTACGAGGCCAGGGCGAACTTCCGGGTCCTGGGCAAGGAACTGGGCAGGGACATGAAAGCCGGGGCGGACCGTATCGCCGCCCTGACCCATGAGGAAATTCGAAGCCTTCTGGAGGGAGCGGCCCTGGCGCTGGATCTGGGGGAACGGACCGTGGAACTGACTGCGGATAAGCTTGACATCAGGCGCATTGAAAAGGCCAGCCTCAAGGTACTGAATGAAGGAACCCTGACGGTGGGGCTTGATACGGAGCTTACCGAGGAATTGTCCCGGGAAGGGGATGTCCGGGATCTGGTCCGGGGAGTGCAAAATTTAAGGAAGGATTCGGGCCTGAACGTTACCGACCGGATCGTACTCCGCCTTTACGGCTCGGACCGGCTTAAAGCGGCTTGGGAGGCGTTTGCCGGCTATGTCTCTGCGGAAACCCTGGCTGTTTCGGCGGAGTGGGGCAGGACCGGCGGACAGGTTCCCCTGGAAGCGGGGAATGAACAATGGATGGTACAAATTGAAAAGGTTTAATTACAGAATCCTGCTTGTTCCGGGCTGTATCGTTCTGGCGGCTTTTCTTTCCTGCGCCTCCGGTCCCAAAGCCCAGGCTCCCTATATCGAAGAGGACGAGTTTGCCCCCCTTGCGCCGGGGGGGCTTATCTACTTATCCATTGACGTTCCCCGGGCCCGGCCTCTTTTGGAGAAGATCTCCCTGGGCGGCCTTGCTTCGATACAGAACCGGGAAGCCCTGGACAGAACGGAATCGGCGGCGGCGGCGCTGTATCCTGAAGGAAGCGGCAGGCGTTTCCTTGCCGCGGCCCGGGGCAGGTATCCCGGTTCCAGGGCAGGGGCTTCCTTTGCCTTCAGCCGGGACTGGAAGAGGGTCCGTTCCGGCGCCGGTTTCTACTGGCGTTCGGAGAAAAATAAGCTTTCCATTGCAATGACCAACGACCGGGTCTATATTTCCGACGGCCCCCCCCTCATACCGGCGCCGGGAACAAAAAGCCCCGGGGGGCTGGAAGAACTCCGCCGGGATGCGGTGATGGCGGGCTGGATTGACGATGCGGCGACGCCTATTAACTTGTTTATCCAGTCCCTGGCGCTGCCCCTGCAGGTTCCGGCGGAGCGGCTCCTCTTCGGCATCTATGCCGCTGAGGATGAAAAGTACAGCGCCGTTTTGAACATCGCCACCCCCTCGGCCAGTCAGGCCAGGGCCCTGGTCTCCATCTTTTCAATGGCCCGGCTCTTCCTCGTCAATTCGGACATCGAACCCGGCGGACCTGCGGCGCTGGCCTTTATCTTTTTTGCCAACAACCCTGTCCAGGAGGGAACGAATCTGATTATCCGTACCGGGACCATGGACGGGGATGGAATTGCTTTACTTTTGAATATGTTCTCGCTATATTCTAATTGATGAACCTCTCCGCCCTGACGGGCGGAGTATCAAATCCTGGCGAATGAACTCCCCGCCGCAGGTTCCGGACATCCGGTACGGCGGGATATGGTTATGAGGAACAGTATGCCTACTTACGAGTATGAATGCAAAAGCTGCGGCCATGTTTTTGAGGCCGTTCAAAGTATGATCGACGATCCCCTCAGGGAATGTCCCCGGTGCGGCAGGGAAATTCGCAGACTTATCAACGGCGGCGGCGGCGTTATCTTTAAGGGTTCCGGTTTCTATGTAACCGATAAGGGCGGCGGATCCAAGGCCGATGCTTCCAAGACGGAAAGCGCCAAGACCGAAACGAAACCGGCCGCCGAATCCGCCTGCGCTTCATGCGCCAAGGCCGAGTCCGGAGGCTGTCCCGCCGCCGCGGCAAAGTAATGGATCCGTTCAATGATCCGGCGGACAGGACCGGTCCGGCGTGAGGCATCCCCATTTTTTTTGTGAAAACTGCGGCGCCGAGGTCTCCGGAGGGGCAAAGAACTGTCCGAAGTGCGGGCGTCTCTTCGCATCGGTACTTTGCCCCGCCTGCGGCTTTGCCGGAGAGGAGGCCCTCTTTTCGGGGGGCTGCCCGGTCTGCGGCTATTCCGCCCCGCCGGAAAACGGGCCTGTACCGGCAAAAACGCCGCCGGTAAAACGGGAAGCGGCGGGAAAGCTGCCCTTCTGGGTATACGCCCTGACCGGCCTGGCCCTGCTGGGGGTCTGCGCCGCCCTGTTCTTTTCCGTCCGCCGCTGATTCGCAGGCGGGGTTCATACCTGGGAGCTTGCCCCGGATTAATTAACGCGGCGCCCAAGATACGGCGCGGCCTGCCCGGCGGGGGGCCGTCAGCCGCCGCGGACAAAGGAAACCGGCTCTCCGCAGCGGGCGCAGCAATAGCCCGAGGGACCGGAGACAAGGCCCGAAGTGTTGATCCGGTACCCCCGGCGTTCCACCAGGGGCCTTTTACAGCGGGGGCAGGGGGTATCGTTCCTTTCGCCGGGGACATTGCCGGCGTACACATAGGAAAGGCTCCGCCGGGCCTCACGGGCGGCGGCGGCAAGCTTTGCCGGATCCGTCGGAGGGGCGTTCCACCGCCAATCGGGATGATAAGCGGAAAGATGCCAGGGTATGGCCGGGGAAAGACCGGCGATAAAACCGGCGGCGGCGCGGAGCTCCGCCGGGCCGTCGTTGAGTCCGGGAACAATAAGGGTGGTAAGTTCCAGGTGCACCCCCATGGTATAGGCGGCGGAGATAAAATGCAGCGCCGTCTTCAGATTTCCTCCAAGGATGCGGGTATAGCTTTCTTCGGAAAAACACTTCAAATCAATGTTGGCCGCATCGGTCAGGGCCAGGATCTCCGCCGCCGGGCCGGCATTGATGCAGCCGCTGCTGACCAGAATATTGGCAATCCCCGCCCCGCGGGCCAGGGCCATACAATCCAAAAGGTATTCAATATGGACCAGGGGTTCCGAATAGGTATAGGCGATTTGTACGCCCCCCCGGGACCGGACGGCGGCGATCAGTTCTCCGGGGGAAAAACGGCGGCCGGAAACTTCGGTAGTCTGGGAAATGGACCAGTTCTGGCAGAAGGGGCAGCGGAGGTTACAGCCGGCGAATCCGGCGGAAAAGACCGATGAGCCGGGCCGCCAATGGTAGAGCGGCTTCTTCTCGACGGGATCTTCCGCCAGGGCGGTGATAAAGCCGTAGAAGGGAATGGTCCCCGCGCCGTCCCGGTTGCCCCTGACCCGGCAGCTTCCAAAGGCTCCCGCCGGTATCAGGCAGCGCCGGGGACAGAGGCCGCAGCGGACCGGCCCGTCCTTGGCGGAATTAAAGAACCGGGGTTCGGCGCCGGGCGTTCCTTCCGCGCCGCCTTCCCCATCTGCCGGCATTCCCCCTACTCCAGGAGCACTCTGCCGTGGGCATCCCGGCCCTTGTTGACAAATTGAATGGGGTCCTGAACCTCGAAGGGTTCCAGCATCACCCCCCGGGCGCCTTTGCGGACCCAGATCTTTACCAGGGGAATTCCCTCGCCGGATTCGGTAACCGCCTGGGAAATATCCTCCGCATAGAGGACATCCTCCGCCATAAATTCCATCAGCGCCGGATTGACCCCCAGGGGATCGTAGATCAGGAGCAGTTTGTTTTTTTCCGACGGGTGCTGCTGGGGATAGCCGGTAAAGGGAACCGTATTCGGGGGAGGCCCCCCGGGTAATCTGGCGATTTTGCCGGGAGGCAAGGTTTCAAGATAACTGATACCCATAAGATCTCCTTTCCCTGTCGTTTTTAAGCGGCCGCCGGCGGACCCTGGGTCCGGCAGCAACTGAAGTTTCCGGACAATTTCATTATAAAATGAAGCCCCCCCGGGCGCAAGTTCGTCTCCGGGAAGGTTCCGCCCCGCGGCGGGATCGATCCCGGTTGCGAATGAACGGGGAAGGGACTATGGTAACAGGGGAGGCATTATGGCGGGAAAAGTTGAAAGCGGGGCCTATCTTTTTCAGGGAAGCTTCCTCGTGATTCCCGGCGCCATGGGCGAAGGGGAAATAGCCCGGGGGCTTGACCGGAAGGCGGTGGAATCCTCGTTTGGAGGGGCCCAGCTTTCCCTTTACCAGATCCCCGGCTTCAGCGGCGGGGAAACCATCCCCGCCTATACCCTGAACGTGGAAGCGCCCATCCCCCCTTCGTGGCGGACCGTTCCCCTGCGGCAGGCGGTATCCGCCATGGCCGGAACCAGCCCCCTGGACGGGCGGGGAAATCCGGGGAGGCTGCTCCGGGCCTACCACATCATCCAGTGGCGGAAGGATTCGGCCTTCTGCGGCTCCTGCGGCGGCGCCAACGGGGACGCGCCGGGAGAACTTGCCCGGCTCTGCCCCGCCTGCGGCCGGCTGGAGTTCCCCCGAATCTCCCCTGCCGTCATCGCGCTGGTGATCCGGGACGACGGCAGGGCCCTCCTGGCGCATAATAAAAAATTCAACCGCAACGTATACAGCCTTATCGCCGGATTTACCGAAGCGGGGGAAAACCTGGAGGCCGCCGTCGCCAGGGAAGTGGAGGAGGAGGCGGGTCTTGCCGTGCGGGACATCCGGTATGCCGGTTCCCAGCCCTGGCCCTTTCCCAATTCCCTGATGATAGGCTTTACCGCCCGCTACGCCGGGGGCAGGATCAGGCCCGACGGGGAGGAGATCGCCGACGCCCGGTGGTTCAGCCGGGACAGCCTGCCCGAGCTTCCCGGCAGGGGTTCGGTATCCCGGTACATTATCGACCGGTGGATTGAAGGGAAACCGGACCGCCCCGCCTAGGACCCGCCCCCGGAATCCGGCGCATCCCGGCGGTACAGATCTTCGCCGCTGACGCCGGTAACGACAAAGGCGGGCAGATCCCGGACCTCTATCAGCCGCACCGCCTCCATGCCCAGTTCGGGATAATCGATTATTTCAGAGGCGGTAATGTTCCGCTCCGCCTGCAGGGCGGCGGCGCCCCCCACAACCCCCAGGTAACAGCCGCCGTATTTTTTACAGGCGGCAATCCAGGCGGAGCTCCGGTCCCCCTTGGCCAGGGTAACGAGGGATGCGCCCCGGGACATCAGTTCCCCGCCGTAGGGGTCCATGCGCCGGGCCGTGGTGGGACCCAGGCTTCCGGTAACCCTGCCCGGAGGAGCCGCCGAAGGACCGGCGTAATAAACGGGATGTTTGAAAAGATAGGAGGGAAGGGGCTTTCCCTCCGCAAGAAGTCTGCGCCAGTTAAGGTGGGCGGCGTCCCTGGCCGTCAGCAGTTTCCCCGAAAGGAGAAGCCGGTCTCCGGGGGCGAAACGGCTTAAATTCCGGCGTATCTCTTCCATGGGACGGTCGAGGTTTACCCGTTCCGGGGCGGCGTCTCCGGCCGGCGGCCCAAAGGGCGCGGCACCCCGGCTTTGCAGGAAAGCCGCGGGGTTTTCCTCAAGTTTTTCCAGATGCAGCCCCCGGGCGTCGATAAAGGCCAGCAGGTTCCGGTGGGCCGAACAGGACACCCCGATGGATACGGGGCAGGATCCCGCATGGCGGCTCAGGCGGATCACCCTGGCGTCCAGCGCCAGCGAGGTTCCGCCGAACTGGGCTCCCAGGCCGGTACGGCGGCTCATATCCATGACCCGGCTTTCCCAATAGGGGTCCCTGAACAGCACGCCGCCCTCCGGGACGGCGCCGGGAGGGGCCGCGCCAATCCGGGGGGCGGCGTCCAGCAGTTCCGCCGTGGCCAGTTTCAGAACCTCAAGATTGTGCTCCGGGCTGCTTCCCCCCACCACCACCGCCAAACGGTAGGGGGGGCAGGCGGCGGTTCCCAGGGCGCGGATCCGTTCCTCAAGGAAACGTTCAAAGGCTTTCTCCTCAAGCAGCGCCTTGGTCATGGAAAAATAGGCGGTCTTATTGGAGGACCCCGCCCCCTTGGCGATGAGGAGAAAGCGGTAGGCGGGATCATTCCCCGGGCCCGAAGCTTCCAGCCGTATCTGGGCGGGAAGGTTGTTCCCCGTACCGGCTTCGTCAAAAAAGGACGCCGGGGCGGTCTGGGAAGCGCGGAGGAAGTTGTTCCTGTAGGCGGCGGCAATTCCCAGGGAAAGCTCCGCCCCGTCGTCGGCGCCGGTCCGGACCCCCTCGTCCTTCCATCCGTAGACGGCGGCGGTTCCCGTGTCCTGGCAGAGGGCAAATTCCCCCCGGGCGGCGGCGGCGGCGTTTTCCAGCAGGGTCCCGGCCACCAGCCTGTCGTTGGCCGACGCGCCGGGATCGGCGCGGACGCCGGCCAGCAGTTCCAGATGGCTCCGCCTCATATAAAAGGCAAGCCGCCTGAAACCTTCTTCGGCAAGCCGCCTGAGCAGGGCCGGAGGGACGCCGAGAATCCCCTTTTCCGCCCGCAGTTCCCGGTCCGTTCCTTCCAGCAGGATAAATCCGGCGGAACGGAACGCTTCTTCAATAAGACGGTTAAAGCGCATACCCTTATGCTACAGCCTATCGGGCCGCTTTTCCAGGGCGGAATGGCGCGCCGCGGCCCTGAAAGGGCCGGAAAAGCCGCCGCTGTCTTTAGACAACGGGGCATATTTGCAAGACTTTGCGGATGAAAGGTAAGCCAATGTCAGGAAACGGCGCCAAATTCGGGCGGGGGGAGGCGGCCTTTACCGGGGCGGCGATATATACGAACTGCGTCTATACGCGGGCAGGGGGGCATATATACGCAATACGTCTATTTGCGGGAATGGCGAGATATATACGAACTGCGTCTATGGGCGCCGGACGCGGGGACCGCCGGACCTTAACGGTCCCGGCGGCGCGTGTTTAGGGGAGCGGGGACCCGGCGTCCGCGGGAAACACGATGCCGCACTGTCTTCGCACCGTATCCAGAATCTCCATGGCCTCCATGGAATACCGGTTCTGCAGGGCCAGGGCGGGGGAGCCGGGCCCTGCCCCGGCGGCTCTGATAAATTCCTCAAGTTCGTAGATCATGTCGCCGTTTGCGCCGGCGGCCCTTTCCCCGGGGACCGTCAGGGGCTCCGCCAGGGAAGCGGGCGCCCTGGATTCGGGCTTTCCCTCCCGGCGCCTCCGGGCGAGCCCGCTCAGAGTAACCATGTCCCCGATGGAAACGCTTCCCCCCTCCCCCTGAATCTCCGAGGGGTTATAGGAATCGGCCGCCTTCGAATAGTGAACGTCCGCGGTCATCTCCCCGTAGGAAGCAAGGAAGGTCCCCTGGGCGTCGAAACCGTTGGAAAGCTTTACCGCCGCGGCCTGAATCCGGCGGGGCCTGCCGAAGAGGCGGAGCAGGATATGGACACAGTATACCCCCATATCCATCAGGGCGCCGTTGGAAAGGGCGGGGTTGAAGGCGTTCGGCGCCTCCCCGGCAAGGAAAGGGCCGTACCGGGAGGAATAGCGGCAGAGGGACAGCGCCGCCCGGCGTATGGTCCCGATGGTATCCAGGGCCTCCCTGAGCCGGGCCAGGGCGGGGTTAAAGGCCGGCCGTACCGCCTCCATCAGAACCAGGCCGCCCTTCCGGGCGGCGGCCAGCATGGCCTCCAGTTCTTTGGCATTGGAAGCGGCGGGTTTCTCGCAGAGTACATGCTTCCCCGCCCGGAGCATCAAAAGCGCCTGCCCACAGTGGCAGGCCGTGGGACTGGCGATGTACACCGCATCAACGGGGCAGGCCGCAAGATCCTCCAGAGACGAAACGCAGCGGGCCGCCCCGTACTGTTCCCCAAACTCCCGGGCCCGCCAGGGGGACCGGGAATAGACCGCCCCAAGCTCAAAGCCGGGACAGCCCTTTCCCGCCGCAAGAAACCAGCCGCTTACAAAATTAGTGCCGATGATGCCGAAACGCATGGAACCTCCGATGGGGGAGGCTGAACGATGTTTTCAGCCTCCCCAGAGATACATCCCGGGGAAAGCCCCTTTATACATCTTTACATAAAAAGCCGTTTTTTATATACTGGCGGGCATGATATTCCCCCTGGAAGAATTAATTGAATATGACCGCAATATGTACGAGATTACCTGCGCCGCTTCCCGCAGGGCTTTTCAGCTTTCCATGCTGAGGGATCCCGATTTTGACGATCTTGACAGCAAGGTGGTTTCCCTGGCGGCCCAGCAGATCTTTACCGGGGAAGTTGAATTCCGTATCGAAGAATGAACCTTCCCGGACCGCGCGCAGACTGCGCCGCGCCTCTCCGGCCCGGCCTTCCGGCGGACTGATGCCGGTACAGGCCGGAGCTCCGCATATCCCGGCGGCGCTGCTCTGCGGCCCCACCGCTTCGGGCAAGACCGGAATTCTGGAGGAACTCTTTGCCCCTCCCCGGAGCCCTTCGGGTTCCGCTCCGGGCCGGTCTTCCCCGGCATATCCTGCGGAAATAATCTCCGCCGATTCCATGCAGGTATACCGGGGCATGGACATCGGCACCGCCAAGCCTTCGCCGGAGCTCCGGGAGGCGCTTCCCCATCACTTAATCGATATCCGCGATCCCCGGGAACAGTTCAACGCGGGAGAATTTGTCCGGCTGGCGGATCGGGCCTGCATTGACATAGCCCGCCGGGGAAAGCTCCCGGTGATCTCCGGGGGAACCGGCTTTTACCTCTCCAGCTTTATCCTGGGCCTCTCCGGGGCTCCCCCCTCGGACCCCGCCGTGCGCCGGGAACTGCGGGAGGAACGGCGGAGCAGGGGCATCGAGGTTCTGGCGGAGGAGCTGGCCCGCTGCGATCCCGAAAGCGCGGGCCGTATCCACATCCACGACGAATACCGGCTTTTAAGGGCCCTGGAGGTATACCGCGCCGCGGGCCGCCCCTTGAGTTCCTATCCCCGGCCCGCGGCGGCAAGACCCGGCACCGCGGGGGACCCGCCCGGCGGGGAAGGGCGGCCCCGCTACCGTTTCCTCATCCTGGTTCTGGACCGGCCCCGGGAGGAGGTCTACCGCCGTATCAACGGGCGCTGCGCGGAAATGTTCCGCCGGGGCCTTCCCGGCGAGGTCCGCAGGCTGTACGCCGCCGGTTACAGCCCGGACGATCCGGGGATGAGGGCCATAGGATACCGGGAATTCTTTACCGGGGAAACCGGGGCCTGGCGGCTCCTGGACGATCTGGCCGCGGTGGAGGCCCTGACCGCCCAAAACAGCCGGCGCTACGCCAAGCGGCAGCTTACCTATTTCGCCTCCATTCCGGGGATAAGGCGGATTCCCGCGGCGGAGGACCCCGCCGCTCTTATCCGCCGGGAGTTGGATCTGTTCCTCGCTTCGGCATGATCTTTACAAGGCCCGGTCCGGGGATTATCATCAGAATATGACCGATCCTGTTGTCGCGCCTTCGGTGCTTGCCGCAAATTTCTCCAATACCGCCGCGGGGCTCGCGGAAATTGACCGCTCCGGCGCCGAATGGGTCCATCTGGATGTGATGGACGGCCGCTTTGTCCCCTCCCTCAGCTTTGGCCCCAAGATGGTGGAGGATCTCCGCCCCCTTTCCCGGGCCGTTTTTGACGTTCACCTTATGGTCTGCGAGCCGGACCGTTTAATCGACGGCTTTGCCAAGGCCGGGGCGGATTATATTACCTTCCATGCCGAGGCGGCGGTCCATTCCCACCGTATCCTGGGGGCGATCCGCGGGCTGGGGAAAAAGGCCGGCGTCAGCATCGTTCCTTCAACGCCGGTATGCCAAATCGAGCCCCTGCTGCCCTTTACGGATCTTGTCCTGGTGATGACCGTCAACCCCGGTTACGGCGGGCAGGCCCTTATCGGCGAATGTTTTGACAAAGTCAGGGAGCTTAAGGATCTGCGGGAAAGGGGAAGGGGAACGTACCTGATCTCCGTGGACGGGGGAATTAACGGGGAAACCGCCGCCGCCGCCCGGAACGCCGGGGCGGATGTGCTGGTGGCGGGATCCGCCTTTTTCGGCGCCCCCGACAAGGCCCTCTTTGTCAGGGCCTTGAAGGGCAAAGCCTAATCGGAAGCTCCCTTTCTGCCGAAAATGAAGCGGTCCTCTGTTTTTAACCCGAAAGAGGTCCTAAGGATTGAAAATATGATCGGTGAACATATAATCGATAAGCGCCTTAACTCCCGGGGCCCGGCCCGGCTCTTGTTTTTCCTTATTCTCTTTGCGGCCCTGACGGCGGCCGCGGCGGCCCAGACAGGCGGTTTGCAGTACGGCATCGATCTTTACGGAGCGGGCCGCTGGCGGGAAGCGGTAATAGAACTGCGCCGGGCCGGGGCGGCGGATCCTTCCGTCCGGTCCGAGGCCCTGTACTGGACCGCCCTGGCGGAGCTTGCCGCCGGGGAATACGAGGCATCGCTCCACGATATGGAAACCCTGGAACGAGAGGATCCCAGGTACAGCCGTACCGGCGAACTGGCCTACCATAAAGGAAGGGCCCTCTTCTACCTGGGCCGCTACGACGAGGCCATGGTTATCCTCCGTTCCTATGCGGACGGAATCGACGAATATATCACCGGCGGCGCTTCCCGGAAGGCGGCGGCCCTCTACTGGATTGGAGAATGTCTCTTTGCCCTGGGTCAGCTTGACCGGGCCCTCGAGATTTTTACCCTTATCACCGAACAGTACGCCGGCAGCGTTAAATACGAGGCCTCCGCCTACCGTATAGCCCTGATCAATCAAAAGAAGATTGAAGCGGAACTCCTTGCCATACTGCGGTGGAGCCACGAGGAATCGCTTAAAACGGCGGAAGAATACCAGCGGCGGGAACGTTCCTACGACCAGGCCATCATCGCCTATCAGAAACGGATAGCGGAACTGCTCAGGGACCCCAGGGTTGCGGAGCTGGAAAGGGCCAACGCCGATTATCAGCGCCAGCTTTCCGAAGCGGAAAACCGCATCGCCTCCATGGTTCCCGCGGAGGAGGTTCCGGCGGAACCGCCCGCCGCAGCGCCCGATCCCGATCCGGCCATCCCCGCCCTGCCGTCGGACCGGATAATCCGGCTCCTCTCCCTTAAAGCCGAGGCCCTGGAACTGGCCAATGACCTTTCACGATCCCTTAATGCCGGAGGACCCCGTGAAACGCCTTAACATGACGCTCAGGGACGCATCCCGTCTTCGGATAACGCTTATAGCCCTCTTTTTCGGTCTGACGGCCCTTTCCGGCCTGGGGGCGGCGGAATATGCCGAGGGCCGTATCAAACTGGTCCTCCATGAGAATACGGGCCGCTTCTCCCTCTACTATATGACCGACATCGTCAAGGAACAGTACGAACCCCTCTTTGTCGATAAGGATCCCCGGACCAGCTTTATCACGGTTATGACCGGGGACCGGACCTACCGCCTGGGGGAAGCTTCGGTTTTTAAGTTCCGCCCGGGGGGAAGCCCGGACCGGCCGGCCTTTATTTTTGAGTCTCCCTTTCTCTCGGTAACCCAGGAATTTTCGTTTATCCAGACCGTAGATTCCTCCCTGACCAACGGGATCCGCATAAACATCACCGTAGAGAATAAAGGCGAACAGCTTATCATGGCGGGGCTCCGCTTCCTTCTGGATACAAGCCTGGGGGAGGGGGGCAGGCCCCACTTTATGACCAACACCCGGTCCTTTAGCTCGGAGGCGGTAATCGACGGCGGAAACAGCGACCGCTGGTGGATAACCCGGAACGACAAGTTTGGCTTTATGGGGAATATATTTGTGGGGGGCATCACTAATCCCGATCTTATCCACTTTGCCAACTGGAAACGGCTGAACGATGTTCCCTGGAAGACCCCCTACGTTTCGGGGAGGAATTTTAACTTTCTGCCCTATTCCATCAACGATTCGGCGGTTTCCTATTACTTCGATCCCGCCCCCCTGGGAAGGGGAGAGCGGCGGACCCTGTCGATGCTCCTTGCCGCGGAGGACCCCAACGGCTTTGCCCAGTACAATACCGGTTCCAACAACGAGCTGACCCAGATTCTGCAGCGGAGCGGCGAAGCCGCCCCGGCGGGTCCCGTTTCGGCGCTGAATCCCGCCGGCTATACCTGGGAGGATCTTTTAATACTCAGGGATCTGGTGTCCCGTATTGACGGATACCTTGCCGCCGGTTCCGTAAGCGACGAAGAGCTGATGACCATCGAATTGGTTCTTTCCAGAATTAAGGGGCGGCATAAACCGTAGTTTCGCCCATGAAGCTTGATCCGATTTTGACAAGGGCCGCCCGCCTTGCCCGGCGGCGGAAATACGGGGAGGCCATAGATACCCTGCTGCCCGAAGTAGTCAGATACCACGATTCGTTCCGTTATCACTATATAATGGGAGTCTGCTGTCTCTACTCGGGGGACTTTTCCGGCGCCTTCGATTACTTTAAGCGGGCCCGGGACATTAAAATGCGGGACCCTCCGGTACTGCTGGGGCTGGCGGCGCTTTTTCTCCGCCGGGGACAAACGGACCGGGCCCTGGACCTGTACCTGGAGGTACAGGATCTTGACCGGAACAACGGCACGGCACGGCGGGCCCTCGGCGTTATACGGAAATACGCCGGGGAGAAGCTTTCGGACTGGGTAGATTCGGGAAAGCTGCCCCGGCTCTATCCCCCCCTGCCCAGGGCCCCCTCCTGGAACCGCGTGGTCTTTCCCCTGGCGGGGCTTCTGGCGGCGCTGATCGCCGCCGGGGGGATCGCCGCCAGGACCCGGAACCTCGCGGCGGACCGGTCCCAGCGCAGCGGCCTTGCGTTCAGCGTCCTTGAGCAGGAGGAACGGAACAATCCTGTGGAGACGGGGGGAAGCTACCGGTATGTCCTTACCAAAAAGCAGGTCCTCGATACCTTTGCCGAGGGCCGGAAACGCTTCGCCGAAGGCCGGGACGAGGCCGCCAAGCTTGCCCTGAACCGTATTCTGGAATCCAACGCGTCCGGGCCGGTCAAGAACAAGGCCCGGCTCCTCCTCTCCTATACGGAGATTCCCGGCTTTGACACCCTCAGGGACCGGTACAGTTACCAGGAGGTAAAGGCCGATCCCCCCCTGTACCGGGACTGTTATGTAATATGGCGGGGCATGGCCGCCAATGTGGAACAGCTTGATCAGGGGGTCCTTTTGGACTTCCTCGTCGGGTACGATACCAGGACCACCCTGCTGGGAAAGGTCCCGGTCCGCTTTGAAGTTTCCGTGGCGGTGGACCCCGGACGGCCCCTGGAGATCCTGGGCAGGGTGATTCCCGGGGCGGGGCAGGACGGCCTTAGACTGGAGGGCGTCGCCGTTCATCAGGCCGCCTCTCTGGGAAACGGCGGACAGCCGTAAAGGCCGGGACGTACCGGGCGTTCTTGTTAAGAACAGCCGCGGACCCCGCCGGACCTGCGGCGTATATACGCAACACGTCTATAAGCGGGAGCAATTATACGCAATACATATATATGCCGGGCGGGCGGATGTAACATGCATTCGCTTTATTCGCAGTGGGGTCTAATACCCCGCCGCTCTGCGGCGGTTCAAACTGGCAACGCCAACAAAAAATGGCAGTAGACCCCACAGTAAATAATTTCCTTGCAGAACGAACCTCGTAATCAAGGCAACGCTTACAAGATACCCCGTCCGCTCTGCGGCGGGGAGGTTCATTCCGGGGCAAGGGGATCTCCCGCCGTTCCGGCCTTGTCCCTTGCCGTTCCGGCCTTGTCCGCTGTCGTTCCGGCCTTGTCCGCTGTCGTTCCGGGAAGGTTCCAAAACGATTCTATACAAGTATAAAATGATTCTATACAAGTATAAAATGATTCTATACAAGTATAAAACGGTTCTATACATGTATGAAATGGTTCTATACATGTATGAAATGGTTCTATACATGTATGAAATGGTTCTATACATGTATGAAATGAGTCTGGACATGTCCGAAACGGTTCCGTACCTGTCCGGAATGCCCCCGGACGGGCGGATGTAACCCGCGGAAGTTCGTGGTTAAATTGTTTCCTTCTTGCGGCCCGCAGGGTCCGGCGGTTCCGCCGGAACGGGCTCACTGATTAAAAAGATTCGGCGACTTCAGGTAGATTTCCGCATCAAAGCTCCGCATCATCTTGCTGAGGGATCTGTTGGTGGCGATGGTCCTGATGATCTTGGCGGAAAGTTCCGCCGAGGGGACCACTTCCAGGTTGTTGACGGTTCCCGGACAGGAGGGGCAAAACACCGTGTCGGTAACCATGATGTGCTTCAAAAGGCCTTCGGCGGACAGCCCGTTGATCCGTTCCGCCGCAGGGGGCGAGAAGAGGGAATGGACCGCGATAAGGTTTATTTCGGCGGGTCCCAGGGGGGCCAGGGCCCGGATCAGGCTTTCCACGGAACCGGCGGTATCCACCATATCGTCCACGATCCAGAGCACCTTCCCTTCAATGGGGTCCGCCGAGAGGATGTTGATGGACTCGATGGTATTGGACCTGGAATAATCCCGCTGTTTATGGGCCACCACCAGGGGGGCTCCAAAGGAATTGGCGAAACGGCGGGCCAGCTTTTCCCCCCCGGCGTCCACGGAACAAAAAACCCAGTGGGGGCGGACCTGGTTCTCCAGGGTTTCCAGGTTCCGGATATATACGTCGCAGAGGCGGCGCTTGAGGAGGGTCAGGGCGGGAATGTCATCCATCGCGCAGATGGCAGGGTCTATCATGGATTTTGATTTGTCCGAATGGAGCTGATAGGTCAGTATATGTTTGGTCCCCAGGCTGGCCAGGATCTTGAAATGTACCCAGAGCCCCACGGAGCTCCGCCGGGTGGTACGGTCCGACCGGGAGCAGGAAACGAAGGGCTCAAAAACGGTGATCCGCTCCGCCTGGGCCCGTTTCAGCGCATCCACCGCGTGGTACAGCTCGATCTTCGCCTCTTCCACGTCGATCCCCGCCTCATTCCGGGCGCAGCTGGTAAAGAGAAAGACATCCTTGCCCCTGATCGAGGACTCCACCGCCACTTCCATCTCTCCGTCGGCAAAACGGTCGGTTTTGAGTAAATTGATGCCGTTAATCGTACCGGAAAAGGAAGCGAAGCTGGGGAATTTGATCAAATAATCGGCTACCCGGGCGGCATAGGTTTCCATGGACCGGGTGGCGGTAATGACAAATTCATTCATACCGTTGCCAGTTTACACTATGCCGCCATAAAAGAAAAGCCGTTTTTGACCCGCCCGGCGCAGCCTGGGCGCCGCCTGGGCGGATCGGCTCCGCCCTCCGGGACCCTTCAACAGGAATGAAAAAGTATGCTATTTTATACCGTGAGGTTTTTTCAGGACCGCGGATTTTAACTGAAAAGGGCCTCCGTTATTAAAGCGAACCACGGGCATAGGGCCATAGAGAAGGGGAGGGTAACAGGTGGCAAAGGAAAACGAAAAACCCAGGGGTAATCCCCTGGCGTCGGCGGAAGAAAAAGAAAAGGCTCTGGAAGCGGCCAGGCTCCAGATTGAAAAACAATTCGGTTCCGGTTCTCTCATAAAACTGGGGGATCAAAACAATACGGCGGGCATAGAGGTGATCCCTTCGGGTTCCATCCTGCTGGATGAGGCCCTGGGCATAGGGGGCTATCCCCGGGGGCGGATTATCGAGATCTACGGTCCAGAATCTTCGGGAAAGACCACCCTGGCGCTCCATGCCGTGGCGGAAGCCCAAAAGCTGGGGGGTATCGCCGCCTTTGTGGACGCCGAACATGCCCTGGACCCGGCCTATGCTAAAAATCTGGGGGTGGATGTAGACAATCTCTATGTCTCCCAGCCCGATTCCGGGGAACAGGCCCTGGAAATCGCCGAAAGCCTGGTCCGCTCCGGGGCGGTGGACGTGATCGTGGTTGATTCCGTGGCGGCCCTGACCCCCCAGGCGGAGATTGACGGAGACATGGGGGACGCCCAGATGGGGCTCCAGGCCCGGCTTATGAGCCAGGCCATGCGGAAATTGACCGCCATTATCGGCAAATCCCGGACCATTCTGATCTTTATCAACCAGATCCGCATGAAAATCGGGATCATGTTCGGGAATCCCGAGACCACCACCGGCGGCAACGCCCTTAAATTCTATGCGTCGGTGCGTCTGGAGGTCCGTAAAACCGAAACCATCGAAGCGGGGAAAGATTCCGATGCGGTGGGCAACCGGGTCCGGGTTAAGGTGGTCAAAAACAAAGTGGCCCCCCCGTTCCGCCGGGCGGAGATGGAGATCATGTTCGGCAAGGGGATCTCCGCCATCGGCAGCCTTCTGGATGCGGCAGTCAAGCGTGAAATAATCGACAAGAAGGGCGCATGGTATTCCTATGGGGAAGAAAAGATCGCCCAGGGCCGGGACAGCGCCCGGGAATATCTGGAGAACAATCCCGGCTTTGCCCAGGAATTAGAGGCAAAGCTGCGGAAGCTTATGTTCCCCAACAGGGAATTCCCCGCCGCCGCCCAAAAGACGGCAGCCCGGTCTCCGGGACCGGCCGGAGGAAACGCCGGGGACCAGGCTGCGGCTCCCCAGGCCGGACCGGTCCCCGGGGCGCCTCAACCGGGGATCCCCGCCGGTCCGTCCCAGGGAGCGGCTCAACCGGCGGGTCCGGCGGAAAAAGGTTCCCCGGAGGGGGCGGCCCGTCCCGCCGAACACAGGGGGCCCGGGCGGCCCAGGAAAACGCCGGTTCCCGGCGGGGACGGCCTCTTCTGAAGAAAGGCCCGCTTGACGCCTCCTCAGGGGGGGAGCGCACGGTTGTTCTGGGACTGGGATCAAACCGGTCCTTCGGCGGTCTGGAAAGCCGGGAAATTCTGGAAGCGGCCTGTAAGATCCTGGCGGGGATCCTGGAGGATCTCCGCAGGGCTTCTTTCTACGAAACGGATCCCCTCCATGTCGCCGATCAGGGCCGTTTTCTCAATACCGCCGTTGCGGGCTTTTACCGCGGCTCTCCCCGGGAGCTTTTAGCCCGTACCCAGGAACTTGAAGCCTCCTTTGGCCGGAACCGGGTGGGGGAACGGCGCTGGGGAGAGCGGACCCTGGACATCGACATACTCCTCTTTGGGGACATGGTTCTCTCCGATCCGGTCCTGGAAATACCCCATCCCCGCCTTAGGGAACGCCGCTTTGTCCTGGTCCCCCTTTTAGAACTGTTTCCCCGCGCCGGGGAACCCGGTTCCGGCGTATCCTACCGGAGCTGCTGCGACGCCCTTCCTTCCCAGGGGTTCTTTTCCCGGGTCTAGGGCCGGTTCCGCCCTTTACTTAGGCCGGCAAAACCGGGTATAATTGATTAAATGGACAGTTCGGGCGGCAATGTCGCTTATAGTTTCAGATTAAAAGAATTTGAAGGGCCCCTGGATCTGCTTCTCTTTTTAATCAAAAAAAACGAAGTAAATCTGTACGATATTCCGGTGGCCCAAATTACCGAACAGTACCTGGAATATATCAGCTATGCCTCTGCGGTGGATCTGGAAGAGTTGACCGAATTTCACAATATGGCCGCAACCCTGCTCTACATCAAATCCCGGATGCTCCTTCCCGTCGAATTTGAAGGGGACGACGATATCGAAGATCCCCGGATAGAACTGGTGGACAAGCTTATCGAGTATCAGCGTTTCAAAAAGCTTACCGAGCTTATGGAGGAAAAGGAACGGGAAGCGGAGTGGGTGATTGAACGGAAAAAGCTCCAGCGGCCCCTTCCCTTTGCCGAAGACGCCCTCTGGGAACAGGTGGATGTCTGGGACCTTCTTAAAACCTTTTCCAGCCTTATGTCCAATATCAGCGGAGAGCAGATCATCGACCTCTATGAAGAGGTGTCTATCAACGAGAAGCTTACCCTTATGACGGAACTGCTGGAAAACCGGGGGGAGTGCAGCTTTACCGACCTGATGGTGCGGAATGGTTCGGTAATGGATATAGTCTGCGCCTTCCTGGCCCTGCTGGAGGCGGTAAAGATGCGGATGGTAAGGATCTTTCAGAACCGCATGTTTGGGGATATTCTTATCCGTCCCCGTGAAAATGCCGCAAACGGAGCCGTGTCCTGATGAAAATGGAAAAAGAAAGCGCCCTGATTGAAGCCATCCTCTACCTCGAAGCGGACCCCCTGGAGGAAAATACGCTGGTGCGGATCTCCGGGCTCTCCAGGGATGCGGTTAGACAGGCCCTGGACAGGCTGGAGGAACGGTACGCCCGGGAGGAATCCGGGGTAGAGCTGGCCCGTATCGGCGGGGGAGTTATGATTTCTCCTAAAAAAGAATACTGGGACAACCTGAAGGAACGGTACGGCAAAAAGAACGAATCCAAACTGTCCAAGGCGGCCCTGGAGACCCTTTCCATCATTGCCTATTCCCAGCCCATCACGAGAAGCGAAATTGAATCCATCCGCGGGGTCCAGGCGGATACCATGATACGGCTGCTCCTGGAAAAGGGGCTTATCCGGGAACTGGGTAAAAAAGACGTACCCGGCAAGCCCGTTCAGTACGGAACCACCAGGGAATTCTTAACGTTTTTCCGCCTGGAAAGCATTGCGGATCTTCCAAAGCTGGGTGAAAGTGAGACGGACCGGTTTGAACTTGACGGACAAAAATAAGCCCTGTTCCGGCGGAGCCGGGGAGGAGACCGGGAAACCGGGAACGGCTTTGCCGGTTGAGGGCAAGGCGCTCAGGCTGCAGGTATACCTGGCCCACGCCGGGGCGGCCTCCCGCCGGGGCGCGGAAAAACTGATCCTCCAGGGAAGGGTTACGGTAAACGGCCGGACCGTTTCCGGGCTGGGAACAAAGGTGGAATCCGGGGACGATATATGCCTGGACGGCGTACCGGTCAGGATCGAGAGCAGGCTGCGCTACATTGCCCTCCATAAGCCCCCCCTTTATATATGCAGCGCCGCGGACCCCCAGGGCCGGGCCCTGGCGGCGGATCTGCTTCCCCCGGCCATCCGGGAACGGCTCTATACGGTGGGCCGGCTGGATTACCGTTCCTCGGGACTTATCCTTTTTACCAACGACGGGGATTTTGCCGCCAGAACCGGCCATCCTTCGGCGGGTATCGAGAAGGAGTACCTGGTGGAAGCCTCGGGGCCCATCCCCGATGCGGCCCTGGATGCGTTCAGCCGGGGGATAAGCATCGAGGGGGTTTTCTATAAGGCCCTGGCGGTGGAACGGCTGGGAAGAAAGTCCCTGCGGGTGGTGCTGATCGAGGGGAAGAACCGGGAAATACGCCGGGTTTTTTCCCATTTCCACCTCCACCCCGAAAGGCTCCTCCGTACACGGATAGGGCCGGTACTGCTGGGAGAACTGGGGGAGGGGAAGTCCCGCCCGCTGACCGGTACGGAACTTTATAGTTTAGGAGAACAGCTTGGTCATAGCCATTGACGGACCGGCGGGCACCGGGAAAAGCACCATCGCCGGACTTTTAGCGGAGGGACTCAGGGGGCCCGGTAATACCCCCTTTCTCTATATTAATTCGGGAAGCCTCTACCGGGCCATTACCCTGGGCTGTCTGAGAAACGGTATTGATCCGGCCGATCCCGAGGCCGCCCTGGACTATGCCGGAAGGGCCAAAATCGATTACAAGGACGGCGGCCTGGTCTGTCTGGAAGGCGAAGAGGTAAGCTCCCTCCTCCACACCGATGAAATCGACCGGTTTTCCGCCCCCCTTTCCGCCATTGTTTCCGTCAGGCACGTGGTCAACGATATGATCCGCCGTATCGCCGGCGAACGGAACATTGTGGTGGAGGGCCGGGACATGACCACCGTGGTCTTTCCCCGCGCCGAGTGCCGTTTCTATCTGGATGCCAGCGTCGAGGCCCGGGCAAAACGGCGCTACGATCAGGGGGTTTCCATGCTCAGTCTGGAGGAGATCCGGCGTTCAATCCAGGAACGGGACGAAATCGATAAAAACAAAGCCGAGGGAAGCCTTAAAATCTCCCCGGAAGCGGTCTATTTGGACAGCTCGGACTTGACCATTCAGCAAGTTTATGACAAATTAGTAGAAATAGCAAGGAAAAAGATGAAAGGATTAACCATGGGGCAGATGGAAGTGGAATCGGACACTAGTCCGATAGACGAAGCGAAGAACGACAATATTCAGACACAGTTACAGGAAGAGTACCTTAAATCCCTTGAACAACTGGAAGAAGGGCAGCTTGTAGACGGTTATGTCATTCAGGTAACCCCGGATCAGGTCTTTATAGACGTGGGGTACAAGTCGGAGGGTAAAATCCCCATTGGGGAATTTACCGAAATCCCCAAAATAGGGGATACCGTATCGGTTATTCTCATTGCTAAGGAAAACAAGCACGGGGAAGTAATCGTTTCCAAACAGAAGGCCGATATCAAACTGTTTTGGAAGAACCTCCGGCAGGCTTTCCAGGATCATACGGTGATAAACGGAACCATCGAGAAGCTGGTAAAGGGCGGTTACGACGTTAATCTGGGCGCCGGCGTGCATGCCTTTCTCCCGATAAGCCAGTCAGACGCTCAAAAGGTGGACAAGCCGGAAAAGCTTTTGGATCTTAAAACCCAGTTCTATGTGGAACGGCTCTACTCCGACGGCAAGGTCAACATCGTGGTAAACCGCCGGAAATGGCTTGAGGAAGAGATCGAACAAAAGCGGAAAGATTTCTTTGAAAAGACCGAGGTGGGAACCGAGGTTACCGGAACGGTCAAAAGTTTTACCTCCTTTGGGGCCTTTATCGATTTGGGGGGCTTTGACGGGCTTCTCCACATCAACGACATGAGCTGGGGCCACGTAACCCGGCCCAAGGACTTTGTAAAAAAAGGCCAGGAGATCCGCCTCAAGGTAATCCGTATCGATCCGGTTGAAAAACGAATCAACCTGTCCTTAAAGCACTTTTTCGATGATCCCTGGGTGCACTTTGAGGATCACTACCATGTCAACGATGTCGTCAAGGGAAAGGTAACCAAACTGACCGACTTCGGGGCCTTTATCGAACTTGAAGAGGGCATCGAGGGACTGGCCCATATTTCCGAATTTTCCTGGGTAAAAAAGATCCAGAAACCGGAGGAGGTACTCAATATAGGCGACGAAGTTGAGTGTATGATCCTGGGTTACGATCTGCAGGCGGGGAGGGTGTCCCTGGGGCTTAAACAGGTTACCGCCAATCCCTGGAACAATATTGAAGAACGCTATCCCGTAGGGACCAGGCTTACCAGAAAGGTGGCCAAGATTACCAATGCCGGGGCCTTTATTGAGCTTGAAGACGGCATAGACGGCTTCCTTCACGGGGACGATGTTTCCTGGACCAAAAAGGTAAAGCATCCCGGCAGCGAGATGCAGGTCGGCCAGGATCTGGAGGTCATGGTTATCGGCATGGACCGCGAGGGCCGGAACATACGGCTGGGCATCAAGCAGCTTTCCGAGGACCCCTGGCAGAATTTTGCCGGCGCTTATAAACCGGGTTCCCTGGTAGAGGGGGAGGTGTCCTCCGTTACCGACTTCGGCCTCTTTGTCAAGGTTCCCGGCGGCATCGAAGGGCTCATCCATAAGTCAAACCTTCCCGAAAGCCGGGAAGAAAGCCCCGAAGACGCCCTTAAAAAGTACAAACCCGGAGACAAGATCAAAGCGGTGGTGCTGGAAATACAGCCTGACAAGCAGAAAGTCGCCTTCTCAATCCGGGA
This sequence comes from Treponema sp., assembly GCA_031275035.1. Next base: position 46,852 of record JAISPH010000246.1, read on the forward strand.
CTACAAAAAGAAGATTCAGCAGGATGAGATTTCCCGTTATATGGCGGAGGAAGAGT
>JAISPH010000008.1 GCA_031275035.1 Treponema sp.
ACCCCGCAGCTCTGCTGCGGCTCAAATAAAGCAACGCTTTCAAAAAGTTGGTATTAAACCAGACGGTACTATAAACTTCCTATCGAACGAGCCTCCCCGCAAATATGGCGACGCTTAGGATACCGGCAAGCGAGCTTGCTTCGAACTCTGCTCCGGGGAGGCTCATCCTTATCTTGGTACAAAAAGCTTTTTCAAAATACTATACATTTGTTTTGTATTTTAACTGAAAAAATACCGCCATTTTTTGTACTTTTTATTGAAAACCCCATGTTTCTTGTACTATAATTATGATTGAGTTTTCACCCGATTAATTTTTCAACTGCTTTTAATTAATAAGTTGTTTGGAAACCTCAGTTTCCGAACAAATTCCGCTTAAAAACAACAAAAAACGTGGATTTCATTAAGAAATCAGCGTTTTTTGGGAGACTTGTTTGAGAACCAACCGGGTTCTTGAACAAGTCCAATGCTTTTTGATCTGTCATTTTCAAAATGCGGGAACGTTTTGAAAAAGGGTTGTTTTTTTATAACAAGGAGGGTCAAAATGATACAGCGCAAGGGTTATTTGTATTTTTTTGCTGCGGCAGCTTTGGTTTTTGTTCTTGCCGCCTGTAACCATTCCTTTACCCCTTCCGCTTCCCCCACCGAGACCGAAGTGTGGAGCGGCCAGATAGGCAGGGGTACGCTTCTTGCCGTATATTTGAATGACAATTATGAGCCCGGCGATGTACGAGGAGCCAAGACAGGCTTTGCGGTAGACGGCAATCCGATGGCGGAGGGCGTCTTCCTTGCCTCGGAAACTTCCCCCGGCGGCTATGACGATGTGGTCCGTATCGCCGATACCAACAACGACAGTCTTATCTCTTTCTTTTTTCACAAGGGGCAGCGTTTCCCCTGGAAAATAGTCATGGAGAAGGACGGCAAAACCGCCTTCGCCTATCCTTCGAACTACGATTGGCCAAGCCAGCGGTATTCCGTGCGTATTGCCGGTGAAGACGGCGCGGAGTATACTCTGGAGAATCTCTGCTTAAACCGGAATGTGCTGACGGGCTTTAACCAGGAGCCCGGTCTTACGGCGGAAGAAAGAGAGCGGCGGGACGCGTATACCGCCCTGGGGCTGTATGCCGGTATTGGACGGCGCTTTCCCGGCTTGAACCGTTCGGACATCGCCGCCCGGGCCTTTACCAGCCCCGCCGTTACGGCCTTTGCTGTCGCCGCCATTCCCGCCCTGCCCTCTGAGATAAGCGGCACGCAAGCCGGCCTTCCCGCTCCCCGCCTATGGTCTTTTGGCTCTATCGGCCGCTGGATATCGGATCTGTTTACCGGAGGGGGTTCTTCTTCGTCCCCATCGGCGCCTGATCCCCTCAAAGTTGAAATTACTAAAAATGGCGAGCCGGTAAGTCCCGATACGGTATACTATCTTGGGTTTAATGAGGGGATAAGCGATGAGATAGTCTTTGATATTAATTTTATCAGCGGCTTTGATGCCAATACCAATGTAACTCCCGGTTTTATCGAACCATACTTGAACAAGTATATATATTCGGGTGAATATACCGGCGGTTATTGGCTCTTCACCGATGGTACAAAATATGTGGATGATACGGATTACCGGCTGGGTTCAAGGAGACATCCTGTTAAGAAGTTTTCACAGCCATATCAAATAAGAGTCCAAAGAGATCCCAGGGCCGGAGATATAGAAAATGCTGGTTATTTTAAGGGAGATATGGATCTTGTGATATTTTTCGGCCAGCCGGCGATTGTAAACGGCAGTTCCGAAGGCATAGATTTCTGGGAGCCCGGTTCTTCCGGTCCGGCAAAAAATAATTCGGTCTTTGTCCTGCATTTTACGGTTCGGGAAGCTGACGCCAGGCCGTAAGGTATTTTAGTTGTTTAAGGAGGAACTTATTATGAAGCGCCGCATAAAGAACCTTGCCCTTTCGTCCGTTTCCGTCATGCTTTTGCTTGTGTTTACGTTTACCAGCTGCTCCTCCCCGTTCCTCAACAATCTTCCCGCCGAAACGGACACCTATGTGGTGGAGGTGGGCCAGGGTACGCCCCGTTTTACCTACCTTGATAACGACTATAATCCGCTTGACTCTTCAGACGGCGGGGGTTCCCGCAAAACCGTTTTTTGGGTAGACGACAACCCCATGGCGGAGGGGGTTATGCTTATCTCGGAAACATTTGACGGTTCCGACGACGTGGTGCGCATTAACAATGACAATACCGGCTGTTCCCTCTCCATGTTTTTCCATAAGGGCGAGAGTTTTCCCTGGGCCTTTGATATACAAATTGGGGATAAACGGGGCGGGGCCCGGCTTTCAAGTTATGACAATGATAATCAGCGCTATTCCATAGCATTCCAGATGGAGGGCGAATATTTTACCCTGGACAATGTGGCGTTAAACCGGAGCATACTGTCCGCCTATACCGATGATGCAGATCTGACGGAGGACCAGAACACCCGGATGCGGAATATCTGCACGGCCCTGGGGGTGTATGTCAGCATAGAACAGGCTTTCCCCTCCGATCAGGAAGTAATAGCCCTGTGGGGAGGATGGCTTAACCCCCGTAACTGGGGTATTTTTGACTGGCTCAGGGCCGCCGTTACCGCGATTGGGGTGGTCGTGGTTGCGGTCGCCTATATTCTTTGTCCTCCCGCCGCCTTTGTTGGCACCGTGATTGTTACTGCAGCAATAGAAGTTGCTGTATGGATAGGCATAGACAAATTTGAAGACGAGCTTACCCCTCCGCCCCTCGGCCCGATGGAACAAATTCCCACGGTGTCTATAACATGCAACGGGGTCCCTGTGGGCCATGAGGAACCGGTTTATGTTCCCCCGAGTGGCGAGGTTGTGGTCGATATTTCCTATATAGGCATTACTAATCCGGTCCAGATGAACTTGTACGATCATAATGTTGGTTTATACCTAGACGCCATATCTTCTTATAATGGACTTCAATATATCTTTACTAATGAGACCGGTACACAAATTAAGGGAATACAGGAAACCCCCAATTTTTTGTTGGAAGCGGATGATAAAATAAAAGCCTCTAGAACCGGAATTCCTGGAAGTGGTTATTTTGATACCACGGTCGATATTTTTATCAATTTCGGCGTTTCCGTAATTGTTAATGGCAATGTTCATTCTGCAACTATTAAGGTTCCTAACTCGGATAATACGGGTTGGAGTTCAGGAACAGGGGGTAATATTTTTCTTCTTCGTTTTTCTATTTTACCGTAAAATGTTCGTCGTGTTTGATGTTTAAGGAGGAACTTACCATGAAGCGCCGTATAAAGAACCTTGCCCTTTCGTCCGTTTCCGTCATTCTTTTGCTTGTGTTTACGTTTACCAGCTGTTCCTCCCCGTTCCTCAACAATCTTCCCGCCGAAACAAACACCTATGTGGTGGAAGTGGGCAAGGGTACGCCATATTTTACCTACCTCGATGCCGACTATAATCCGGTACAAACTGTCATTGGTAAAAACGATCCGGATCCCGGTAAAACCGCCTTTTGGGCGGACGACAACCCCATGGCGGAGGGGGTTATGCTTATCTCGGAAACATTCGACGATTCCGACGACGTGGTGCGCATTAACAATGACAATACCGGCTGTTTCCTCTCCATGTTTTTCCATAAGGGCGAAAGTTTTCCCTGGGCCTTCGATATTCAAATTGGCGATAAACAGGGCGGGGCCCGCCTTTCAAGTTATGACAATGATAATCAGCGCTATTCCATAACATTCCAGATGGAGGGCGAATATTTTACCCTGGACAATGTGGCGTTAAACCGGAGCATACTGTCCGCCTATACTGATGATGCAAATCTGACGGAGGACCAGAACACCCGGATGCGGAATATCTATACGGCCCTGGGGGTGTATGTCAGCATAGAACAGGCTTTCCCCTCCGATCAGGAAGTAATAGCCCTGTGGGGAGGATGGCTTAACCCCCTTAACTGGGATGTTTTTGACTGGATTAAAATTGCCGTTACCGCGGTTGCCGTAATAGTTGTCGCCGTGGTCGCTTTTGTCTGTCCCCCTGCGGTTTTTGTTGAGGTAACGGCGGTTGTACAGCAGGTGCTGCCCGTTGTATATCAGATCATTGACGGTCTTGAAGAAAGCTTGAAAGCCCAATATACATCAAGTCCTGTTCCACAAGTGGCTTCCGCGCGTATCCTAAAGGACGGCAGCCCCGTTAGCCCGGATACGGTGTACTACCTTCCGCCGGGCGGGGAAATGGAATTTGATATTTCATTATTGGGTTTCGGGAACGTAATAGCCCGTCTCTATGAACCGACACGGCGTATATATCATCAGGTAGACACTGAATATAATTCCGTTATTTTCACCTTCACCAACGCCGCCGGAGACCGGATAGGGGGCTTATGGCAAACGCCCGCATTTAAAATAAAGGAACATGATAAAATAAAAGTGGCCAGAAACAGCATTCCAGGATATTTTTTTGATGGGACGATAGATGTCGCCATCCTCTTTAACGAGCGTACTATCGTCAATGACAGCAGCGAGGGTATCGATTTTTATGTCCCCAACAGCGATGGTTCCGTAAAAGATCCTTCCGAACCTCCGGTTCGTACCGACTCTGTTTTCCTTCTCCATTTTGCCATTGATGATCTTGCGGGAGGCGTTCCTTGAAAATTTTTTTTGCATGTTTTCTGGTCTTTTCCGTCCTTCCCTGTTTTTCGGAAGAAGAAAGATACGGGAACCTTGAATTGTCCGGGGGTATGCCGTTCATCTATGAAACGCTCAGCCACGGCGGAACCGAAACGCTAAAAACAGCCATGCCCCCCTTTTCATTTGGTATAGCCGCAAGCAACTATGCCGCCTTTGGAGATAACCCTTTAGGCATAGCTTTTGCCGCTCATTTTCTTTATCCCAGGGCTTTTTTGCACAGCGTTAAGGGAACCGAAAGCCGTTATGGAATCAACGACGTTACGGCTTTCGATATGTATCTTGGAATTGGTTACCGCCTTTTTGAACAAGGCAGGCTTAAAATTCCCCTGACCGCGGGTCTGCATTTGTTTTCATTATCCGGCAGTTCCGCGGATAATGCGTTTGTCTCTCACGACCTGGAAAAGGTAAGTTTCGGCCTGGGCGCTTCGATAGCCGTAGAGTTTCATGCTGTTCCCATTGTGTATTTTTTTGGGCGGCTTCAGGGTTATTTTGACTTCTTTACCTACACAAAACGGACAGAGTATACCGGCGTTATGATTGGCAGTAAAATGGCTTATTATATAGACAGTAACGAATATACCAGATTATCTGCACATGTGGGATTAATACCGGAATTAGGCGTCGGCCTTAAATTTGACGGATTTTTCAAATAGGAGCGTTGGTACGCTAGAAAACCAGCGGTTCAGGATCGCCCGGAACTAAAGAGGCCGGCTCCCCCCGTTTTACAGAACGGTGTCCAGCAGTTCCGAGAGGAGCGGCAGAAGCTGCTTCTTTCGGGAAACAATACCCTTTAACAAGTAGATCCCCTCCTCCATTTTAGGAAAACTGATGTGGCCGATCAGGACCTTGTCTCCGGCGGTAAAGAGCAGCGAATCCAGGGCGGTTACGTCGGTTACCAGCAGGGTCGAAAAAAGCAGGCTCCGGGAACGGCGGGTCTCTTCCAGGACGGCGAGGATCTCCTCTTTCCGGGCGGCCAGCCGCTGGGGGTTCAGGGTTTCAATCTGGCTGACAGAGAAGGCCGCCCCCTGTTCGGTATATTCCTTCATATCCAGCGCAACCAGCTCCGCCGCGGGCCTGTCGTTGACGCTGTCCGCCGCCGACTGAAGCTCCTGCCCCAGGGCATTTATATCAAGGCCCGTCAGGGAGGCCAGGTATGCGGCGGTTTCCCGGTCCGTACCGGTGGTGGTGGCGGACTGGAGGGATATGGTATCCGCCAGGATGCCGCAGAGCAGTATGGAGGCGATGTCCTTCTCCAGGGGGACATTCTGTTCCCGGTACAGATTGGCAATGATGGTACAGGTGGCCCCCACCACTTTATTGATAAAGGTGATCGGATACCGGGTGGAAAGGTTTCCCAGCCGGTGATGGTCTATCACTTCAAGGATCCTGTAGTTCTCTATGCCCTCCACCGCCTGGCCCGGTTCATTGTGATCCACCATGATCACTTCGATGTTCGGCTCCTTGAGAAGATCCGCCTCAAAGATCACCCCCGCCACCCGGCCCGTATCGTCTCCCACGGCAAGACACCGGGAGGGGGCCCTGGAAAGGGGGGCGCGGATCTTCCGCACCGGATCGTCCAGCCGGACCAAGGGTACCGAGCGGTCCCCCAGAATGCCCACGGGGATCGAGTAAATGATAAGCATGGCGGTGGAGGAGGTGTCGAAGGGGCTTGTCAGCACCGAAACCTGGTTCTTTTCCGCCAGGGCGGCAAGTTCCCTGCCCGGAGTATGGCCGTTGGAAAGGATCAGCGCCCGGACCTTCCGCTTGATGCAGAACTCCTGAATGTCCCAGCGGTCCCCGACAATAACCAGGGCGTCGCCGGGGCTTTCATCTTCCAGGTGGGCCTTGAAGTATTCCGTATAGGACGCCGCCACCACAATGGGGGATCGCCGTACTTCGCCGCCGTTAAAGACGGTAACAGGCCGGGCCTGGAGGGTAGTAATCAGATGATCAATCGAAACCGGAAAGAAGGACTTTTTATGGGGGTTGATGTGGGAGATAATATAGCGGGAAAAACCCCGGTAGTGGAGCATGCTCTTGTAGATCCCCTGCCGGTCTACGATGGGGAGGACCTTGAGAGAATCTTCTCCGTTGGAGCCCTTTTGAAAGCGTTCCAGCGCCGTCCAGAGGGAATCGTCCTCGTAAACCGTAACCGGCGGACCGGAGAGATAGTAGGCTGTTTTAGGGATTAGATCGGGAAGATACTCAGGCGCCGCCACCTTAAAGCGGTCCAGAATATACTCGGTCTGGGGATTGGTGTTTCCCGCCCGGGCGGCCCGGCAATGGGCAAGGCCCTGGATCTGTTTAAGCCGGGCATAGGCGGCGGCGGAAACTACCGAATCGGTGTCGGGGTTCCGGTGGCCGATGACATAGATACGTTTCTCCATGTACGCTCCGTAGATTGAATGTACCGGAATAGTATACCATAGATCCATTCCCAAAACCCGGTTAGTTTGGGAAAAGCCTCCAAGGGGAGTTATACAAAAGAATGATACAACTGGCCGCTTTTCTGGGAAATCCCGGCGGGGCCTATACCCGGAACCGCCATAACGCCGGCCGGCTTCTGGCGGAGACGCTTCCCTTTTTTGCTTCCCTCAACTGGCAGGAAAAGTTTAAGGGCCGTTATGCAGCCCTGGACCGGGACCGGATCGCCGCCTTTGCCGCCCCCGGCGGAACGGCGTCTTTGGCAGCCGCGCCCCAAGACAAGGTGTACTTCCTCCTGCCGGAAACCTTTATGAACCTTTCCGGGGAGTCGGTGCAGCCCGCGGCGGCCTGGTTCAAAATTCCCCCGGAACGGATACTGGTTGTTCATGATGAACTGGAACTGCCCCTGGGAACGGCGTCTCTCAAATTTTCAGGAGGCCTCGGGGGGCACAACGGCCTCCGCTCCATAAAGGCCTCTTTCGGGACCGCCGGTTTCTGGCGGCTGCGGATCGGTATCGGCCGTCCCGGCGACAGGATTCCCGGCCGGGGGGGGCCGCCGGGAAGCGGCAGAGGAATTGTAGATTGGGTATTGTCGGATTTCAGTCCGCCTGAGGAGGAGGTCCTCGCCTCCGCGCTGGATGCCTGCGCCGCCGCCCTGATCCGGGCGCTGGCATACGGACCCGAAACGCTGCTGCCCGAGTGGGGGAAGAAGCGGGCGGTACAGGAACCGTGAAGAGCGGGAGTGAGGCCGCAGACCGGCCGGCCCAGGCGAACGACACCCCGGGGGCCGCCATGTCCGCAGCGTATACAGTCCGCGGCAGCTTTGCTGCCGGATTATGCGAAGTTTTTTGGTCTTTTATAAAATAGAGTTGTTCAGCAACTGAAGTTTCTGAACAACTCTATTTTACATTATAAATTTTAGCCCCCTCGGCACCATAGGTTTAAATTTATTTTACATCGATGTAAAAAATTTTGAAGACCGGGTTGTCAGGGGTTTTGAAAATCGTTTTTACATGGGGATTCCCCTCCAACGCCCGGGATTTAAGCGCAGGATCCTCCACAAAAACAACCTTGCCGTTTATGGATAACACGGGCTCAAAATCCCCGGGAAAGGTACAATACGAAACATAGGGCTTGTCCGTTAATTGCCGGTAAAGGGGTTTTTCGCTGTTTGTACAAAAATACGC
>JAISPH010000019.1 GCA_031275035.1 Treponema sp.
GTATCGTCGATCCGCAAGGTATGGATATTATGCGTGTCCATACCCCCAACAAACAAATCGTTACCGGGTCCAAATCGCCCCAGAGGGGCGGGGTATGGACCCGCAGGCGGAATCAAAAATAACGGTAAAAGACCAACGGGATCCGCCCGGATCCTAAAAATCACCTCATGGCGTTATTTTCCTGAGCATGCCAAGAAAGGCGGCGCCCCGTATGGTTTCGCCGGGAATAAAATTCCGGCCGTCGGGAAGGGACATGATCTCCCGTTCTACGCATCCGAGGACGGAATCAAAATAGGGGGAACCCAGGGGCAGATCCGGGACGGGACTTCTCTGGCCGCCCCGGGCGGCGTAACGGTTTGAATACCTGGTCAAAAGCCCCCGATCGGCACGGTTTTCCGCAAGAAGATGCCACAGATACCAGGCGGCGCCGGAACGAAGCACCCGGTCGTCCTGGGATGGTTTTCTGGTTCCCCATTCGGTTACGGTAACATCCTGGTTCAGGGGGATAAAGGAACGTTCCAGAAGGCGGTTAAAAAGTTCCCCCGCAGGCCAGTCCCTGCCGGCGGTAAGAAAGCGGAGCAGGTTCGTCTCGTTCACCGTAAGTTCGATTATATCCCGCCAGGAAAGGGAAGGACGGAGCAGAATTTCCGCAGTCCTGTTTTCAATGCCTCCGGCGTCCCGCAGTTCCCAAGCCTGGTCCCGGACGGGCTGGTAGGTTTCCCGGTATATCTCCCTGGAGGCAAGCCGGACAAAGGCATTGTCAAAGGCCGCCACCGCTTCGGCATAGCGCTGCAGCGTTATCAGCGCCCGTCCCCGTTCAATCTGCAGTTCCCCCGAAACGCCGGTCTCGGGATAGGCGCCGATCAGATCGAGCCGTTTCAGCGGGTCCTGTTCCAGCCGGGCGGCAAGTACCAGGGCCTGTACGTTGCCGGGATCAAGCCGTTCCGAAAGCAGAAGCTGCTTTCCCGCATCGTTGTTTTTCCCTTCCAGGAGAAAGAGCCTTCCCGACCAGGCGGCAAGCAGGGCCCTGTAGACGCTGTCCTGGAGGGCTTTCTTTTCCAAATCGTTTATCCGCTGGCGGAGGGAGGACAGGTCCTGGCGGGTAAACGCGTTGTCCAGGGGAACTATACGGTTTTCCAGCTCCGAGATATCCGCCGCAGCCGATTCATCCAGGGAAGTATATTCAATATCCTTCTGCAGAGTCTGGCAGGCCAGGCAAAACAGGACCGCGGGAAGGACCAGGAACAGCTTAACGGGGAGAATTATCCGCGCCGGGAAATACTTCTCCTGCAGGTTCTTCATTAATTTTTTCATGATCAACCTCATTTGAACTGCCACCGGTACAGTTTGTTATCAAGCCCAACGCCTATGCACTCAAGTTTACCGTCGCCGTTAAGATCCCCAAAGGCGGGTCTGCCCCAGACGGGCAGGGGGAATCCCTCCAGGGAATTGAAATTCCGGGAGTAGCCGTAAAGGGCGTTTCCCTCGCCGGTAAAGAAAATCTCGGGAACCTTATCCCCGTCCGCATCAAAGACGCCGATATAGCCCGATTCTTTGACCGTAAGGTTGGGTATCTTTTGATAGAGGACGGTCCCCTCAAGGCTTATCTGATAGAGGCCGCCCGCGGACTCAATTATCCAAAGGAATTCCCCGTCGTAAACCGGCTGCTGGTAAAAGACGCCGGCCAATTCCAGGGGGAAGGCGGGCAGAGCCGTTCCGCCCTCGTCCACAACGGTAAGCTCCCCGGCGGCGGTAATAAAGGCGACCAGAACCCTGCCGTCCCTGCCCGTACCCTGAACAAAGAGCAGGGGCGAACCGAAGGCTATGCCGGAAACCGGGACCGGCCAGCCCGGATAGGGATTCCCCCCGGCATCGGTAAGCCAGATCTCGTGGCTGATAAAACTTTTCGGATAGATGCCGGCATAGGTTTTGTCTGCCGCATCCAGGAAAACCGGAGCCGAGCGGAGGGCCGTATCAAAAACAAGGTCCCACTGGGAAACCGACGCCGAGGAGTCCACCACATAGATGTGTCCTTCGTCGCCGCTGTCGTCGCTGAGGTACAGTTTGCCCCCGTAGGCGGCGGGAGGCGCCGAGAGCCGGGCCCCGGTGATAAGGGGAAAGCCGTTCACCGGCTCCATGTTGCCGTTTACCAGACTTACCTGTCCCTGGCTGTTTACTACCCATGCCGCGGGATCGGTGATCCTGCCGAAGGCGAGCCCCGCCGCGGGGATGATCTGAACCGGCCGGGGATTCTTTAATTCGTAGACGCTTTGATCCGCCGGATTGATCGAAAGAGCCGCGGTATCCCTGGTTAAGAAGAAACGGCCCTCTCCCCGCCGGCCCGAGGCAAGGGCATACACCGCGTTGCCCCCTCTGCCCCCCAGATCCAGGGGATACCCCGGAGAAAGGGCCACCCCGCTTCCCGATCCGGGAACCGCCGCCAGGGAAATAATAACGGCGCGGTTTTCAAAGGAAAGCCTGGCAAGGCCCTGGCGGTATAAACGGAGTATCGCATTAAACGGAGTATTCCCCCTGAGGAAGAAAGGCAAGGAACGATCCAGAGAATAGAAGAGACTGAAAGAAGCCTTGTCCGAGCTGGACTGGGCCAGGGTCTTCCATGCCGCAGTTCTGGGAAGGATGGCGTTTTTTCGTATTCCGTTAATCGCCGCCAGAAGATTTTCCGCCGACTCGGATACAAAGAGAAAATCGTTCTGCACCACATAATAGGGGGAGGGCAGGTTTATCCCCATGATATGCAGCACCCCCTCGACAAAGTCGGGAAGGCGAATCTGGGGAATCCGGTTTCCGTCCAGAACAAACTGGGTATTTTCGTTGAGGAACACAGACTTAAAGGCCTTGTCAAACACTTCCTGCCTTACCTGTTCATTTCCAATCTGAATGGCGTAGACCGGACTGGGCCGCCCCTCCATGCCGAATACGGCAAATTCCCTTCCCGTCCAGGAATAGAGCAGATCCTCAATCGAAAGCCTGAAAAGCATCCGGGATGAGGAATCGGCCTTCTTCAGGGCGGCGCTTAAATCGGGGCCGAAAACCGAAACCGCCGCATTCATCAGCTCCTCAAATGGGGCGGCGGATACGATGGTACTGTATTGGGCGGTGTCGGGGAGAAGCTGGGTAAAGACGGCAAGCTCCGAGTTATGTTCGATGATTCGCTTGAGGGCCTGATTGTTCGACGAAAGGGAGGAGAACAGGCTGATCTCCAGCTTTTCCGGGTAAATCGAAACCGCCGCCTCAATCAGCCCCGGAAAGTTAAGCTGATCCAGTACGGAGCCGACCTTGGGATCCTGTCCTGCCAGTACGTTCAGAATCATCTCCTGGGACACAAGAAAAGCAATGTCAAAGTTACGGGTATTGATGGTCTTATACGAGGCTCCCCGGATGTCCCCGTCCCGGGAAGTTCCGTTTATCACCGATTCAAAGAGGTCCGAATCATTGGCCGCCACCAGTAAATTATGGTAGGGCGCTATGTAGTAGACGGTTCCGTTGTCCAGACGGTATTCAAAACGGGAATTCTTTCCCGCCTGCACATAGTAGAGATCCGGTATGGTGAAATGTCCCGCCAGGAAAGGGAGAAGCCGAAGGAGCGGGGCAAGTATCCCCGTATCCCAAACGGCAAGCTGCTGTTTGCCGGTCAGGACTGCGGCGTCCACGGTTCCCCGGACAAAAAAGTGAAACCATTTATTTTCCAGTATGCGGCTTTCCCGTATCTGGCTTATCGCCGGAATCAGGGGCGCCAGGGCGGGGTCCGCTAAAATTGAAGGAAGGGCTTCGTGGGCAAGCAGCCGCTGGGAAAACCGGGCGGGGTTGGGGATATGGCAGTATACTTCAAAGGAATTGGGGATAACCGCTTCAGGATTCAGCCTGCCGATGAAGGACAGGATTATGCACGCCAGGGGTATGCCGGCAAAGATAAGCAGAAAGACGGCCAGAAAAACCCGGCCCTTTCTGGATTTTTTAGGTTTCCTTTTACCTTCTTCCGCCATAACCGGTAGTGTACCCGAAGCCATAAGGAAAAGCAACAGTCCGAACCCGCCGGAAAACAGCGGGGCCTGTCCGGGAACCCGGCCTTCCGGGACAGGTCCGCTATGTCCGCTTCACCGCCCTGTAGAGCTCCTCCCGGCTTATTTCCATCCAGAGGGGTCTGCCGTGGGGGCAGCGGGGACCGGGCAGGGCCAGGGTTTCCTCCACCAGAGCCAGGGCGGCGGCGTCGTCCAGGTAGTCTCCGTCCCGGATTGCGCCGTGGCAGGCGAGGGTGGCGGCCCAATGTTCGGCAATGTTTTCGCCTGCGGTTCTCAGTTTGAGGATCTCCTCCACCGTTTCCCCGTCGGAGAGTTTCCAGTTAACCGGCAGAGCGTTGATATGCCAGGCCCCCCCTTCCCGTTCAATCTCAACGCCCATCTTTTCAAGTTCCTCCCTGTGGGCGCCGAGGAAGCGGTCCTCCTCGGCGCTGCCGGTGGTAAAGGGAATGGGCGCCAGCAGTTCCTGCCGGGGGACCTTCCGGGAAAGAAAACGGTCATAGAGGATACGTTCATGGGCGGCGTGCTGATCAATAATAAAAAGACGATCCCCCGCTTCGGCCAGGATAAACAAATCGAAGAGACGCCCCGCCAGGCGCAGGGTTTTGCCGTAAGGGGGGCTGGCCTCCGCCGCCTGGAAACTCCGGGGGGGCGGCGTAAACAGGGGAGGGTGATCCAGCAGGGCCTCCATGGCCAAGGGCCCCGCCGGCCCGGCCCGGCAGAACGGGCCCGGTCCGCCGGACCCTCTCCCGGCAAAGGCGCCGCCGGAATATCCTGGACGGAGGCCGCCGAACGCCCCGCTGCGGTCCTGTTCCCGCCGGTCCCCGGACGGCGCCGGGCCTCCGGCGGGGAAGGGAAGGACCTCCTGCTCTCCGGCGCCGGCTTCCGCCTGACCTTCCCCAAAACCGGCGCTCAGGCGCCGCGTAAAATCCCGGAGGGCCGAAGTAATTGCATGGTGAATGGCGCCGGCGTCGGCAAAACGGGCTTCCCGCTTTGCCGGATGGATATTGAAATCCGCCAGGGCCGGATCGATATCCAAAAAGACCGCCCCGACAGGATGGGTCCCGTTGGGGAAGAACCCCTGAACTCCGTATTCCAGGGCCTGTTGAAGGGCATAGTCCTGAATCCGCCGGCCGTTGGCAAAGATATACTGCCGGCGTCGGTCCTGCCGGAAAAGTTCCGGCCCGCCAGTAAGGATGGTTACCGTAAAACCCCGGCCCTGGGCGCTTATCTCGTGGAGGAAATCCCCCTCCCGCCTTTCCAGCAGGGCCGCGGCATAACGTTCCCGGTAACTTGCCGCCGGGGGCAGAAAGAGTTTGAGCTTGTCGTCCTGGATAAAACGGAACCCGATTGCCGGAAAAGCCAGGGCCTTATCAACAAAGATCTGCCCGCAGAGCAGGGCCTCGCTCCCCTCCCGCTTCAGGAAACGTCTTCTTGCGGGGATACTGCTGAAGAGCCCCAGGGCCCTGACGCTGGTTCCCCTGGCCCGCCGGGCCTGCTCGATCCGGCTCCGGCCGCCTCCGGGATCAAGCTCAAGGAACCAGGCTTCCCTGCCGTCAGCGCTGGTAAGAATTTCCAGCTTCGCCGCGGCCGCGGCGGCGGCAAGGGCTTCGCCCCGGAAACCCAGGGTCCTGGCGAAGTTCAGATCCTCCAGGGTTCTGATTTTACTGGTGGCGTGGGTCTGCCAGCAGAGTTCCAGATCCGCCCTGTCCATGCCCGAGCCGTTGTCGATTACCTCGGTACGGCCTATGCCGCCCTCTTCGATAATCAATTCCACCAGGGAACTGCCCGCGTCTATGGCGTTGTCCATGAATTCCCGGACCAGCGCCGCCGGACGGTCTATGACTTCCCCGGCGGCTATCTTCCGGGACTCCTCCGGGGCCAGGACCCTGATGCGGTTTTCTCCGTCCGCCGCCGGAACCGTCTCCGTCACCTAGTCCTCCTGATCAAAGAGACCCAACTCGGGCCGCTCGTCGGCCTTGGCCTCGGGGGCGTTCATCAGCATCTCTATGCGGCTCTCCACCTTTTCCAGATCCTTCTCCAGGGACCGGGCCAGACGTACACCCTCTTCAAAGGCTTTAAGCGCATCGTCCAGGGAAACATCGGTTTTACGGATCTGTTCTCCCAGAAATTCAAGCCGTTCGAGCCGTTCTTCAAAATTCTTCATACTTCCTCCGGCAGCCTGGACGATCCGTAGACCGCCTCGGTTTTTGCTGAGATAAGCCCCTCCAGGGGCCGGATGGTAAGCCCCTCCCCGGCTTGAACATCGGAAAAGCGCCGGACCACCCTGCCCGTTATCCGGCTTATCACCACCGAGAAACCCCGGTCCAGGGCCGCCAGGGGGCTTGCCGCTTCCAGACTGATCCGGGCAAGTTCGGCCCGCCGCCGCAGTTCCCTTAAGCGTCCGCTCAGGGCCGAAAGCAGTCCCTCCTTGGCGTCGTCAAAGCGCACCAGCCGGGGCTGGAGTATATTCCGTATCCTGTATTCCAGGTCTTCCAGGCTGAAGGGCCTTACCAGCAGTCTGGCCCGGTCTATTTTCGCCCGGATATTTTGACAGAGACCGGCGGCGATCCGCCGGGCCGTTTCCAGCATTTCCTCCCGGCTGGCGCTTACCAGCTCCGCCGCCACCGACGGAGTCGGCGCCCGGAGATCCGCGGCAAAGTCCGACAGGGCCCAGTCTATCTCGTGGCCCACGGCGCTTACGAGGGGGATTTTCGAAGCGGCCACCGCCCTGACCACGGCCTCTTCGGAGAAGGGAAGAAGATCCTCCAGGGATCCGCCCCCCCGGCCCAGGATAAGGACATCCGCCAGGTTCCAGCGGTTGGCCTGTTCAATACGCCGGACAATGACTGGAGCGGCCTCGCCGCCCTGGACCGGCGTGGGAAGGATGATCACCCGGATTCCCGGAGCCCGGCGGCGGAGTATGTTAAGAATATCCTGAATCGCCGCCCCGGTGGTGGACGTTATTACCCCCACGGTTCCGGGAAAGCGGGGGATGGGCTTTTTCCGCTCCCCGTCAAAGAGGCCCTCCGCCGCAAGCTGCCGTTTCCGCTGTTCCAGCAGGGCCAGGATGTCCCCGGCGCCGGCTTCCTCCATTTCCTCGCAGACAATCTGATAGGTCCCCCGCTGGGCGTAGACCTCCAGACTGCCCCGGACCCGGAGAAGCATTCCGTCCCTAGGCTCGAAACCGAGGCTGCGGAACCGGCTCTTGAACATCACCGCGGATACCGCCGCTCCGGCGTCTTTGAGGGTAAAGTAAAGATGCCCCGTACTGGAAGGCCGGCAGTTGGAAAGCTCCCCCTCCACCACCAGGGAGGGAAAGGCCCCCTCCAGATTCGCCTTGATCCGGCCGGTAAGTTCGGAAACGGTCAGCTTTCGGCTTATATCCATGGGAACAGTATACGGGGGGAGCGCCGGGCAGGTATAGTCCCCGTAGCGGCCTCCATACATACCGCCGCCGCCATAACAAGCAAAAAGCCCCCGGCAATTTCCGGCGGGCGCTACGCCGTTAGTTACCAGGCGTCCGGGTCAAACCACTCCGGTTTGTTTATATAGACATCGCCGTTTATGGTTGTATTGTTATTGGTGGTAATATTAATATCGCCGTTGATGACTTGCTGCGGGGGCGTTTTTTCTGTTTCGGGGCTTGTTTCATTTTGAGCGGGTACTTGCAAGAGCGAAATCAGAGCGTTGTCGGGAACTACCGTATATATTTGTGTTCCTGTGATTTGGGCGGTTTCGACGTTGGTGATTTTCAGGCGCAGTGAATAATTGCCGCCCAACGGCGTCAT
>JAISPH010000078.1 GCA_031275035.1 Treponema sp.
ATAAACCGGAAGATATTGTCGATAAAAAGCAGCACGTCCTGACCGCCCTCGTCCCGGAAATGTTCCGCCATGGTGAGTCCCGCCAGGGCCACCCGCATCCGGGCGCCGGGGGGTTCGTTCATCTGGCCGAAAACCAGGGCGGTTTTTTCAATGACCCCGGATTCATTCATTTCCTTCCAGAGATCCGCCCCCTCCCGGGACCGCTCGCCCACCCCGGAAAACACCGAATACCCCGAATGTTCGGTAGCGATGTTCCGTATCAGTTCCATGATGATCACGGTTTTCCCCACCCCGGCGCCGCCGAAGAGGCCTATCTTCCCCCCCTTGGCATAGGGGGCGATGAGGTCGATCACCTTGATACCGGTTTCAAAGACCTCCGTGGCGGGCCGTTGTTCCTCAAAGCCCGGCGCTTGCCGGTGGATGGAGGCGTATTGGGACGCGGTAAAGGCCCCCCGGTTATCGATAATGTTCCCCGTTACGCTGAACATGCGGCCCAGGACCTCCTCTCCCACCGGCACCTGAATGGGGCGGCCCGTATCTTTTGCCGCAAGCCCCCGGGACAATCCCTCGGTGGCCTCCATGGCGACGCAGCGAACCCGGCCGTCCCCGATATGCTGGAGCACCTCCAACACAACCGGAGCTTGCGCCGCCGGGGGGTTTTGCGCCCCGGCGGGAGAAACGCCCCGTTGTACTTCCAGGGCATTCAGGAGCGGAGGGATCTGTCCTTCCTCAAAACGGACATCCACCACGGGACCAACTATCTGGGTGATAATACCTGTACCGGCCATTCTATCTTCCTCGCTTTTTCATTCGCAGTGGGGTTCATTCGCTTAACGCCGCCGAACCCGAAACGATCTCCGACACTTCCTGGGTGATCCCCGCCTGCCGGGCCCGGTTATAGTTGATCTGCAAAAGCGCCAGCATGTCTTCGGCGCTTTTCGAGGCCTCGTCCATGGCGGACATCCGGGCGCTCTGTTCGCTGGCATAGGACTCAACCAGGGAACCATAAATAATACCTTTAATGTAGAGGGGCGCCAGGGCATTAAAGACCTCTTCCGCCGAGGGGAGGTATTCAAACTTGAGGGGCGCCCGCTGCCTGCTGTCAATCTGAGCCAGCTCTTTCTGCAGGGTCTCCACCCTGAGGGGCAGGATCTGCCGTGCCAGGGGGAGCAGTTTGACGGCGCTGTACATGTGGGTATAAACGATATGCACCTCGTTAAACATCCCCCACAAATACTGGGAGATGATGTAATCAGCGATCTCCTTGGCATCCTGCAGTTCGGGCAGCCGGGACTTAAATGAAAAATTCTCCAAAATCAAAAAAGGCGAATGGATAAAATACCGGTAACCGATGGAGCCTATCAAAATCAGGATAGGATTGTTTACCCGGGAACAGAGCTCCGTAACATAGCGGCAGATATTGGCGTTATAGCCCCCCGCCAGGCCTTTGTCGCTGGTAACCACCACCACAGCGGTACGGCTTGAGTTTCCGCCGGCGGCCTTGCCGAAAAAATCGCTCTCTACATTGTCGCCGGCCCCGGCAAGAATATCGTACATGGATTTCTGAATCCGGGTAAAAAAGGGCTCCGTATCCTCCAGCACCCGCCGGCCCTTGCGGAGCTTTGCGGTGGAAATAAGATTCATCGCCTTGGTAACCTGCAGCGTCTGCCTGATGGCCCGCATCCTGAGGCGGACATCCCGTAAATTTGCCATTTCTGCTCCGTCCTTCCCGTCCTCCACCGGAGATTAGGAATGCTTCTCCTCTATCTGCTTGAAGTCTTCCACCGCCCCGGAGAGCTCCGTTTCCAGTTCCGCTGAAAGGACGCCGGTTTTTGCGATGCTTTCCAGCAGGCTCCCGTGGCGGCCCCTGAGATACTCAAGAAAATCTTTGATGAATTGGGAAACCTTTGACACTTCCACATCCATGAGACCGCCGTTGACCGAAATAAAGAGGATGGCAACCTGCTCCTCCAGAGGGTAGGGGGCGAACTGGGGCTGTTTCAGCACCTCCATGAGCCGCTCTCCCTGGGCCAGCTTATCCTGGGTAGCCTTGTCCAGGTCGCTGCCAAACTGGGCAAAAGCCGCCATTTCCCGGTACTGAGCCAGATCCAGCCGGAGCCGCCCCGATACCTTGCGCACCGCCCTGGACTGGGCCGAGCCCCCGACCCGGCTTACCGAAAGACCCACATCCACCGCGGGGCGGAAGCCGGAATTGAAAAGTTCCGAATCAAGAAAGATCTGGCCGTCGGTGATGGAGATCACGTTGGTGGGGATATAGGATGAAATGTCCCCCGCCTGGGTTTCCACAATGGGGAGGGCAGTGATGGAACCCCCGCCCCGTTCCGCCGAAAGTTTGGCGGACCGTTCCAAAAGCCGGGAGTGAAGGTAAAATACATCCCCCGGAAAGGCTTCCCGCCCCGGCGGCCGGCGGAGGAGGAGGCTGATGGTACGGTAGGCCACGGCGTGTTTGGAAAGATCGTCGTATACGATAAGAACATCCTTTCCCTTGTGCATAAAGTGTTCCGCCATGGCCACCGCCGAATAGGGCGCCAGGTACTGGAGGGCTGCCGAATCCGATGCGGAGGCCAGCACCACAAAGGTATAATCCATGGCCCCGAATTTTTCCAGATTTTTGATGATCGCCGCCACGGAGGAGGACTTTTGGCCTATGGCGCAGTATACGCAGTATACGTCCTTGCCCTTCTGGTTGATGATGGCGTCAACGGCGATGGCGGTCTTGCCGGTCTGCCGGTCGCCGATGATCAGTTCCCGCTGACCCCTGCCTATGGGGATCATGGCATCCACCGAAAGGGCGCCGGTCTGCAGAGGAGTGTCCACCGTACCCCGGTCTATAACCGGCGCCGCCGGGGACTCCACCGGCAGGTATTCCTCTGCGGCAACGGGGCCTTTGCCATCCACCGGTTCCCCCAGGGGATTGACCACCCGGCCCAGAATACCCTGTCCCGAAGGCACGGATACCACCTTCCCGGCGCCCCGGGCTTCCTCGCCGTCCCTGACCAGGGATTCCCCGGAGAAGAGCACGCACCCCACCCGGTCTTCCTCCAGGTTGAGGACTATGCCTTCCGCCCCGGAGGAGAACTCCACCAGCTCTCCGTATATAGCCCTGTCCAGACCATATATGGAGGCCACCGAATCTCCCACCTGGACGACGGAACCTGTCGAATCCGAGGAGGGCGGCTTCCCTTCCCAGTCTTCAATTTGTTTTTCCAGGACCTTGGTAAGATCTCCAAATTCTACCATACAATACCTCCAGGACCGGAACCGCTTCCAGAAAAAGTTCCGGCGAAACCGGATCCCGCCGCCAGCTCCGACTCCATCCGCTGCAACTGACGTCGCAGGCTGGCGTCGATGAGGGTGCTGTGGATACGCAGTCTGTATCCCCCCAAAAGATCCGGGTTTACCGGAGTATCCAGCCTGATCTCCCGGGCCCCGGTCTTCCGCTGCAAAAGCGCTTTTAGGGTATTCTGAAAATCCTGCCCCGGAGGAGCGGCGCTTTCCAGAACCACCGGAAGAATTCCCCTTAACCGGTTCCCCTGTTCCTCAAGGGCCCGGATAATTTCTTCCAGGCGGTGAAAGCAGTTCTTCCGCACCAGCAGTCCCAGGAGCCGCCGGGCGCACTCCGCCCCCCGGCTCTTTATGCCGGCCTGTTCCATAGCCAGCCGGAGGGTCTTCTCAAGCCGGACCGCAAGGGCGCTGTCCGCCCGTTTTGGGACCAGGGGCTTAAACAGGGGAACCAGAACCCGTAGCAGACAGAGACCTTCCTCAGCCTGTTCCCAGTCCGGCGTTCCTCCCAGGGCGCCGAAAAATGCCGAAGCCCAGCGTTCAGCGGAGAACATCTAACGCTTCCCCGTCCGGGCAAGATCCTGCAGGAAGATCTCCGCCTGACGGCGGCCGTCCTCTCCGTTTATTTCCCGGCCCAGGAGCCGGCCCGCGGCTCCCACCACCAGGGCGGCGGCCTCAGCCCTGAAAAGGGCCATAGCCGCCTTCCGCTCCGCCTCCAGTTGCTTCCGGCCTGCGACGGCGGCGGCTTCTGCGGCGGCCTTGGCCTCGGCGGCAATCCGGTCCGCTTCCTGCCGGGCGGTTTCCCGGGCGGCCTTGATAATGGCCTCCCCCTCGGCTTCGGCGCTCTTCAACCGGCTTTCATACTGCTCAAGCAGCTGCTTTGCCTGATACTTATCCTTCTCCGCCTGGGTAATATTATCCTCGATCCGTTTTGTCCTGTCCGCCATAAATTTGGTTACCGGCTTAAAGAGCACCGCCCGCAGAACAAAAAAGAGGATTCCGATATTGACAAGGGTGATCAGAAAAGTCGCAATAGAAGGGACAAGCATACCCGGCCTGTTACGCTTTGGTAAACAGCAGAATGGCGATAACAAAACCGTAAATGGCCGTTGCTTCCGCCAGGGCTATGCCCAGGAAAAACACGGTCATGATCTTGCCGGATGCCTCGGGCTGCCGTGATATGGCCTGGGAAGCGCCGTTGGTGGCGATGCCGATGCCGATGCCGGCCCCTACTCCGGCGAATACCGCAATGCCCGCGCCGATAAGAAATAACAGATTAGTCATGTTCTACTCCTTGTTTAACTTCTATTGTTTCGATGAAATTCACCGCCCCGCGCCTTACCCGGTCTCCACCGCTTCCGCCACGAAGAGGGTTGTCAGAAAGGTAAAAACCACCGCCTGGATCAGTCCGTCAAAAAAATCAAAATAAACCGACAGCGCCGCGGGAATTACCAGCGGCACCGGCAGAGCCTTCTCTACCAAAAGCATGATGATGAAGCCCCCCAGAATATTGCCGAAAAGCCGGAGGCATAGAGACAGGGGCCGGATAATGTACTCCAAAAGGTTGAAGGGCAGCATCAGAGGCACCGGCTGGAGAAGCTGCCTGCACCAGCCCTTTAGGCCCCGGGCCCGGAGGCCGCCGACGAGGACCAGCAGGATGGAGACAAGCGCCAGGGCGGCGGTAAAATTGATATCCCTGGCGGGGGGCTTAATCACCAGGGGCGGCTCAATGCCGAAAATTGGTATGGACAGGGGGGAAAGAACGGGGATGATATTGGCCAAAAGCAGAAATAAAAAGACCGTTCCGATATAGGGACCGTAGATCCCCGCCCGCCGGCCAAAGTGTTCTCTGGTAAAGTTGTTAAGGAATTCAATCCCCGCCTCCAGAAATACCTGGGCGCCCCGGGGAACCTCTTTCAGCCTGCGGGTTAGCAGTATGGAAGCGATGATCAGCGCCGCCATAGCGATCCAGGAGATTAGTACCGTTTCGTTGATGTCTATGGAATGTACCTCCTGACCGAAGAAGGTTATGGACCTGCCCGCCGGAAAGGGGATGGAGAAGATCACTTTAAATTCTTCCAGGGATTCCTTAATGTCCATAGCGCGGGTTTCCACTCCTTTCTTTCACTGGAAGGCGGGGGTCCATACCGGCAGCCGCCGGAAACACGGTTTCCGTATCTGCTCCGGGTCTGCCCTAGGGTATCCTCATTCCCGGAATACGCTGCGCCAAAGGCGCCTTATTCTTCTTTAAAAAAGAATTCATCCCTGAAATACTTTTTTAACAATGACTCCGAAACCGCCTCTTTACGGTTCAGATTGGTATAGGTCGCCTCAAGGAAGCCCTTGGTTAAATAGAAGCAGCCCAGAAGAAAAAACTCCGCCGCCTTGGTTACTACCCCCATAGCCTGGTACATCCGCATCGTATTGTCCAGAACAAAATCGGTCATTAAATATTCGATAACCACCTGCTGGGCCAGGTTGACCGCATAGATAACCTCCGAGACGGGGAATTCATCCTTCATCCGCTCCTTGCCCAGCCGGACAAAGAAATCCCCCAATGTAATCCGGTCCAGGCCCCGGTCCAGCGTACGGGCAAGGAGGGGGTAAAGGCCGGCGTCCGCCCTTATGAGGCTTTCATCATCCAGAGCGTTATAATGCTTTAGCTGGGGGGCCTTGCGGATCAGGTCCTTCCAGCGGCGGGCAAAATCCCTGGATTTGAGGTTCAGCGTATCTATAAGAACCCTGTCAACCATAGGAAAAGTATAATCGATAATGAGAAATGATCAATAAGCCGGCGCAAAAACCGGACTTTACCGTCGCAATTGACACACCGGAACCGATGGGTACAATAGGGCCATGCCCGTTAATCCCATATTTCAGCGCCTCGCCCTTCTTACAGGGCCCGCCGTTATGGAGGCTTTGTCCGCAGTCCGGGTCATGGTTTTCGGTCTGGGCGGCGTGGGAAGCTGGTGCGCCGAAGCCCTGGTCCGTTCCGGGGTGGGAAGAATCGCCCTGATCGATTCCGATACCGTCTGCATTACCAACATCAACCGCCAGATACAGGCCAGTTCCGCCACCGTGGGCCAGTACAAAACCGAAGCCCTGAGGGCGCGGCTTTTGGGGATCAACCCCCGCTGTGAGGCCGCCGCCTTTGGCCGGGTCTTCTCCAGGGAAACCGCGGATTCCTTCGGTATTGCCGGGGCGGACTACTGTATCGACGCCATCGACAGCCTGACCCACAAGCTGGATCTTATCGAATATGCCGCCGTCGCAGGAATCCGCTTCTATTCTTCCATGGGCATGGCCCAAAAGCTCGATCCTACCCGGCTGAAAACCGCCGATATATGGGAAACCCGGGGCTGTCCCCTGGCCCGGCTTGTACGGCAGGGGCTGCGGAAACGGGGCTTCCGGGGACATTTTAAGGCGGTGTACAGCGATGAACGGCTCCCCCTGCAGGAGGATGCGGCGGCGGCCTGCGGTACGGCAGCGTGCCTCTGTCCCCGGAGGGATCGCTGCGGTCCCGAAGGACCCGTGGAGTGGTGCAGCTCAAAAAAGGTGATCAACGGCAGCGCCGTTACGGTTACCGCCGCCGCGGGGATAATCCTGGCAAGTTTGGTTGTCCGGGATCTGTACGCCCGGCACTTTGGAGACGCCGGCGCAGCGCCCGGGAAGAAGCGCGGCGAAAGGGCCGCGAAAAGGGAAGCGGTCCATGGCTGACCGTTTCTTTCGCAGGGCCGGAGCCGGGACGGTGATACAGAAGCTGGCGGCCAAAGCCGTTCTGGAACGGAACCTTATCGGCGACAGAGACCGTATCCTTATCGCCGTCTCCGGGGGCAAGGATTCAACGGTTCTGGCCTGGGCCCTCTCGGCGCTCCGGCCGGCGCTGAAAAGGGAGTATCAGCTTTCGGCGATTCACATTTCCAGCGATTTCTGTTCCTGCTGCAAAAAGTCCGTCCTTGCCCAACGGCTTGATGAATGGGACATCCCCTTTACGGATCTTTTTGTGCCCGTGATTGGCCGCCTTAAAAACGGGAGAAGAATGAACTGTTACTGGTGTTCCACCCAGCGGAGGACCGAACTTCTAAAATACGCCGTGGAGAACGGATTCTACAAGATTGCCCTGGGACACCACCTGGACGACATTATAGAAACCTTCTTTATGAATATAACCGGCAAGGGGGAACTTTCCGCCATGCCCATGTTCCTCAAGTACCGGAAGTATCCGGTAAGCCTTATCCGCCCCCTGGGCTACGCCGAAGAACGGCAGATCGTCGCCTGCGCCGCGGAGCAGGGCATACTCCGGGCGGCCTGCACCTGCCCCTATGGGATCAATTCCGGGCGGCGGGATATGCGGAAGCGGATCGCCGGCCTCACCGGCGGCTCCGGTGCGGTAAAGCGGCGCATCCTCAAGGCCCTTGCCGCTGGGCCGGATCTGCTGACAGGAGAGCCGGAACTATGTTCATCGATATAGGCGTTAATTTGATGCACCGGTCCTTTAACGCCGACCGGGAGCAGGTGATTGAAGCGGCGGAGGCCGCGGGAGTTTCCCCCCTGATCATCACCGGAACCAGCGAAGAATCGAGCCGGGAAGCCCTGGACTATGCCGAAAAATATGCCGCCAGAGGGCCGGGAAAACTCTACGCCACCGTCGGGGTTCATCCCCACAACGCCAAAAACTGCGGCCCCGGCACTATCGCCGCCCTCCGTTCCTTGGCAGGGCGGGGAACGGCGCGGGCTGCGGAACCGGCAGGGTTTGCGGCGGCGGTGGGTGAATGTGGCCTGGACTATAACCGGGATTTTTCTCCCCGGCCTGTCCAGCGGAAATGGTTTGAAGAACAGATAGCCCTGGCGGGGGAACTGGGGCTTCCCCTCTTTCTCCACGAACGGGACGCCTTTGAAGATTTTGCCGCCATCCTGGAGGGGAACCGCAGGGGTATTTCCAAAATGGCCGTCCATTGTTTTACCGGGACCGCAGGAGAACTGGAAAAGTATTTGGAACTGGACTGTTATATCGGCGTTACCGGCTGGATCTGCGACGAGCGGCGGGGAAAACATCTGGGGGAGCTGATAAAAAAAATCCCCCCGGACCGGCTTATGATCGAAACCGACGCACCCTTCCTCATCCCCAGGGACATGCCCCGGTCAGGCAGCAGGAACGAACCGAAGTACCTGCCCCATATCGCCGCAGTAACAGCCCGGCATCTGGGGAAAACGCCGGAACTGCTGGCGGAAGAAACCTTCGCCAATACCCGGCGCTTTTTTGGAATATAGCGCTCCGGGGGTTTTTTACAAGAAGGTATTACTTATAGGGATCCAATCGGAGTTTCCAGAGGTTCTTTTGCATGTTCTTTAAAATTTATCGTACAAACACTTGAAATGTTTTTGAACGAATGATAGCTTAAATTAGATTCAGGTACTTGACAAAAAGGAAAATAGATGCATAATAAAACGGTCAACGGTCAACGGTCAACGGTCAACGGTCAACGGTCAACGGTCAACGGTCAACGGTCAACGGTCAACGGTCAACGGTCAACGGTCAAC
>JAISPH010000087.1 GCA_031275035.1 Treponema sp.
GCCGTGGATAATGTCCCCGGCCCCGCCAAAACCTGCCCGCGAACCGGTGAGCGGGTTGTTGCAACCCTGCGGCGCGGCGTGGGGCCCGATAATACCCCCGCCGTGGTAATGTCTCAGGCCCCGCCAAAACCTGCCCGCGAACCGGTGAGCGGGTTGTTGCAACCCTGCGGCGCGGCGTGGGGCCCGATACATACCCCCGCCGTGGTAATGTCCCCGGCCCCGCCAAAACCTGCCCGCGAACCGGTGAGCGGGTCGTTTAAACCCTGCGGCACGGCGTGGGGCCCGATAATACCCCCGCCGTGGATAGTGTCCCAGGCCCCGCCGTTATGCGGCGCGGCTAAACCCCTCCAATCCCTTGCGCTGCCAAAACACGCTTCGCGTGTTTGGCTTGGCTGTGCGATACGGTTTCAGGCTATAGGAATGAAACCGCACTTTCATTGGGGTCGGGATACTCGCAGTTTGTTGCGCTTCAGCGCAAAATCGTATAAAAATTCACAAAAGTGAATTTTTATGCCCTGCAAACTGCATAGAGGAGCCCGTTTATCGTGGTTTTTGCGGTACAAAGTGCCACAAAAACCTACAAGTGCGACAGGCTCCTCGGGGTGTTAGGTCTTCTTTTTTTCCGACAGGCGCGTCAGATACGCGCCCAGAACATCCCCAAAGGATCCCAAAATGATCTCTTCCGCATGGGCCACCGCCCGGTTTTCCGCCTCTTCAAGCTGGGCATGACCTTTCCTGTCGGTGATACTGTAGGGTACCAGCACCGCCCTGTTCCGGGTATCGATAAGTTCGGCGTTTATTTCATACCGGTACCATTTGTAGGGACCGTCCAGGACAACTTCGGAAAGGATCGTTTTAACGTCCAATACATACCGGGAATCATTACCGCCGGTCCTGAACCCCATCCGGGTCAGAACCTCCGCAAAGGCGCCCTTAATCCGGTCCGCCCGGTCGTTGCTCACCCGCACCCGGATGGGAATGCGTTTTATTATTTCGGCTGCCTGGATCCGGTACTCCTCACCTTTTTTTACGGCGTCAAAATCTTCCGCGGAACCGATTGCGGATAAGACCTTTATGAATACGGCGGAGGTGTCGGCGACGGAAGCCGCCCGGTGATAGTTTACCACGCCGTCCAGGGAATATTTTTCCCCATCGGAAAGATTGGTTAATTCATTGATTATCCGTGTGTTGGACACAATCAGGTCCGTGTACAGTTTTGCCGCCCCTGCCTTTTCCATAACCGCCGCGGCGTAATAGACATTTTTTGTGTCGTACCAAAAATCCCGTATCTCGGCTCCGATCAGGGTATCCATATCCACGGAAATCCTGAGGGCCTCGGTAATTTCATTGGTCTCGGAGCTTACCCGTATGGTCCCGTCCGTGACGGCTTCCGTATACGCGGACAGGGTCCGCAGGTCCGACTGTATGGACTGGCCGAAAAAGGCGGTCAGCGCGGTCAGCGCGTTCCGGCCCGCAGCGTCCCGGCTTGATCCGTGTCCGACCGCCGCCAAAAAGGAAGCCCGGTCATAAACCGAATAGGGCTCGGTCACCCAGAGGGGCTGCGAAGCCTGGGGTTCGCCGGAACCCGCCTGATCGGAGGAACGGTTTTTACCGAAGAAGCCGGCGAATCCCAAACTGCCGCATCCGTTCAAGAAAATGAAAATGAACAGAACCGGGAGGTATCTCCACTTCAGTTTTGGAAGCGCGGCCCCCGGAATAATGTTAAACATACAACCTCCGCTGCTATGTATCTGGTTTTGCTATTGCCAGGGTCCATACGGTCTGATTTACGGGATCAACCCAGAAATCCAGCACATAGAACTCTTTTAACATGGCCCCGGCGGCTATCCTGCTTTCGTTTGAGGCGGGACCGCCTGAGCCTTGAACATCCGCGGTATTTCCCGTTACGGTACTGGATATATTCCTGATGATTGAAAAAACCGCGTTTTCATAGGAATCCTTGACCGTGTCCCCGTAGGATATACGCCGTCCGGCATACCCAATCCCGGTAACATACCCCGGAATACGGGGCGGTTCGCCGATCCAGCCGGGCCTTGCCCCGCCATGGGAGGACTGGAGCCGGGGTATGTTTACCGGAACCGGGGAAGGATACCGGACGCGGACAAAAATCGTGTTATACTCTTGAAGAACGTCCCTTTCGGAATCAAAGGTGAAATGCTCAATATATTTTTCATAGTCCTGGTCTATAAACAGGGAATTCTCCGTATCAACCTGGTAATCCCAAAAATTGACGCCGGTTTTACCGTAAAAAACAATCCTCCCCCCTACCTGGGTAAACATGGCCGCTTTCCGGGCGGCGTCTTCCAGGGCCAGGCGGATCGATGCATCCCGGTCAAAGCGGACCCCGGCGGCGCCGTGGAAAATGAGCTCACCGGAAACAGGCGCCGTGTCCCAAAAACCGCCGGCGTCCTGGGGAGACGCTGCTACCCCGGAAGAAGTAGTCCGGCATGATGAAAAGACAAAAACGCAAAGGGTCAACATAAAAATATATTTTTTCATCATACTCCGCCTTTAATGCCGCATGGGGGTCTCCGCGGCATATATCCCCTATTCGCTTACCGGTACCGGCTTTTCGTTTATTTTCGCCAGCTCCGCATTCAGCATCTGTTGGGCATTCATATTTTTGAATTCCGCGTACTGGGCGGCTTCGCTGTTCACAATACCGGCTGTCATTTGAGCCGCGGCGGATTTCGCGTATTGAACCAGATACCACCAGGTTCCGTCCGGCGCCTTCCACCGCTTGATCGGGGCTGCCCCGGTCAAATCAGCCATGGTCAGCTGACGGGTTACCTGCTCCGCAAGCTGGGTACCGACCTGACTGTTATCGTTTCCGGCGTTCCGGGCATAATCGCTAATCATACCCCGGGTGACGGTAATTAACTGGTATGAGATACTCTGACGCCCCCGGGCCTCGGCCATTGACATGGCCAAACTCTCGTTGGATAGTTTTGCAATGCCGATTCCCCACAGGGCGTCTTCAGGGGGCAGATCGCTGCTCCATTCGGGAACCGTGGCCGCCTGCGGTTCAGGCGCAGGCGCCGCCGGGCTTGAGGCGCATCCGGCAGCGCATAATACAGCCGCCAATACAATAAGCAAAAAAATCTTCTCTTTCATGGTACACTCCTCTATATTTTATGCTCCCGCCGCGGGGAGGGATCTCCCTTCAACCGGTTTCCCCGAAATAACTGAAATACCATTGAACCAATTCTATGACCGTTATAATCATACGGAATTCAATTTGTGTCAACTGTATAACAGTTGATTTAACCGTAATATCGTGTTTTTTTGGATAAAAAAAATGATTATTTTATAAATCTATGACCCGCTTTCAGCAGCTATTTGTCAGGAATCTCAGGTTTTTTCGTAAAGAAAGGGGGATAAGCCAGCTTAAATTTTCCGAATTGATAAATATTTCGCCGAATTACCTGAATGCCGTGGAAAACGGTAAAAATTTTCCCTCCCCGGAGGTAATTCAACGTATCATCGATATTCTTAACATACTGCCATACCAGCTGTTCCTGGAACATCCGCTAAAAACCGGCCCGAGGGAAGGCGGGCCCGAATTTATCCACGAATTGACCCGGATAAAAGAGCGTTTTGTAAAAGAGATAGAGGAAGTCATCAGGAAATACGCACCCTAGACCTGGTAAGCGCCGGAAAGGCAAAAAGCAGCCG
>JAISPH010000179.1 GCA_031275035.1 Treponema sp.
CCCGCTCCGAGTCGGCGGAACCCCGTTCCCCGCCGACCGTGGAGAAACGGACAAAGACATCGGTCTTCTTTCCCGTGGTGGAAAGGAATTCCGCGCAGGTATATTCCGGCACGGCGCGGCTTAGCTCAAAGACGCCGTGGGCTCCGGCCCCTTTGGCGTGAACTACCCGCTCGGGGATCCGTTCCCTATCGAAGTGGGCCAGCTTTTCAATAAGATGCACATCCTGCAAAAGGGTGTATCCCTGCGGGCCGGTGGACTGGGACGCCTGGTCGTTATCGACGGGCTGTCCGTTGGCGGTGGTGAGTTTTTCTTTCATAACAGAACTCCTTATCAATAATAAGAACGATTATTAATAATCGCCCAAAAAAAAGCTGTCGATGACAACTCTTCTTTCACAGTGGTATGTACCTGACCATAACCGGCGTTTCTTTACCGTTTCTTCTTCATACAAGCAGCGCAGACCCCTTCAAAGGTGATGGAATGACATTCGATCCGGTATCCGCTTTTTTCTGCGGCCTTCCGGTCAAATCCGGAATCATAGGGCAAGGGCATATCATATACCTTACCGCAGACTTTGCAGTGGAGATGATGATGAAGATCCCGCCGCCTGTCATACCGGACCAGTTCGGGATCACCCTTAACCTGAACGATTTCCCCCTTTTCCTCCAGAATCGCAAGATTACGGTATACGGTCCCCAAACTAATCGGCTCCGTCATTGAGATCTTGTCAAAAATCTCCCGGGCCGCCGGATGATTCTCCCCACAAATTACCTCTAAAACCAATTCCCTCTGACGGGTATTACGCCTGTTCAATTTCTCTGCCAATTTGACATCAACTTATTAAGAATTATTCTTAATTAAGATTCTAAAGGATTAAGAAAGCATTGTCAAGTATTTTTATGATATTTGTTGTTTCATTCGGATCAAATTTTGCACCGGGCGGACAGGATCTGCTGGTTCTGTTGCACAGAAGCCGATGGGGAAAATCGGCGCGAATAAGCGGAACCCCATCTGTATCCGGTTTAATCGAGGGGATCGTTGAGGATCGAAAGGCGGGTGTTTGCCCTGATACTGTCGTCCAGGGTCCTGATGATATGTTTTTTTATACAGTCGGGAAGACCTTCGATAATGAGCATCCGCTTTATAAGCCTGCGGCTGATCCTGGAGGTCCCGTTCTCAGGGGCCTTTAGGCCAAGAATTTCATCCGTAGATACCCGCAGGGCGGCGGCAAGATCGATTAAGATCATATCCATCAGGCGGGCCCGTCCCGATTCATAGGAGGCCACCGCCTCCCTGGTAAGGCCTATTTTTTCCGCCAGTTCCTTCTGAGTCAGACCACGCTTTTTCCTTAAATATTGCAGCCGCCGTCCTATACAATACGCAAGGTTGGGAGGAGGAACCGGCGGTTTATTTCTAAAACGAGACATAAAAAAAGTATATATCCCCGCCCGGAGCATGGTATTATTAACAACATATTGGTATCAAGAAAGATGATAAAAACCCCATTATATCTTAATTTTATTCGCATGAAATGGGAACAAATAGCGCTTATCAGCGGTAAACCGGGGCCGGGAGATACGTATCAGGCGGTAATAGTATTACCAAAATAGAATCTATAAATGGTACTAGACATATTTTTTCTAAGTGAAGTGAAGAAAGTGCCGGGGGAGCATGGCGGGAGGCTGCGGCATACCAGGGCAATGCCATTCTCAACGATATAGGAATTTGAGGCAAACCCGACGGGAATTGGCCCGATAAAGGAGGAACGGACATACCGGGATTTGGCCGCCGGGATCGCCGCCCGGCGGGCCGCCGCTCATCCCCGATTCAAAAGCGTTACTATCTCCCCGATAAACATCCGGTGGTAGTCCTTCTGGGGATAGCAATCGGGGTCTATGGCGGCGTCCAGGAATGCGGCGGGGTCGAAGTCGTGGGTGTAGAGTTTCCGGCACACGATAATCTCCCGGGCCTCTTTGAAGCCGATGCTGCCGGCGATCCGGCCCTCCGCCAGGGAGCCGTCAAAGACCACGGGGTTAAGGCCCGCGCCGGCGGCCTTATCAAGATCCCTGCCGGACTTGGAGCCGCAAAATTCCAGGGCCCCGCGATGGGGGCCGTCAAAAAAGGAGAGGGTAAAAAGGGAAGCGGCGTTGACAAACCCGAAGGTGTGGCGGGAGGGCCGGACAAACATAAAGGCCACGTCCCGGCCCCAGAGGACCCCCAGGCCGCCCCAGGAGGCGGTCATGGTGTTCCAATCGGCGCCATCCCCGGCGGTGATAAGCATCCAATCCATCCCAATCCGCTGGGAAGGAGAACCGGGGAAATCCCGGATGTTTTTTTCCGTCCAACCCTTATCCGCGGGGACCGGTTCTTTTTGTTTCATATACGTCCTCCTAAAAAATAAGTCATTGCCGGGGCCTTCCCAAAACTTCAGCCTTGGGGAAAGGCCCGCCTTCTCTCATATTCCCAAAAGCTCGCCATAGGCCTCCAGGGCGGAATCCCCGGAATTGCCCGCCAGGACCTTTTTCGTCAGGATCTTTCCCAACTGGACCCCCTCCTGATCGAAGCTGTTGAGGTTCCATACAAAGCCCTGGAACATGACCTTGTTTTCAAAGTGCGCCAGCAGGGCCCCCAGGGCCTGGGGGCAGAGTTTTTTCCCGTAGATAAGGCTTGAGGGCCGGCCCCCCAGGAATTCCTTGTTCCGGTTGGGGCCCTCAACGCCGCTGCCCTTGGCAAAGGCCACGATCTGGGCCGCCAGATTCGCCTTGAGCTTGGTCTGGCTTACCGAGCCGTCCACCGCAAGGTCGTCCCCCCGCTGGCTTTCGGCAAAGCCCACAAACTGCAGGGGCACAATGTCCGTCCCCTGGTGCAGAAGCTGGTAGAAGGAATGCTGGCCGTTGGTTCCGGGCTCGCCGAAAACCACGGGACCCGTGGCATAGGCCAGGGGAAGGCCGTCCCGGTTTACCCGCTTGCCGTTGGACTCCATATCAAGCTGTTGGAGATGGGCGGGGAAGCGGGAAAGGGCCTGGCTATAGGGCAGCACCGCCGTGGAGGGACAGCCTAAGACATTCCGTTCATCGACCCCAATCCGGGCGTCCAGGAGGGCGGCGTTTTTGAGGGGCTCCGGTTCCAGGGCCAGGCGATCCGCTTCGTGGGCCCCCGCCAGGAGTTCCCTAAAGACCCCGGGCCCAAAGGCCAGGGAGAGGATCACCCCCCCTACCGCAGAGGTGGAAGAGTAACGGCCGCCGATAAAATCATCGATATAGAAAGAATCCAGGTAAGCCGGGTTACGGGCCAGGGGGCTGGTTTCACTGGTCACCGCCACCAGGTGCTTCCCGGGATTAAGCCCCGCCTTGGTAAGTTTATCCTTTATAAAGAGTTCGTTGGCCAGGGTTTCCTGGGTGGTCCCGCTCTTGGAGACCAATACAAAGATGGTTTCCTCCGGAGAAACCGACGCGGCGATCCGGGACGCGTCGTCGGGGTCCACATTGGAGATAAACTCCGCCCTCAGGCGCTGCCTGCCCTCCGCGGCGGCCCAATTCTCCAGGGCCAGGTACAGGGCCCGGGGCCCCAGATCCGAGCCCCCGATGCCGATCTGGACCACCGTGGTAAAGGCCTTTCCCGTGGAACCCCGGATCTTGCCCCCATGGACATCCTCCGCAAAGGCGGAAAACCGGTCCAGCTCCCCGGCGTAGAATTTTCCCAGGTCCTTCCCCTCGTGGATAACCGCCTTTCCCAACTGTCCCCGGAGAAGATGATGGAGGACCCGCCGCTTCTCCCCGGTATTCACGAACTCCCCATCCAGGAGGGCCCGGTATTTTCCGATAAGCTCCTGCTCCTCCGCCAGGGCCCGGAGAAGCTCCAGCTCGGCCTTTTCCACCCCCTTGGCGGCCCAGGAATAGCTAAGCCCCCCGGCCATGGGAACCCTGCTGTTCCGGACCCGCTCCCCGTCCAGGAGGACCTTAAAATCCTTTCCCCCCGCCGGCAGGGCCAAAAGCTTCTTATATGATGCGGTTTTATCAAAATCAATATAATGCATACTAATTTTCTCCTTCTTCCATTAATTAGCCCGGCGCCGGAACCGCGATTCCGCCCAGGCAAAGTTCAATCTTCCAGTTCCGGGATGCTTTCCTTCATACGGTTCAAAAAATCCTCCCCGGAGAACCCCTCCCGGAGGCACACAAAAACCGTATTATCCCTGCCGGCGATGGTCCCCAGCACATCATCCAGGCCAAGGTTATCCACCGCCAGGGCCACCGAATCGGAATGCCCCGAATAGGTCTTGATCACCACGATATTACCGGACCATTCAATAGAAACATAGCCCCGCAGAAAATCGTGGATATAGGTCCGTTCAGTTTCCTGCCGTTCATCATCCCCGGGCAGGGAATAGACATAGCCGTTATGACCGTCGGATATCTTTCCTACTTTGAGGAGTTTTAGATCCCGGGAAAGGGTTGCCTGGGTAACGATGAAACCTTCTTTCTGCAGGTGCCCCAAAAGGGTCTCCTGGGACTCGATCCGATAGGTTTTGATTAATTTCCGGACTGCTTTTAAGCGGGCCAGTCGCTCTTTCACGTCAAACCCCTGGTTTGAAATCTACGAATAATTATTCTTAATCTCTGCATAAACATACAATAGGGGCCTGATTTTTGCAAGCTTTCAAGGGGTCTATTATAAATAATATTACTATATTAACTTTTGAAATTACCTTATTTGTATTATATTTATACCGATAACAAAAAAGAGGGATTTTCGGAGAAAATCATGGATATTTTAAAAAACAGAGATCTGGCCGATCCTGATAAAGTATTGGAAAAAAATGGGGACCCGGGCGATAGGGCTCAAATCAATTCTACCATAATTAGGGATGAAGATCGGGGGGGAGAAATCGTCGTCACCTTTTCCGAAAATGACCTTGATGCCTGGATGGACTTTATTCCCCTGCCGGGTAAAGATGCGTTTCTTACCCCGGATTACATCGCTTCGATCCTTGAACGGCTGAATATCGTCTATGGCGTCCGCTGGGAGGCCATCCAGGAAGAGATCCTGCAGTATAATACGGACAAACGCCCGCTTAAAGGGCTCCTGGTAGCCAAGGGGGATAGGCCGGAAACCGAGGTCGCCGAGTTTTTTGAGCTTAATCCCCATCTGTCCCATGGCCTTATACCGGCGGAAGACCAGGACCGGGTTGATTACCGCTCCTATTCTCCCTTTGTCATCGTAAAACAGGATCAGATCCTGGCCTGGAAGAGGCCCCGAAAGACGGGAAGGAACGGCAAAAATATTCATGATGTGGTCATACCCTACGGAATTACCCGGCCCGAGGGAGTGTCCGGGGGGGAAAACACCCAGACCGGCGAAAAGGGCATCACCGCCCTGATCAACGGCCAGTTAATCAGGACGCAAAACGTACTGTCGGTCAGAGATTCCCTGATGATCAAGGGTTCCGTGGGCTATGCCACGGGAAACATTATCTTTCCCGGAGATGTGGTCATCGAGGGGACCGTATCCGATGGATTTAAGATATACTCCGGCGGTTCGGTGACCATAAAACAGACCTTTGATGTGACCGATGTGATAACCAAAAAGGATCTTACCGTTACGGGGGGTATCATAGGCCGGGGCCGGGCTTTGGTAAAAGTGGGCGGGGCCCTAAGGACAAAGTTTATAGAAAACTGCCGGGTTGCCTGCAGAAAGACCATAACGATAGATTCGGAAATCATCAATTCCAGCGTCTATACCATGGAGAACCTGGACATGGGGGATCGGGGCTTTATTCTGGGCAGCGAAATTTACTCCATCCACGGGATCCGGGCAGCGGGGATTGGCAAAAAGTCGGGAAAAGCCACCCACATCCACTGCGGTATCGATTTTACGATACAGCAGGAAAAGGAAAAGAACAACAACAACATGCGGCTCCTGGCGGGGAAACTGTCGAGATTACGGGAACTCATGACCGTCCCGGAGCCGAACCCGGAAAAGCGGGCTAAACTGGAGGAACTCTTACACCGTCTTGAGGGGGAGCAAAAAAAAATCGGCCTCCGTATTGCGGACATTATGGGAAAACTCGACACCGATGAAAATGCCCGGATCGAGGTAAGCGGCGAGATTGCCCCGGGAACCCTGATCGAAATATGCCAGATCGCCCTTTTCGTGTCGGAGCCCCTAAAAAAGATCAGAATAAAATTGGATAAGGCCTCGGGAAAAC
Source organism: Treponema sp. (assembly GCA_031275035.1). Next base: position 6,209 of record JAISPH010000179.1, read on the forward strand.
TGATCACCGAACCGCTGTAGAATTTCCTTTCTCCGGTAAGCCCTTGGAAAAAATTTGCCTTTTTGCTATCATAGAATAATATGATAACACCGGCCGCCATTTGGGGCCGCTAATAGGCCATGGGGCTATTTGAGGGGGCGTTTATGTATAGTGTTGGATTAGCATACCTGTTATGGCTGGTTTCCGGTTTCGGGGCCCTGGGGTTTCACCGCTTCTATTTGGGAAAGATCCCCACGGGCCTCTTGTGGATGTGTACCGGCGGTTTATGCGCCGTAGGATCTATCTACGACTTCTTTACCCTGCCGAGGCAGGTCCGGGAAGCAAATATCCGGGACACCCTGTATACGGCCGGCTATGGGGCCCCGCGGTGGCGCAAGGTTCAGGACGGGGAGGCCCACATAGTAAGGGACAAGGAAACCGTGGAGCGGATCATCCTGAAGCTGGCAAAGCAGAACAAGGGCATTATTACCCCCAGCGAAGTAGCCCTGGAAGCCCATGTTTCCATGGAGGAAGCGAAAAAAGCCCTGGAAATCCTGGTCAGCAAGGGTTTCGCCGAAATACGGGTCCGCAAATCGGGAACCCTGGTTTACACCCTGCCGGAGCTTATGGACAGCGACTCCCCCCTGGAGGATTTTTAGCAGCCCGCTGTATTTATAGTTTGGCCGGTACGGAAAATCGGCAAGCTCAATTATTTATTTTGCGATAGCCCAAGACTCTTCGCGCGGGTCTGCGCCACCCTGCAACATACCTGTCTCGCTGTCTTTGACGATGGCACAAACCGCCCCCAACAGATTATCCCAGTCACGAATGGCTGTCAGCTTATAACCCTTTGTCTTCAGTTCCTCGCCTACACTGTCATAGATGGATTGCTCCACGGTCATTTCGCCGGGAAAATATTCATGGGGGGCAAACGAGTTTGGCCAGTTGAGCGAAATAAATCGCGGTGCACTGATAGCTGTTTGCGGATCCATCCCAAAAACCACTACGTTGAGAAATACTTGAATAATGGCCTGTGTTTGGCTCTCACCACCCGGCGTGCCGAACGACATAAACAACCCGCCGTTTTTAAGTACCATACTCGGGTTCGGCGTAATGCGGGGACGTTTGCCCGGCAAAAGGCCGTTAGCGCCGTCGTCCAAATTAAACTGCGTCATGCGCGTGCCGAGATTCAGCCCTGTACCCGGAATCATCGGCGACTCTGGAAAATCACTGGGCGTAAGCGAAACCGCATTGCCGTCTTTGTCCACAACCGTAATATAGCTTGTATCTTTGCCCATAGAGGAAACGGAACTAGCCCCGGATTTTTTAACCGCATCAGGAGTCGTTTGCGGTACGACGTCCGTCTTGTTTGGATTGCCTGCCGGCGGTGTTTGTCCGAACGCCTTGCCGGGCGTCATTAACGCTCTGCGCTCAGCGGCATATTCTTTTGACAAAAGTCCTTCAATCGGCACATCGACAAAAGCGGGGTCTCCGAAATACGCCTCTCGATCCGCCATAGCAAGCTCAATGGCTTGCGTCACCGTATGGATATATTCAGCGCTGTTATGCCCCATTGATTCGAGATCAATTCCCTCTAAAATTTGAAGTACCATGGGTACTACGCCGCCTTGATTCCACGTGTCGTTGGCATAAATCGTATACTCGCCATATGTGCCACTCAGCGGCGTTTCCCATCTGCCCGTGTAGTTTGCCAAATCCTCTTTGGTAATCAGGCCCTTGTTTTCGGCGTGGTAATCCGCAATTGTTTGTGCAATAGGTCCCTCATAAAAATATGAGCGAACAGCGTCCAGCGCCTCAAGACGGCTTTTGCCCTGCGCCAATGCCGCCTGCTCCGCATTACACAGTTCCTGTAAGGTATCCGCAAGATCGCTTAAAACCAAACGCTCGTTATGGTCAAGCGGACGCCACCACTGCTTTTTAAAATAAACCTCGGAGTTATACGGCATTATAATGGTAAGACCGAGACGTTCAACCAGACTGAGATCCATATCGTGAAGCAACTGGTAATGAACGGGAACTCCTTCTCGTACCCTGTCTATCGCGGGCTTTGCGATTTCGGAAAAAGACATCATGCCGTGTTCTTTTAAAATTGCGATGAGTACATCCGGCGAGGCGGGCAAAAGCTGTGCAATCAACTTGTATTTGGGTACATTGTCGTACCCGTTTTCTTTAAAATATGCAACCGTTGCTGCCGCCGGAGCCGTGCCAGCTCCAATATAACTTTTGACGGTACCGCTCTGCGCATCATAAATCAAGATCGGAGCGACGCCGGGAAAGCTTGCAGCTTGGCTGAACGTCACGTTCAAGGTCAAAAGAGCCGCCATAGCCGCATCAAAGGCATTTCCGCCCCTATCCA
>JAISPH010000097.1 GCA_031275035.1 Treponema sp.
CGCCACTTCCAGCCGGATCTTTTCCGATTCGCTGTAGGCGGTGGTGTAGGTTTTGCGGTACTCGGCGCGGTAGGCGAAAAAGTACAGAACCGCCGCCGCAAGCCCCAGGCCCAGCAGCAGCCAGAGCCGGCGGCTGTCCAAAGCCGCGCCGCCGGCCATCAGCGGGTCGAGGAGGGTGATGATGGTCTGAATGATCACGATAAAGGGCAGGAAGAGGCACAGGTTTGAAACCACCACCGCCCGGACCGCCCGCTTGAAATTTTTATGGCCCTCATCAGAAAGACCCAATATTTTCTTGATATTGAACACGATCTCCTCCTTTTGCCGGTCATTGTCAGCGCCGCTTCTTGTTATGTTAAGCTAACAAGCAACTATATTCCGGGTTTCAGTTTTCGTCAAGGCTTCCATTTGGAGGATAACAGCGATACCGATTTACACATCTTGCCAATAGTCCCCTTTTTGAGCATAATGAACTCTACACCGGCCCTGTCTCTATGATGCGGAGAAGGGAGCCGGTTCCAACAATGGCAGTCTATGATAAACTTTGAAGCCGAACTAAACAAATTGCTTTCCCTTGAAACCGGAAGACTCCCCGAATATGAATTTACGGAGCTTGCCGCGGCGGGCCGGGATCTGTTGGCGGAGCTCAACAAAAAGCAAACCGATACATCCCTGCAAATTGAGGAAATCTACGATCTGGTAAAAGAGCAGGGGCTACTGCGGGAAACCGCAGTAGCCGAAAAGACCAGGGCCGATCAGCTGGCATTGGCGGCTATTGGCCTGGCCGATCTGCTGGAAGATTTTTGCGCCTATGCCGGGCAGAGCGGCAGCGAGGCATTGAGCTATCAGGCAAAACTCCTGTGGGAAAACTCAGGCGGCATCCTTTCGAGCTGCGGTATACTCCGTGTCGGGGGGGAGGGGCAGCCCCTGGATCCCCGGTTTCATACGGTCAAGGCAAGCGCCGAATCGCCTTTTCCCCGGGAACAGGTGGTCCGGGTCCTTCAAAGCGGGTACCTGTATAAAAACACCCTTATACGCAAAGCCGCGGTGGTGGTAAGCCGGGGGCAGGAGGCCGAAGAAACGGCGGCGGACACCGGGGCTCAGGATGAGGGCCGGAATGAACGCAAAGGAGAACAGGGCGAATGAGCAGAATAGTGGGAATTGATCTGGGAACATCTACATCGGATATCGGTTGTACCAGGTCATTCTGAAAAGCCATCCTGAACTGGACAATATCAGGAAGAAGTACGCTTTTTCCCTTTTGGCGGATGACAAAACCGGCAAGGCCGCCGAAGTTTGGGAAGAGCTTTCTTATCCATTACAGTACATCTCGGAGACCGCTACCTGGGGATGATGGTATTGGCATGTATCCGGCTTAAACCGCAGGTATCCTATGGCCCGGAGGGGACACCAGTTCAGGCAGGCTTGACACTGTTCGCAGCGGGCTAAAAACACAGGGGTTCCCCCTGCTATGGCGATATTGGCGGCGGGGCAGACCCTGACGCAGAGCCCGCAGCCGTTGCACGCCGCTTTTACCTCGAAGATCTTCACAAAAAGGGACTTGCTAAGCCTGAAAAGCGAGGATATGCCCATTGAAAAAGGCCGCAGCGGCCATACGGAATTGGTTCTCCCCCCCAGAATAGCCTGCGCTATTGCTTCGGTGGCCTCCGTTTGTAAAGCCAGCCGCCGCCGCTTTGTTTCTTCCGATTGGGGGCCGAAGATGGGGATGTAGTTTTCCACGCAGGGAATAGAGGCAAAGTATGACACCGGCGTATTTTTCCGTTTAAAGATACGGGATACTTCGGCCAGGGCGCCGCCGGGGTCCGTCCCATAGGTAGTAAGGGCCGCAATATAGGGGGAGCGGAATTCGGAGCGGATGAAAAACCGCCGGACCAGCAGGGGCGCCTGATATGCATAGGCGGGAAATAGAAGAATCACCCGGTCCGCTTCTATCGTTGTCGCCGGTTTTTGCATGACAACGCCGATATTGAACATCTCACAAGCGCCGTCCAGGGTTTCCGCTATTCTTTTTGCCGACCACAGGGTGTTTCCGGTCCCGGAAAAATAAAATATCTTTGTCATCTTGCGGTCTTAACTATAGATTGCAGGAAGACCGCAGGTCAACTCACTTCCCCGCCAATGCGCTAACACAGACCCGGCCCTTGCCGCTGCTTTTCACCAATAGACCGGTTTTTCACTCATAGGACTTTCCCTTTTACATGATCACAGACGCCAAACTGTTCAGCCAGGGCAGCACACAGGCGCCAGGAGATATTTGCGTCAAGTAGCAGTTTCATGGATAAGCACTTGGGTCATAGCATCACGCCGGGCGGCGAATACAAGGGCGGCGCGGATGTGGCCCTCCGTAAGTTCAGGATAATCCTCCAGAATTTCTTTTTCGGGTATGCCCTCGGACAACCAGCCCAAAATGTCACCTACGGTAATCCGTGTTCCCTTGATGCAGGGTTTACCGAACCGGATGTCCGGATCGATGGTGATGTACTCCGATAGTTGATTCATGTTTCTTTCTCCCTCCATTAACACCCCCGCCGCCGGGAGGCGGCTGTAAAGGCGGCGCCCGGCGAAACCACGGCTTAGGGCCAGATATCCCGCAGCGTAATTGTACAGCCCGGCAGCTCCGTAACCGGGACTTCATCGCTGTCTTCCGCAACGCTGGTTATGCAGCGGCCCTGGTCAAAGATATGGATTTCCACCGTCTTTTCGTCCCCATCCACTATCCAGTATTCCCTGACCCCGGCGGCAAAGTATTTTTTGAATTTCAAAAGCATTTCGTGCCGGGTGTTGGAAGGCGAAAGTATTTCAACCACCATATCCGGCGCGCCCTCGCAGCCGGCCTT
>JAISPH010000243.1 GCA_031275035.1 Treponema sp.
GGTAATTCATTACTATATAAGGAATTACGTGCATCTTGCCGGGAACCCTCCGTTAAGGCTGCGGCAACAGCTCTTTCCGCCTTAAAGGCCGGAGCCGTTGCGTGTTAACAGAATAGATCCCGCGGCGGATTCTGTCAAGGCCGGGGAAAGCAACAATTAGACGAGCTGCGTTTATAAGCGGCGGGAGGCGGCGATAATACGAATTGCGCCTATATGCGGGATGGGTGGGATATATACGCATTACATATATACGCGGCAGGACGGTGATATAGATGAACTGCGTATATATGCGGAAAAGTGGCGATATATACGCAATACGTCTATACGCCGGGCATGGCGGATGTAACACGCATTCGCTTTACTTCCGGGGAAGGCGGCGATATATACGCAATGCGTCTATATGCGGCGGGACAAACGGATGCCGCCGGATTTTGGAACCGGCCCGGTTATTTACGCTGTTTTTCCAGCCGGCCCAGCCGGGAACAGGCCTCCTCCACATCGGCGCGGTGGCCGAAGGCGGAGAAGCGGATAAAGCTTTGGCCCGCAGGGCCGAAGCCGGAGCCGGGGGTGGTAAGCACCTGGCACTGTTCAAGGATCTCCGCAAAGACCTCCCAGCTGTCCCGGCCGGGGAAACGGGCCCAGATATAGGGGGAATTGTCCCCGCCTACGCAGGGGACGCCCAGGTTCTGAAGGGCGCCGCGGATGAGCTTTGCGTTTCCCAGATAAAAATCGCAGAGCCGGCGGATCTCCTGGAGCCCCTCCGGTTCCAGCGCCGCCAGTCCCCCCGCCTGGGCTATGTTGGAGGCGCCGTTAAAGATGGTGCCGCAGATCCGGGCCCAGTCGGCGTTGACGCTTTCGCCGCCTGAATATTTCAGCGCCCTGGGAACCACGGTCCAGCCCAGGCGCACGCCGGTAAAGCCCGCGGGCTTGGAAAAGGAGTTTACCTCAATGGCGCAGGCATCCGCCCCTTCAATGTCGAAAATCGATTTGGGCAGCGCCTGGTCCCGGATATACTCGGCATAGGCGGCGTCGAAGACGATGATCGAACCCCTGGAAAGGGCGGCCCTGACCAGGGCGTCAAGCTGTTCCCTGGAGGCCGCCGCGCCGGTGGGGTTGTTGGGGGAACAGAAGTAGACAAGGCCGTTCCGGGGAAGGGCGGCCAGATCGGGGAAGTAGCCGTTTTCCGCGGTACAGGGAAGGTAGACAATGCCGCCGTAGCCGGAACCCTCCCAGGCCCCGGCGGCGCCAATAAGCACCGAACCGTCCACATAGACCGGATAGGAGGGGTCCTGAACCGCCGCCCTGGTCCCGGCGCCGAAGAGAAGCTGGAGCCGGCCGATGTCGCACTTGGCTCCGTCGGAGATAAAGATCTCGTCAATGCCGAAGCGTCCCCTGTAGAATACCCGGGAGATCCGTTCCCGCAGTTCCGGCAGCCCCTCGTCCTGGTAGCCCGAATAGCCCTCCGCCGTGGTAAGCCGCCGGGCCCCTTCCGCCAGCCCCCGGCCGGTATGGGGCAGGATCGGCTCGGTGGTATTCCCCACCCCCAGACTGATGATTCTGGCCTCCGGGTGGGCGGCGGCATATTCCCGGCGGCGTTTGGCAATTTCCGGGAACAGGTAGCCCGCCTTGATAGCGGCGATACAGGGGTTCCGTTGAATCATGGTTTATCTCCTCGTGATGTCTTACAGCGGACGCTGCGCTTCGAAGCGGGGCAGGGCCTCCAGGTCCAGGGTGGCCAAGTAGTCCTCCACCGTCTCGGGCCGCCGGATTTGCAGCGCCGAACCGTCCTCCCGCAGCAGGAGTTCCCCGCAACGGAGTTTTCCATTGTAGTTGAAGCCCATAGCCCGGCCGTGGGCCCCGGCGTCGTGGATCACCACAAAGTCCCCGTCCTTTTCCCCTACGTCGATCCGGGGCAGTTTCCGCCGGACGGCGAATTTGTCGTTGTTTTCGCAGAGGCTCCCCACCACGTCGTAAGTTTCCGTCAGGGCTTCCCCTTCCTTGCCGGGGACGGTGATATGATGATAGGCGCCATACAGGGCGGGCCGCATCAGATCCGCCATGCAGGAATCGAGGCCGATGTACTCCCGGTAGATGCTCTTGCGGTGGATGGCCCTGGTTACCAGCCAGCCGTAGGGCCCGGTAACGGGCCGGCCATATTCGGTATGGACGGCCAGGCCCCCCAGGCCCGCAGGAACGATGATCCGGTCGTAGAGCATTTTAAGGCCCTCCGCCAGGCTTTCCCAGCTTACGGCCTCCTCTTCGGGCCGGTAGGGGATGCCCAGGCCCCCGCCCAGATTGACAAATTCCAGTTCCACCCCGGTTTTGTCTTTTATTTCCACCGCCAGGCCGAAGAGGAGCCGTCCCGTTTCCAGGTGATAGTCCAGGCTGAGCTCGTTGGAGGCCACCATAGTGTGAAGGCCGAAACGCTTGACCCCCTTTGCCTTGAGAAACCGGCAGCCTTCGATAAGCTGTTCCCCGGTAAAGCCGTATTTGGCCTCCTCCGGTTTACCGATGATGGCGTTCCCCTCCTTGAGGGGACCGGGGTTGTAGCGGCAGGAGATCAGGTCCGGCAGGCGGCCCAGGGTCTTTTCCAGGAATTCGATGTGGGTAAAGTCGTCCAGGTTGATGACGGCCCCCAGCTCCCGGGCCTTGAGGTACTCGGCGGAGGGGGTTTCGTTGGCGGTAAGCATGATCTCCTCCCCCCGGATTCCCGCCATGTCCGCCAGGATCAGTTCCACCAGGCTGGAACAGTCCGCCCCCAGGCCCTCCTGTTTCAGGATCTTCAGAATGAAGGGATTGGGCAGAGCCTTGACGGCAAAGTGTTCCTTGAAGCCGGGAAAGTTTGACGAAAAGGCCCGGACTAGGCGCCGCGCGTTTTCCCGGATCCCCCTCTCGTCGTAGAGGTAAAACGGCGTGGGGTACTGCCGGACCAGTTCCTCAAGCTGCGTTTTTGTTAAGGGAAAGGTTTTTTCAGCCATGACTAAATGTAATGTACAAGAACAGCCAGTTCCAACCCGCCGTTAAAGGGAAGGCCGGAACAAGCCTCCGCGCCAGGCTGTACGGTATCTCAGGCGCCGCACCGGTCCGGACAGAATTCATTCCAGATAACCCTTGTACTTCAATAACTCCGCATTGAGGATGCCCCCGCCGGCGGCGCCCCGGACCGTGTTGTGGGAGACGGCGGCGAAGCGGATGTCGAAGACATGGCAGGGCCGGAGCCGGCCCACCGTGACCGCCATGGCCTTGCCGGCGTCCCGGTCCTTCCGGGGCTGGGGCCGGTTGTGTTCCTCCCGGTAGATGATGGGACGTTCCGGCGCCATGGGAAGTTTCAGCTCCTGCGGCAGGGCGGTAAAGGAGGTCCAGACGGATTTTATCTCCTCAAGGGACGGCTTCTTTGCACCGAACTCCAGAGAGACGCAGGCAAGATGCCCGTCGGTAACAGGCACCCGGTTACAGTGGGCGGATATTTTCGGCAGGGCCGCGTTTCGGATAACCCCGCCTTCGACGGCGCCGAAGATCTTCAACGGCTCCTGTTCGCTTTTTTCTTCCTCGCCGCCGATGAAGGGAAGCACATTGTCAACCATGTCGAGACTGGGGACCCCCGGATAACCCGCGCCGGAGACCGCCTGCAGGGTACTGACGATGATCCGTTCCACGGAATAACCCGCCCGCATCAACGCGTAAACCGGGGTCATGTAGCTCTGGATCGAACAGTTGGGCTTTACCGCGATAAAGCCCCGGTCCCAGCCCCGCCTTTTCCGCTGGGCGGGGATGATGTCCGCATGGCCGGGGTTGACCTCGGCGATGAGGACCGGCACATCCCCGGTCCAGCGGTGGGCCGAGGCGTTGGAGATCACCGGGATGCCTGCGGCGGCGTAGGCTTCTTCCAGGGCTCCGGTTTCATCCTTCCCCATTTCCAGGGCGGAAAACACGAAGGACAGTTCTCCCCGCCTGCGGGCCGCCGCCGCCCTGGACACTTCGCCGGCATCCTCCACCATAAGATCTCCCGCCGCGGAACCATATTCCGCCGCAAGCTGCCAGCGGCCCGCCACCGCGTCCCGGTATGTTTTCCCCGCGCTCCGGGGGGAGGCCGCCGCATAACGTACCTCAAACCAGGGATGATCGCTGAGCAGGGCGATGTAGTTTTGTCCCACCATACCGGTGGCCCCCAGAATGCCCACGGGGATCTTGGCCATAACTAACCTCTATTGACCGCCGCCGGATCTTCAGCACCGGCGGAGACGGATTGCATTCGCAGCAAGGTCTGACACCCCGCCCTTCAGGCGGGGAGATTCATTGCGGAATCCTATGATCTACCAGCGTCTTTGTCAATGGAACGGGCCGGCGCCGCCTTACGCTGCCGCAGGCAGAAGGCAGAAGGCAGGTTTTGTAAATAGTACCATACGTCAGATTTTCTTAAAGACCCATGTTATATTTACAAGAAATGTAACAAGGCCCGGCGTATAGACGCATTGCGTATATATCCCCGCTGCCTAGATATAGACGCACTTCGTATATATCGCCCCCTCCCCACAAATATATGTATTGCGTATATATCACCCCATCCCGCTTATAAACGTACTTCGTATATATCTCCCCCGCCCGAAAATAAAGCAAATGCGTGTTACATCCACCAGGCCGGTATATATACGCAGTTCGTATAATCGCCCCTGCGCTACGTTAACCGCATTGCGTATATCTGCCCCCAGACACGTCCTAGACCCACACCGCCACCCCCACTATTTCCCGGAAGTAAAGTGAATGCGTGTTTCCTCCGCCCCCCGGCATATACACGTATTGCGTATATATCACCCCCGCTCGGCGTATATACGCAATTCGTATAATCGCCGCCCTCCCCGCCTATAGACGTACTTCGTATATATCGCCCCAAACCCGTCCCCAGACCCCCCTCCACCCGCCCGACGTATATACGCATTACGTATATATCGCCGCTTCTCCGGCCTCCCGGAAAACGACCCGAAGGGGCGTATGGCGGATTATGGCCCCTTGACAAACCCCCTTCCCCATGGTACGATACCTCCATCGTGAAAAGCCTTTCCGGCCCCGCAATAACAAATAACGCGTCCGCTTGGCACGGTTCTTGCTCTCTCTCTCTCTCTCTC
>JAISPH010000114.1 GCA_031275035.1 Treponema sp.
TAATACCCCGCAGCTTGCTGCGGAAAACTGGGGGTGTGGGGGATTTGTTCCCCCACATACGCAAAGATTTCAAGGAGAAATCTTCAATACCCCGGAGCTTGCTCCGGGGATTCTTTATTCCATCTCACTTATTTTCCTTCCATACCATAGTGCATCTTACGTTCATCCCATCTAATTCGCCGATGCGCTAAACTACGTTGACCGATAACCCGGAGATTCTCTCAAAAATCCATAGCTGAAAATGAAAAACCACGCCGCAAGCAGTGGGGTATCTTCGTTCCGAGAGGAATGTGATTATATGTAGGGATACATACCACATTTCGTAGACGTTGCACTGACTAACCGCCCCAAGGCTCCCCCGCGCGAGCGGGCTCTTGGGTATGTACCCCACGGACGGAATGAAGAACCCAGGAGCTTGCTCCTGGGTTCTTCATTGGATAGGAAATTTATTGTACTGGTCGTGGCCATACCCCGATCCGAAAACTGGTTTACAACATTTTCGGTGGTGGTAAATTTCCCGGAGCAAGCTCCGGGGTATGGCCCCCGACTACCAATCAAGAATCCCGGCTTTTTAATCAACGTGTAATTCCTTACAATACAAGGAACTAGAAAATATTGGGCGATACAAGAGTCGAACTTGTGACCCCCCGCGTGTCATACTGGTGCTCTAACCAACTGAGCTAACCGCCCTGGGACTGTCCTATAGCAAAAAAGCCCCTCCTTGTCAATTCCGCGGCAAGGGGGGCTGTTTTTATGGAAGAAGAAGCTAGGCCCGTTCCCGGATGGCAACGTTAACTTCGATTTTACCAATGGAGCCCAGTTCCATGGGAACAATAAGAGCTTCCACTTTAAGATTATTGGATACTTCCATGTTTTCGCCGGTAAAGAGGGCCGGCGGGGTCAGATCAAACTTAAAGCCCAGATCGTGGAGCTTGGTTACCGCCTGGGCGGTGATCATATTGGCAAGTTCCTGGATGGTAGCCTTGGCCAGTTCATCCAGAACAACGAAGGTCTCACCGTTCATGGCGCCCGAAACCGCCAGGGCGGTTTCTTTGGTCATGTCAAACAGTACCCGGCCTTCTACATCCCCCGCCAAACCCACCAGGGCCGCTACCCCCATGATCGACATAGATGCGGATTTCAGGTAGAGATCCCCCCGTTTAACATCGGTACCGAGAACTTCCTTAAGCACGTTAAAGGCGGATTCAACAAAAGGGTTGATATATTCAACTCTCATATAAGCTCCTTTCTTAAAATTGGCGGAAAACTAACGCCGTCCGCCCAGGCTCTTATTGCATTACCCTGTAAATGCAGAAACCGGATCATTTGCGGCGGACCGCCATCCGTCTCCAGATAATCTCTCGTTCCTTCCCAAAATCACCACACCATGGCTTTTCAGCTTATCTTCAAAACCGGCGATAAGCCTTCTCTGATCCGCTTCCTGTACAAAGGACAGTATATCCCGCGCCAAAATAAAGTCCAGATCGGGAAGGGCATTCTCGTTCAGTATGTCATGGTATTCAAAAACAATTGAATCTTTAATATCCTGATTGAAGGTATATCCGTTCCTCCCCTTAACCATGAAAAGCCGGCAGTACTCCGGAACCTCCTCCAGATCGAAAATCATGTTCGGCGCCGTAGACAGGGCCATAATGTCATTGTCATTGGCCCATATCTTTATATGGGCGTCGGGATACCGGGATTTCAGTATACAGGCAAACGAGAATGTTTCATAGCCCTTGCCGCAGCCCAGGTTCCAAACCTGGATATTGTTCGACGACACAGAGTGCAGAACGGCCTTGACCGCCTGGGCATAATCGTCATCCCAGAAGATCCCCGTACAGGGGGAATAGAAAGCGGAAAGGTAGTCGTCGGCATCGTTCCCGTTTTTAAGCTGCAGATCCGTTCCGTCCCTGGTGGCGCTCCAGTCGTTGAAACGCTTTTTCAGCCAGGCTTCGTTCAGGAAACTTGTGGAGAAGCGTTTCAATGCAAAAAGACTGTCCTTGATAAAGCCCAGGGCGGAATCGGCGACCCGCTGCTTCTGCTCCGGAGACTCCGCCTGAGGCATATAGTAGGCGTCGTTTTCCGGTATGACCCGGGATTTCTGCTTATCTTCTTCGCTTTGACTGAAGATCCGCACCACGTCCAGGATGATGTAGAGGGCTCCCTGTTTTTCAACAACCCCGCTGATAAACTTGATATTGATGTCCCCAAAGATAGGATGAGGAGGCTGGATGGTATCGGAACTGATCCCCACCACCTTGTCAATTTTATCGACAATAGTACCGTACACCCGGTCCTCAATTCTGAGAATGAGCATGTTTTCCAGGCCGTCGCTTTTTCTTTCCGCGGAAAGATGAAAGAAGGTACGAAGATCCACAATGGGGATAATGTCGCCCCGGAGATTGTACACCCCCCGGACAAAGGAGGCCGCATTGGGCATATAAGTAAACTTATCCGCCTTGGCAATTTCTTTGACGTTCATAATATCAACGCCGTAGTCCTTCCCCGCCAGAGAAAAGGTGATCATCTTAAAATCAACATTCTCTACCCGCTCCTTTTGCTCCTGCAATTCGGCGTTTACCTGGACTAAATCTTTTATCACTGCCATGGCTTTTCCCCTGTTACCGTAATGACGCTTCCCGGTAGCGGCGCTGTTCCATTTCCCTGCGGAGCCCCAGTTCCAGAAGCTGGTTGACATCTATAATGAGGGAAACAGAACCGTCCCCCAGGATCGAAGCCCCGGCGATGCCCGGAGAGTTGGTAAACTGATCCCGCAGAGGTTTAATAACCACGTCTTCCTCACCGATAAGGCTGTCCACCATAAAACCCATTTTCTTTTCGGCGGTCCCTACGATAACGATAAAATGATAGTCCTGCTGTTCCTCGGTCTTAATGCCGAAGAGCCGGTTAAGCCTGAGCAGAGAGATGACGTCGTTGCGGATGTTAAAGACCTCGTAGTTGTCGATGAGCTGTATATCCTCGGGCTTGATTCTGAGGCTCTCGATGACCGAGGTGATGGGAATAGAGTAGATCTCCGTGCCGACCCGGACCAGAAGCCCCTGGATAATGGCCAGGGTGAGGGGCAGCTTAATCGTGAATTTGGTTCCCTTGCCCCGCTCCGAATTAACCGTAACGGTCCCGTTAAGCTTCTCTATGGACCGCCGTACCACGTCGAGACCGACCCCGCGGCCTGAAATGTTGGTAATGGTCTTTGCCGTGGAGAATCCCGGCTCAAAGATAAGGTTGAAGGCTTCCACATCGGAGAGAACCTTATTGGGGTTAAGGATACCCCTCTCCACCGCTTTGGCCTTGACCGCGTCCACATCGATGCCTTTGCCGTCGTCGGCAATCTCGATAATAATCATGTTGCCTTCGTTGGCGGCCTTGAGGAGGACCATTCCTTCTTCGGACTTGCCCGCAGCCTTTCGCTCCTCCGGAGCCTCTACCCCGTGATCTATGGAATTCCGCACCGAGTGCATAATGGGGTCCAACAGATCTTCAATGACCGACTTGTCCAACTCGGTCTCCTCTCCTTCGATAACCAGGTTGATCTTTTTGTTAAGGGACTTGGACAGATCCCGGACCAGCCGGGGAAAACGGCTGAAGATCTGGCTGATGGGCACCATGCGGATCCGCATGACCCCTTCCTGGAGTTCCCCAGTAATGCGGCCCAGATTCTGAGAGGTGGAACGGAATTTGCCCACATTGCTCTTCAGGGTCGTTTCAAATCCGTCAAACAGGGAGAATATATCCGAGTACTCATCCCCGATTTCCTTGCGTATATCCTTGACGGAACGTCCGTTTTGAATGCTTTCAAGATAGCCGGGGAGGCTGTCGAAGAGGGTTTTGATCTTTTCCCGGTAGGCGCTTTCTATGACGTGCAGTTCGTTCAACAGATCCCCAAACTGGTTGGTAATCTGATTGAAGGTCGCCTTGGTAATAACCGTCTCGGAAACCAGGTTGAGCAGATCGTCGATACGCTTGGAATCAACCCGGAGGATGGACCCGGCCTCCTTGCCGGCCTTTTTGGCGTCCGCAGCGGCGCCCCCTCCGGCCGCTTTTACCTCTTCTCCCGCTGCCGGCGGCGGCGCGGCAGGAGCCGCGGCGGGCGCTGACGGCGCAGGAACGGGCTGAACGGCGGCCGGGGCCTGTACCGGCGCAGCCTGAACCGCCGGGGCGGGGGCGGCGGGAGCCGGGGAGGCGGCAAGTTCATTGACGCCGACAATATCCACCCCCAGGGTTACGTCGGGGATAGTTACATAACGCTCCAGTTCTTCCGTTGTTTTGTCGCTGCTTATATAGTAGTCTACCGTCGGATAGAACGTATCCTCATAGAGCTGTTCAAATTCGGGAACGGTTTTAAGGATCTGCCCAGCGCTCTTCAGGGCGGCGTATACCTGGATACCCCCCACGGTGTTCATCAGGCTGTTTTCATCAAATTTTACCTTGAGCCGGTAGATTGGAACGGCGCCGGCGGATTGTTTAAGCTCCTGGAATTCCTCCTCCGGGAGCCCAAAGGATGTCTGCGGCGCCGAGACTGCGGCAGGCTGAGGAGCGGCGGCCTGGGGCTTGGAAACGGGTTTGGCGGCCCCCTTCTTGCGGGCGGAGCCTTCAGGAAGAAGAGCCGAAAGCTTGCCTTCAATCTCCGAAGTATCCTCCTGGTAAACCGCCCCGTTCATACGCTGAGCGAGCATAGCCTTGATAATATCAATGGCCGCTAACAGGGTATCCACCACGTCTTCGTTGATTGCCAGCTGATCCGAGCGGATAGCGTCCAGCACATCCTCGACCAGGTGAGTAAAATGGGAAAGCTCCATCATCTCCACCGTAGCGGAACCCCCCTTGAGGGTATGGGCCGCCCGGAATATCTCATCGACCGCGTCCCTGTTACCCCCCTCACTCTCCAGGACCAATACATTCTGCTCCAGGGTATCAACCTGCATTTGGGCTTCGCTGAAAAAGTCCTTGAGGAGTTCTTCGTTATTGGGGTCCAGATAATCACTCATATAGTAAATGTTTATACACAATTCATCTTACGTCAAGGGATCAGAAATATTCTCCTGGCATTAAAGCGATCCTTATGATAGATTTTACAATATGGGAAGAAAAAAAGCGGCCGCCGCCGTATCCCGGTGGATTTTCGCCCTGTTTTTGTCCGGCAGCCTGGGAATGCCCCTGGCCGGAGCGGAACTTACCGTTCCCCGGCTGGAGTTAGCTACCCGGGGCCATACCGAAGAGGGGGATTTTACCCTTTCCTCGGCGGCGGCGGTGGATCTTGCCCTGCTTGGAGGCTACAAGTACGGCATACTTCTGGGGTTTTCCTTCGAATCGGACAACCTGGAAAAGGCCATAGCCTACCGGAATTTTACGCTGGCGCCGCCCGGTTTCCCGGCGGGCCAGGATGACTATAACGGGCAGGTGGCGGACAAAGTAAACAACCAGGCTGTCCTGGCCTTCAGAATTGCCAAAGCTACCGCCCGGGATCTCTTCAACAAGCCCCTGGAACTTTCCTATTTTATCGGAATAAACGACTACTTCTGTTCCGGGGATGAATTTGTTACCCGCTTTGGAACCGGCCAGGTGGGTACCGGCTTTAGGGGATTTTTCTATTTTCCCGAAGGAATCGGGGGGATCATATCCCGCCAGTATAACGGCATCCACGGGGTGCGGGGGACCGGGCTCTCCCTGGCCCTGACCTCGTGGGATTTTCTGCTGCCCATGGTGTACATCTACCAGGATTATGCCTTTGCGGAGGGGATGCAGTTTTCCGATACCAACCATTTTTCCGGGGATCTGCGGGTACTCTTCAACAAGGATTGGCTAAAACTTGAAGGGTTTACCGGTTTAACCCTCTCCAGGGACCAGAGCCCCCTCATCCGGGGCGGTTTCCTGGCTCTGCTCAGCGGTGAAGGGGGGGCGGAACTGCTGGTTCAACTGGGGATTCCCGGCTGGAAGGCGGGGGAAGGCTCCAATGTGGATAAATTTTACTTTCTGATAGAGCCCCGGATTGATTTTGGCCTCATGGCCTTGAACGTTACTTTTTTCTACCATCCCCTGCGTTATTTGCAGATTGAAACTCCCGAAGAACGGGGAAAAGCCGATATTAATATAAAGCTCCTGTTTGGGGATGCCCTGGAAAATAAGGTTGAGGGCGGCCTTGAGTCTACCCTGGCCCTAAAGGTGGACCAGGGGGAAGATCTCTCGGCCTTCATCTCTCCTTTTATCAGCTTTGTCAGCGATGGACTCCGGTGGGACGCCAAATTGCGGGTAGATCCTGCAAGTTACGATAAACCCCATGAAATGTTTGAATTTTTTATGGGGGTACGGGCGGCATTTTGATGAAACGGATTTACTTTTTACTGGCGGGCGTTTTACTCTGTTGTTCCCCGGCCTTTGCGGTGGATTTGACCCTGAAAGGCGGGGCCGGCAACATGGCCTTTGATCAGGACCGGACCTCCTTTCTGAACGATAAAAAATTTGAACCCAACTACTTTCCCTTTGGTTTAATCCAGCTGGACGGGGTGTATGCAGACTTTATCAATTACAGGATAGGATTTGACCGGGACCCGGTTCTGCGGAACCGGATAATCACCAATATCAGCTTCAACTTTGAGTATATCCACCTTGATATAGGCCCCTTTATCGGACCCTTCAACACCCGGGACCGGGTCATTACGCCGGGGATTTCCGCAGGCTTTGCCGCAGAATGGCCGGGTATCCTCTTTGGCCGCCTTACGGCGGGTTCCACCGTCGGGGCGGGACTCAATGCCGGCGGGGATTATGTCCAGCAGAACGGAGAAATCGCCTTTGGGTTCTGGGCGCCCTATGTAATAAATACCTTAAGCGCCTCTCTCCGCAGTTTTACCGAACAGACCGGAGGCGGAAAAATCGAAGACAGGTGGATCCGGTATCAGTATACCGCGGATGTCTTTTCCAAGAACGTTCCCTATACGGTCCATATAGACATGGGCTACCAGACCCTGGAGCGGTCTTACAGCGCCGGGGGAACGGATACCCTCAAATCGGTGTTTCTGGGCTTTGAAACCACCGTCAGAATAAACCCCATGGTCAAGGTATTACTGGGCGCCGAAATGCCCGTCTATTCCTGGGGTGAAAAGCCCCTGGGGAATCCCGGCAGAACCGTCCTGTTCCAGGCTCATACCGGGGTTGTACTCAGCTTTGTCCGTAAACAGATTTAGGACAGCTTTGAGAACCCCGGTTGGGTTTCCAAAGCCGCTTCGCGGTGCATAAACGGAAACCCGGCTTTATGCCGGTACAAAGGTAAATTCCCCCTCGGGAATCCGTACCGAAGCCAGTTCCAGGCCGACCGGCTCATTGAGTTCCGCATCTTTTTTCAGCGCCGCCTGGGTTTCTATGCCCAGGGCGGGAATGATGACTACGGCCCTGGCCCCCTTCTTTTCCACCACCACCCCTTCCCAGCGGAGCCTGCCCCGGAGGGCCTTTTCCCCCGCCAGGTAGACCGCCGTCCAGTGGGTCTTGGAGGCCCGCTCCGCCTGGTTTACCGCCGCCGCCGCGGCTTCTCCGGCGGCAAGCCGCCGGAGGACTTCCTCCTCGCCGAGGGGCGTTTCCCCCCGCAGAAAGGCCCGGATTTGCTGATGGGCCAACAGATCCGTATAGCGCCGGAGGGGGCTGGTTACCTGGGTATAAGCGCCAAGTCCGAGCCCCTGGTGGGCCCCTGGTTTGGCGGAAAGGCTCCGGGGCCGCATACAGCGCCGGATTTGATAGAAACCGGCCAGACCCGGCAGGGGCGTACCGGGGAGTTCCCCGGCCTCCTGGGTGACGTAGGGAAAGGGAAGCCGGTTCTGCAGGGCCCACCGGGCGGCCCCCTCCCCAGCCAGGAGCATACATTCCCGGACCATGGCGGCGGACCGGAACGAAGGGAGGGGCTCGATTCGTATCTCCTCTCCGGGGATGGAAACGGCGATATGGGTTTCGGGCATCTCAATGGAAACGGCCCCGGCGGCAAGGCGCCGTTTCAAGTTACGTTCCGCAATCCGAAAGAGCTCCGCCAGCATAGCTCCAATGCCTTCCGCC
>JAISPH010000104.1 GCA_031275035.1 Treponema sp.
GAACGATAATAGCCATAATGCCTACATACTTCTTCAGATTCATAAAATACTCCTTCTGCTTAAGTTTATGCATATAAATATATCACAGTGATTTACTTTCTTCAAGTTCCCGCGTTGAATTATTGAAAATTTTACCGAGAAAGTTCATGCTTCATGCCCCAGACGGGGCCAATTCCCTGTTGCCGGTTATAGTCAACGGTGTAGCAGGAAAGCGGGGGAATTGGCCACGCCTGGGGATATACGCGGGACCGCAATGCGGCAGGCGGCTATAGCGAGGCAAAAACCGGTTTAAAAGCTTCCAGGATCTTCGGTTTTAACTCGGCGATAAGGGCGTTTATGCTTAAACCCGCGGCGTTTTTATGCCCCCCTCCGCCGAAGCTTTTGGCAATGGCCGCCACATCTACCTCGTGCCGGGAACGGAGACCAACGGTACATTGGGGAGGGTCCAGTTTTTCCTGACGGATAAGGACAATGGCCTCCATTCCCCCTACCGACTGGAGGAGCTGGTAAAGGGCATCCGAGTCCCGGCCCTCAAGGCCGTAACGCCGGGTTTCTTCATATTCTTCCGTAGAAAAAAGCAGCCGGCCTCCATAAAAAGACTCGGTTCGGCTGAGTATATGCCCCATGAGGATACGGGAATCGAGGCTCTTACCCCCGTTGATGTCCAGGAAGACCTGCTTGGGACTGGCCCCGGCGCGTATCATCCGGGCCGCCGCTTCAAAAACGGCCGCCCCCTTATGGTCCACATGGCGAAAAAACCCGGTGTCGGTACAGAGACCAAAGAGAAGAAGCTCGGCCTCCGGAAGTTCAAGGGTCATTCCCAGGGTCTCAATGAGGTTGAGGATCTGGACCGTTACCGACGGCGCCCCGCCGTCTATATACACAGGGCCGGAAACCCCGCCGCCGGCAAACTGCCCGGCCGTATGGTGATCGATCACCGCCAGGGGAAGCCCCTCCAGGAAAGGCGCCAGATCCCCCGTCCGTTCCAGGGAAGAACAATCGGTAACTATGACCCGGCTTCCGGCGCGCTCGGCTTCTCCCGGAGAGGAAATAAAGAAGCCTTCATAGGGTTTGACTTCGGTCCGTTTAAAGGGACCGGCGGAACAGGGCAGGGCTTCTTTACCCATGCGGCGCAATATGGAAACCAGGGCAAGCTGGCTTCCCACGCAGTCTCCGTCGGGTTCTTTATGACCGGCTACGAGGAATTTAGTTCCGGTTTTTATAAAATCCACCAACGGAACAGGAACCTCATGCCGGAGTTCTTCAACAAAATTTTTCATCGATAATTTCAAGAATTCTCATGACGGAATTCCCCATACCCGAACCGGTTTTATCCGAGTCAATTTCAAAATTCCAGTTTGATGTCTTCTATGCCCTCGAAATATTCATCAATATTGGTGTTCATAGGCACGACACCCCAGGTTTCGTGGGTTCTCTCCCGGCGGATATAAACACGAATATGGCTGAACTGGCCGGATTTATAATAGATCGTAAGATACGGCCAGGCTTTGCCGGGACCCAAAGTAATCTGCTCCGCTTTCCCCCCGGCATCAACAAACCATTCCAGGGGGAGATAGGTTCGGGCCATCTGATTAACTCCCTTCCGGTACACGACAACATACCCGTTCCGGTAGGAAAATATTTTTTCGATTGGGACGCTCACATAATAGAACTCTGATTCCTTGAACTGCCTTTTCTCCTGGGCGAAAAGGGGTAATCCCAGGCTGAAAACCAGAACCACCAAAACCAAAAGAGAAAATTTCTTCATTTCTGTCCTCCTTGACTCTTGTAATTATAAGGGTTCCTTACTCCTTTCGCAATAGTCCGGCGGCCTTTTGTTTACTCCTCAAAAATCCAGCCACCGCCGGAAAAATTATACTTTCCCGGCCGTTTTCCCGTAGACTCGTAATAGGTATCGAAATTATTGGCCGTGGTATACAGCAGCGCGCCTCTTTCGTCCACATAATCAACAGGAGGCTGGGAGTTTTTTTTGGTGAACCGGCTTTCAAAAACCCGCTTCCCCATTTCGGTGATGCTGCCGGGGATCGTGATGCCCGTAAGCCGGTTATTGTAGAAAGCCCCGTCCCCTATAACCGTAACGCCGCTCCCGATAACCAGGGTATGGATTCGGTTGGTGGAAAAAGCCCCTTCGCCTATAGAAGTAACCGTATCCGGAATGGATAGGCTGGTGAGTCTGTTAAAAAAGAAGGCATAGGCGCCGATTCTGGCAACCCCCGGGGGAATGGAGATCTCGCCAAGCAGGTTCTCCGCAAAGGCGGCCATCCCGATTTCGGCGACCGATGAGCCTATGGTGACCGTTTCCAGCTTATTGGAAAAGAAAGCCTTCTGCCCGATAACCGTTACGGTATCGCCTATGACCAGGGAGCTCAATTCGTTAAAGGAAAACGCCTGTTCCCCAATAACCGTGACGCTGTCGGGGATAACCACGCTCTTAAGGCCCCTGCGGGCAAAGGCCTGTTCCCCAATGGCGGTAACCGACATACCGTTGATAACCGGGGGGATGACCAGCTCTTTGACGTTTCCCCGGGAGCTTATGATGGTAAGGGCGCCGGAATTCTCCTCCAGGGTGATCTTCATGCCGTTTTGAGCGAAAACCGGTAAAACAGAGACCAGCAGCAGGGCGAGGGGTATTAATCGCTTAATCATACTTTTTTGTCCTGTATTTCCTGCATTTCAAGGTTGCTTTTTCAAAATGCCTGATTTTGAAAGCCTCCCATTATATTTTCGGCTGATTTCTGGCTTTTGGGGATTCAATTTCCAAAGTTTTACCACGAATAGAGGCTGTTCCAAAAAATTTGTAACTATTCAGTCGCCTGCGGGGGATAGCGAAAAT